>JAAYKL010000115.1 GCA_012522445.1 Myxococcales bacterium | reverse complement strand
CCGTCCCGAATCCGTCCCGAATCACTCTGAACGCTCCATTTTCACGCCGTCTCAAATGAACGGATCGCCCGGCGGATTTTTTATGTCGTGAAACATCCCTACGCCGGGGGTGCCAAAATGGGGGGAAACAGGCGGTGTTTTTCGGCGGGGCGCGGGGGCGCGGGTGTTTTGAAATTGACCGCTGTTTTTCGGAGATTTACGATTACGGCATTCCAAACAAAAGGAGTGGGGCGATGACGAAGCAATGGACAATGTGCGGGTTGGTGCTGTTTTGGGGCGGGTGTCTGGCGCTTGGATGCAGCGACGACGTGCCCCTCAAGGGTGTGGCGCCGGATATCGTTACGCCGCCGCCTGTGACCTCCGATGACAAGCATCCAGGCACGGACACCGGCGACGCGCCAGACACCGGCGAGATACCGGATGCGAAAGCCGGCACGGATTCGGACTCGGGCGATGCGCCGGACACCGGCACAGACACGGACACCGGCACAGACACGGACACCGGCACAGACACGGACACCGGCACAGACACGGACACCGAGACCGACGCGTCCGCTAGCTGCGACCACAACGGTCTCGATGCCCTGGTCGAAGACTTCATCAACACCCGCGGCGATCCCAACACCGTGCTCTTTTATTGGGGCTCGACAAAGGACACGCAGGACCGCACCGTAGAAATATGGCTTGCGGTGCCGCTGGATATGCCGCCCGGCAGCTACGACCTCTCCGTACTCACCGGCATTGAGATGCACCTCGTGCAATACGATGCAGGGGGCGACTTCCTCGACGAGTTTGCCGTGGTGGCGGGTTCTGCAGAGGTGCGCCGGGCCCAAAGTTACGTCATCGATATTTTGGACGTGGTGCTGCGCGATGTGCGGGCGTGGTCGCTCGGCGAGATGAGGCTGCCGGACCCCGAGGGCGAGACCTGGTGCATCGATGAGTTCACCGTCTTCAAGGTCTCCGATCTCAGCTTGTACTGCGAGGATGACGGGGATTGCGCGGCGCCGCTCCCGGTGTGTGGGCACAAGCGCTACTGCGTGCCCAGCGCCGATTGGGACTGCGGACCGGAGCTGTTTGGCGACGGCGACTGCGATTGCGGCTGCGGCTTTCTCGACGTGGATTGCGGTGGCGACACATCTTTGGCGGCCTGTGTTTATGATGCGTGCCTCGACATGTTGGGCACCCCGGCCAACGACGGCGAAAACTGGCGCTGCGACCCCTAGCCATTTCGCGGCGATTCTCATTTTTGACCAATATTTGTCTGCGGTATCGGTGTGGCGATAAGCTCGCGTGGCACGGCGCACTCTGTGCGGTGTTCCGATTGACCTTATCCGACGCGAAACATATTATCGGCGGGATAAGGGTATTGTTTTTTTGCGTTGCGATGCCATTTTTGCGGGTCGCGACACGGGCATTGTAAAAGGACTGAGGACAACAGCATGGCGCCATCCACCCAAATTGCCGATCGATTGCTGGAAACAGGGCTCATCTCCGAGGGCCAACACCGCGCGGCCATTCAGTATTTCCACAATTTTGGCGGTTTCATCGAAGACGCGCTCATCGAATCCAACGCCATCGAAGAAGAAGAGCTCATCAAGTGGTTGGCGGGCATTCATCGCACGCGATTTGTCTCCACGGCCAAGCTGAAGAAGGCCGACATCGGGCAAAAGATACTCGAAAAAATCCCCATGGATTTCGCCGTGAAACACATGGTGTTCCCCATCCTCTTCGACGACATGAGCCGCACGCTGTCGGTGGTGACCCACGCGCCCAACGATCCGGCGATTGAGCGCGACATCGCCCGCTTCTCCGGTGCGCTAAAGGTGCGCTCGTTTGTCGCGCGGCCGGCGGCGGTCAAGGCGGCCATCGCCAAGTTTTACAAGGGCGACATCCACGCATTTGCCAACGTCGACAAAGATGGCATCGCCGCGTTTCAAAGCATGATGGACGTGTACGAACGCAACCTCCTCGACGAAGGCACCATGGTGGCGGCGGTGGCCGATTCAGCGGGCTTGGCATCGCGCGAGCGCACGCTGGACGCCGACGATCTGCAGCGCTCCTACGACGGGGCGACGCGCATGGGACAAGCTGACACGGGCATGACCTTAGAGATGGTGCGCGTCTTTATGTCGCTGCTCGAGAGCAGCCGCGAGAACCTGTCGGGGCACTCGGTGCTCACCGCGAACTTTGCCGAGAAGCTGTGCAACAAGCTGGGCCTCAGCCAGTCAGATGTCGCCGCCATCACCCTGGGCGCGCTGCTGCACGACATCGGCAAGGGCGACCCCTACCACCTCACTGCGTTCAACGTCGCCGAATGGGAAGGACACCGCGAGGCCGCCATGAAGCGCTTCGAAACACCGGTGCGCCTGTTTGAATCGGCCAAGCTGCCCCTCGAAACGGTCAACACCGTGCGCCGCATGTACGAGCGCTTCGACGGCAGCGGGTTCCCCGACGGCATGAAGCGCAACGAGATCCCCCGCGGGGCGCGCATCCTGGCCATCGCCGACACCTTCGCCGATCTCACGTCGAACCCGCGCAACCCCTACCGGCGGCTGCTCACCACCCAAGAAGCCACCGAGGTGCTGCGCAAGTACAAGACGCGCATCTTCGACGACAACCTGGTCGACCTCTTTGCCTTTGTGGTGTCGGGCGACGACATCAAGCGCAAGCTGCTGACCGGCGCCCAATCCATCCTGGTGCTCGACTCCGACGCCGAGCAGTGCGCCATCCTGGAGATGCAGTTCACCGCCCGGGGCTTTAAAGTGCACACGGCCCGCCGCGCCGACGACGCCATCAAGTTCTTGCTCGAAACCCCGGTGAGCATGGTGCTCTCCGAGGTGGATCTGGAGCCCTTCGACGGCTTTGAATTGAAGAGCCGCCTAAACAAGCAGGCCAAAACCAAGGACGTCCCCTTCTTCTTTTTCACCAGCCGCACCAACGCCGAGGATGTCGCCCGGGGCTTTCAGTTGAGCGCCCAAGACTACCTGGTCAAGCCCTCCTCCATCGAGGTGGTCGCCACCAAAATACAAAACTTCCTCGAGCGCGCCAAACCCGCGGCCGTGTCGGGAGGCGTGGCGGGATCCCTCAAAGAGATGTCCATTCCCGACCTGGTGCAGTTGCTCGCCAACGGGCGCCGCACCGGCCAAATCAAACTGAGCTTCGGCAAATACTCGGGCGAAATTCACATCGTCCATGGCGAAATTTACAACGCCTTGTTTCACAACCTGCGCGGCGAAGAGGCCTTCTTTGCCATGTTGAAGATGCGCGACGGAAACTTCGCCATCAACCCGGACTTTCACGCCGATACCAAGGTCATCCAGGGCACTGCCGAAGCGCTGCTGCTTGAGGGCATGCGCCGCGTAGACGAAGAAAATCGCTGACGCAGCAACGACGCGGCACCGCGCCGCCCAACACGGAGGTCACAACGTCGCATGGATTTCTCCATCGTTGAAAGCATTCGAAAAAAACGAGATGGCCAGGCGTGGAGCGCTGCGGAGATCCGCGCCATTATCGACGGTGTCACCCAGCAAACCCTGCCGGATTACCAAGTCTCGGCCCTGCTGATGGCCGTGTACTTTCAAGGCATGTCCCCAGAGGAGCTCGCGGTGTGGACCGACGCCATGCGGCACTCGGGGGTGGTGCTGTCGCATCCCCAGGGGCGCTACCGCGTCGTGGACAAGCACTCCACCGGCGGCGTGGGCGACAAAATCTCCATCTGCCTCGCACCGGCGGTGGCGGCGTGCGGCGTCAAGGTGCCCATGATCGCGGGCCGCGGTTTGGGGCACACCGGCGGCACCCTCGACAAACTGGAGGCCATCGCGGGCTACAACATTTTCATCGACCGCCCGGCGGCTGCCCAACAACTCGAGGAGATCGGCCTGTTCATCATCGGGCAAACCGACGACATGGCCCCGGCGGATCGACGCCTCTACGCGCTGCGCGACGTCACGGGCACGGTGGAGTCCATCCCCCTCATCAGCTCGTCCATCATGAGCAAAAAACTCGCCGAGGGCATCGATGGCCTGGTGCTCGACGTGAAGGTGGGCGCCGGTGCGTTCATGCCGACGCAGGAGCGCGCCGCATTGCTGGCCGAAACGCTCATCGGCATCGGTCGCGCGGCGGGGTGCGCGGTGACGGCCCTGCTCACCGACATGAACGCGCCCATCGGCCGCACTGTTGGCAACGCCCTAGAGACCCGCGAGGCCATTGATGTGCTGCGCGGCGAAGGCCCGGCGGACACCGTGGCGCTCACCGTGGCCTTGGGGGCGGAGATGCTGCTGTTGGCCGGGGCGGCGACCTCTCTCGACGAGGGCACAGCGAAACTGCAGCAGGTGCTCTCGAACGGCGCGGCGCTGGAGCGCTTTGCCCAGTGCGTGGCGATGCAAGGGGGCGACGCCGACGTGTGCGAGCATCCCGAGCGCCTGCCCGCGGCGCGCAGCGTTGTCGAAATTGTGGCCGAGCGCTCCGGGGTGGTGCACGCCGTATCACCGCGCACCGTGGCGATGGCCTCCATGGCCACCGGGGCGGGCCGCCAACGCGCCGAAGATCAAATCGATCCGGCCACCGGGGTTGTGCTCCACGCCGTGGTGGGGCAGTCCGTCGCGGCTGGCGATGTGTTGGCCACCTTGCACCACAACGGCCGCGGCCAAGGCGAAGCCGAAGCGTTGCTGCGTACGGCCTGGCACATCGACGACGCGCCAGTGGCGCCATCCCCGCAAATCATCGACAGACTGAGCTGAACGAAGTTGGGCCGGTCGCGCAGGTCCCTCGGGTTACGGCGCGGCGCGGTCTTGCGACATCGCCTCGTAGACCTGTAAGGCGTTTCGCAGCACCTCGGGCGAGAAGCCGCCGGCGTAGGGTTGGGCCCCGATAAAAAAGGTGGGCGTGCCGCGGACCTTGCGGTGAATGCCCTCGTCGACGTTTTGCCGGATGCGCGCCAGGGGCTCGGCGGATGTGAGGCAAGCCCGGAAGCGCGGCATGTCGAGGCCGAGTTGTTCGGCCAGGTACACGGGGTCGATCTTGTCGGGGCGCACGCGATCTTGAATGGCAAACAGGGCGTCGTTCATGGCCCAAAATTGGTCTTGTTGCGACGCGCACTCTGCGGCCAGGGCGAATTCGCAGGCGCGGTCGTGAAAGGTGGTGCGGACGGTCTCGTTGCAGGCGGCGTCCACGGGGAAGTGCTTGTGCACGAGCCGCACCTTGTCGGCGTGGGCGGTGATCATGGTGCGGGCGCTCTTGTGGGCGAAGCGGCAGTAGGGGCACTGGTAGTCGCTGAACTCGTAGATGGTGAGCACGGGATCGGTGGCGCCGATCCAGTGGGCGCCGTTTGGGTCGATGCCAGCGGGGAGTTCCGGTAGCTCTTTCCAGCCCAGGTGCTGCCAGTAGACGGGGAGTTTCCAGGCCACCAGGGCGGAAGGGATGAGGGCCACCGCGGCGAACAGGGCGATGAGGGCGGGCTGGCGCAACAGGTGGCGCACATCGGCGACAACGGCGGCGACGGGGTTTTGGCGCAGGGCGCGCAGCAGCAGTGCGGCGGCGACGAGCAAGATGAGGTTGACGAAATACAGCGACATGCAAAAGAGGCACAGCGACTGAATGATGAAGTGGGAGATCCACGCCAGGATGCCCGCCACCACCACGGACAGCAGGGCCGCGACAAAGAGGATGCCCGCGCCGAATCCCCGGTGGCGTCGACCGACGCGCCCGGCGGCAGCGGCGATGGTGGCGAGGGCGAGGTAGGCCGCCAGTCCCCACCAGGAGATGGGCATGAAGAGAAAGACCGCGTAGGGAGAGCGCGCCACTTGCTCGCAGTTTACCTTGTCGTTGAGCGCGCAGATGGCATTGTAGCCGGGGTCGGTGTGCGTGAAGTAATGAATGCGGGAGAGCTCGATGGAGATCGCGAAACCCGCGACGGCCACCGCGAGCATCGCGATGATCCAGGTGCGCGGCCGTGCGAAGAGGGGTGTTTTTTTTGCGCCTTGCGCCATGGTGGCTCCAAATTTATAATTTTTGCCGTTTGTGCTCGTGCCGGATGGCATTCTTTATAGGGCATTCCATGTAACTGTAAACCCAGTTGGACGGCGCCCGGCGGGTAGTGTGCTGGGCGGGCCGTTGTTTTGAAGGTGATGTGTGTCCGTAGAATTTGTGGAAATTACCGAACGAAACGTTTGCGAATGCACGGCGCTCGCCATCGGGTATCGCTTTCGAGATCCCCGGATGCCCCTAGAGGCGCTGACGCACCGCTCTTTTTTTAACGAGCACCCCAGCGATGTGGGGCACAACGAGCGGCTCGAATTTTTGGGCGACGCGGTGCTCGGGATGATCGTGGCCGAAACCCTGATGCAGCGGATGCCCCTGGCTGCCGAGGGGGTGTTGACGGCCAGCCGCGCGCGACTGGTCAGCGAGGTGTCGCTGGCGAACATCGCCGAACGCCTGGGCATCGGCGGTTTGTTGCGCTTAGGACGCGGCGAAGAAAAAAACGGCGGCCGCACCAAGGCGTCCATCCTCTCCGATGCGCTGGAGGCGCTGGTGGGCGCGGTGTATCTGGAAGCCGGCGTGGCCACCGCCAAAGATGTGGTGGCGGCTTGGTTTTGCGACGCGCTCAACGCGGTGGTGCAATCGCCGCATGTCCACGATGTCAAAACGAAACTGCAGGAGCATTTCCAGGCATTGCACGGGCCAACGCCGCGCTACCAGGTGGCGTCGATTTGTGGTCCCGACCACGACAAAACGTATACAGTGGACATCTTGCTCGGCGACACCCGCCTTGCCAGCGGTTCGGGACGCAGCAAAAAAGAGGCCGAAAAAGAGGCCGCGCGACAGGCGCTTAAGGCCATGGACCAGGAGGTCGGCGAATGAAAAAGATGTTGGCGGTACTGCTCGTGGTGGTGGGCGTGCAAGTGGTGGCCCAGGCGGCCCAGGCCCAATCGCTGCGGCATTATGAAAACCGCTTCGTGTTGATGCTCGACATGGCCGTCCGCTACAACGACTACATGCGCCAGCGCCTCGAAGACCGCCGGCTCTGCGCGTACGCCCAGCTCATGACCCAGGCCAACGCCCGAGAGGCCGAGCAGATGACGCCGCCGCCCAAGTACGAAATGATGCACCCGCATTTCTTGCTGGTCTTGAAAAACATCGAGCGCTCCTTTTACTTCGCCGCCGAAGGGCGCATGCAGCAGTACCGGAATCACCAAAACATCGCGCGCAGAGAGCTGCGCATCCTCGAAGAGCTGGCCCAGCGGGCGGGCGTGTCCATTTGGCTCTTCCGCGATTGAGCGCCCAACACGTGGTGGTGCTGTGAACCCGCATTTCTTTCATTTCGGCACGTTGTTTTTGCCGCCGTATTTCACCATGCTGAGCGTCGGCCTGCTCCTGGCGATTTTTCTCGCACGGCGGTGGGCGCGGCGCCACGACCTAGACGCCGGTCGCATGTTGGACTTCGGCATCCTCATGGTGGTGCTGGGGGTCATCGGGGCCAAGCTGCTGCACGTGCTGGCAGACGGCTACTTTTGGGATTATGTGCATCTGTGCACCGACCCCTCCCAGGTGAACTGGCGGGTAGATCCCCCGGAGTGCCGCGCGCTGGGCGGGGTGTGGGACAACGCGCAAAACACCTGTCACCCCGCTGCGAAAAATTGCCTGGCCTGGGCATCGGGCAGCGGCTTCGCCTATTACGGCGGCTTGTTGTTCGCCGGTCTGTTCAGCGTGTGGTTCATCCGACGGCACAAGTGGCCCGCAGCCAAAATCTGCGACATGGGCGGCTGGACCATTCCGCTGGGCCTCGCCTGGGGGCGCATGGGGTGCTTCTTGTCGGGCTGTTGCTTTGGCGCGCCCACGGTTCACGGCTCCGGCATCGTCTTTCCGGCGGGCTCATCGGCGGCGCGCGCCCAGTGGGAGGCGGGCCTGCTCAGCACCTACCGCATACCGTCGCTGCCGGTGCACCCCACGCAGGTATACGAATCCGTGGCCTCGCTAATTATCGCGGCTTTGGCCTACTTCGTCGTGCGGCAGCGCAAAACCTTCGACGGCCAGGTGTTCGTGTTTTCCATGATCAGCTACGGCGCGGTGCGCTTCGGGCTCGAATGCATCCGGCAAGACGAGCGCGGCGAATGGCTCGGCCTGTCCACGAGCCAGTGGTTGGCCGTGGTCATCGTCGGCGTCTGTATTCCGCTGTACGTTTATTTTCGGCGCACGGCGACGACAGGTGCGGCGCACCGTGAACGCTTGGTCTGAGATGGGCTGGACGCAGCGGTGCGGGACCGCAGGGATCAGTCTTTGGCGAGGAGGCGCTGCTCGGCTTCGAGCCAGTTCTCTTCGTCGCTGCCCCCCTGGCCTTTGTCGAGCCAGATTTGGTGGGCCACTGCCTTGATTTCTTCGTAGGTGGGGCGGCTCTTTTTGGTGGCCTTGGGTTTTGCCGCTGCCTTGGGCTTTGCCGCTGCCTTGGGCTTTGCCGCTGCCTTGGGTTTGGGCGGCGCGGCTATCTTGATGGCTTTTGCCTTGGTTGCGGTGGCTTTTTTGGCCGTGGTTTTGGCGGATGTTGCCCCTGCGCTCTTCTTTGCAGTCGTTGGGGCCTTGGATTTAGATGCTTTTGTAGTTGTCGCCATGGCGATCCTCCCTATTTTAAAGTCTGCGTAAATGAGTGTATATACTGCAAATCGGTCGCGGTCAATGACTGTGACGCTTTTGCTCCTGGCCTTTGATGCCAGGAAAAAAACTGTTTTGGGAGAGGGTTGGGTATGAAAATTGGCGTGCAAGAGTTGATGGCGCAAAGCGGGGTGGCCTTTGGCACCAGCGGCGCCCGGGGGCTCGTTTCACAGATGAGCGATCGCGTTTGTTGGGTCTATACGCGCGGATTTTTACAGTACCTGGCCGCATCGGAAAATTTGCCGCCGGGCAGCGACGTGGCCATTGCCGGGGATCTGCGCCCCAGTACGCCGCGCATCATGGCGGCCATTGCCGACGCCGTGGTACAGGCGGGACATCGCCCGGTGCTGTGCGGATACATCCCCTCACCTGCCGTGGCGCTTCACGGGCTGCGCGCCGGCGTGCCCGCCATTATGGTGACCGGCAGCCACATCCCCGCCGATCGGAACGGCATCAAGTTCAACAAGCCCACGGGCGAAATCCTCAAAGACGACGAAGCGGGCATTCGGGCGCAGTGGGTGGAGATCCCCGCGGCGCACTTCACCGAGGACGGGGCGTTGCGCGCGCCATTTGCCGCGGCCTTGGACAGCCATCCCGAGGCGGTGCGACACTACGCGGCGCGCTATGTCGACTTTTTCGGGCGCGATGCGTTGCGGGGACGGCGCATCGGCGTGTACGCGCACTCTGCGGTGGGGCGAGACGTGGTGGCCGAGGTGTTTGCGGCGCTGGGGGCCGAAGTGACGCAATTGGCGCGATCCGAGGCGTTTGTGCCGGTGGATACCGAGGCCATTCGCGACGAAGATGTGGCCCTGGCCCGGGACTGGTCACGTGAATTCGGGTTCGACGCCATTGTATCCACCGACGGCGACAGCGATCGGCCGCTGATCGCCGACGAAACCGGAGAGTGGCTGCGCGGGGACATCGCCGGGATTCTCTGCGCGCGCTTCTTGGGGGCCGACGCCATTGCCACGCCGGTGAGCTGCAACACCGCGGTGGAGTTGTGCGGCTGGTTTTCGCAGGTGCGCCGAACGCGCATCGGATCGCCCTGGGTCATCGCCGCCATGGCGGATGCCGAAACCTCCGGGGCAACGCAGGTGATGGGCTACGAGGCCAACGGTGGCTTTTTGCTGCACTCGCCGGTGTGGCGGCAGGGGCGCATGCTCGCACCGCTGCCCACGCGCGACGCATTGATTGTGCTGCTGGCGCTCAATGTGGCGGCCCAGGAGCAAGACGTGCCGCTCTCGGCGTTGCGAAGCGCCTTGCCCCAGCGCGTTACGGCCAGCGATCGCTTGGCGAACTTTGCCACCGAAAAGAGCCGCGCGATTATGGCGCACTTCGACAGCGGCGATGCAAACACCGATGTCCAGCGCCTGGAGGCGACCTTTGGCGCGTTGGCAGGTCCGTTGGCGACAGTGGACCGCACCGACGGATTGCGCATGGTGGCGGTCAGCGGCGATATCTTGCACCTGCGCCCCTCGGGCAATGCGCCGGAGTTTCGCTGCTACACCGAGGCCGATTCCGCCGAGCGCGCCGCGCATTTGAACCGCGCATGCCTGGCCATTGTGAAAACCCTATCAGTTTAATTGATGAAAATAGCAGTGTTGTTTCATTGGCCATGACGTGCTTTTGATTTGTCGCTACGTGTCTTGGTGAATTGAGCAGTGTGTGAGGCAATGTGATGTCAAAAATATCCCTTGGTTTGAGCGCGTTGGCAGTGGCGGCTTCGGCCGTGTTGGTGTTTTTATACGCAGATGTGCGCCGCCAAGCCGACGACATGCGCCAGCACATTGCAGCGTTGGAAGCGCAGATGGCCGACGCCCGACCGGTGTCCCTGCGCGGAACCGATGTGGCTGCGGGCACCCGATCGCGTGCCGAAACGAGCGCCAGCGCCGAGATGCCCCGCGCGCCCCGCCCGTCGTCCGATGACGCCGTCGACAATCGCCCTGCGACCCGATCCGCCCTGCCGGGCGACTTGCGCCAAGAGGTGGCGGCCATCGTGGAAGAGGAGCGCAGCAGTGCCCATGAAAAACGCCGCGAGGAGTGGGAGAGCCGCATGAAAGAGGGCTTCGCACAGAGCCTGATGGATTTCGCCGACGACTTGGGCATCGACGCGCCCACCATCGGAAAGGTGCAGGTGCTCTTCAACGACATGATGGACCGCCGCGCCGAATTGCAGCGAGAGCTTCAGGCACAAAACATGAGCTTTTACGAGTTTCGGCAAGAGAGCCGGAAGTTCGATCAGGAGATGCACGAAAAGATGTCCCAACTGCTGTCACAGGAGCAATTGGAGGCCTTTGCCGATACGTTTCCCATGGGACGCGGTGGGATGATGCGACCAGGCGGAGGGCCTGCGCCGCGGTAAAGAACGCGCCATACCCGCAACAATCTAAAAGGAGTCATTATGTCAGACACCCCCAACACGAATTCGCAGACCGCTGGAGCGGTCGACTCGCCCAACGCCTTTGAGGTCACCGCGCAGCAAATCACGCGCGCCGCCGATTGCCTAAAGCTCTCGGAAGACTGGCGCACCTGCCTCGTGGCCCCGCAGCGCGTTATCTTGCTCGAAATGCCGGTGGTCATGGATGACGGAAGCCTGAAGATGTTCAAGGGCTACCGCGTGCAGCACAACAACGCGCGCGGCCCGTACAAGGGCGGCCTGCGCTACCACCCCGACGTTCACCTCGACGAAGTGAAAGCGCTGTCGTCGTGGATGACCTGGAAGTGCGCCGTGCTCAACGTGCCCTTCGGCGGCGCCAAGGGCGGCGTCCAGTGCGATCCGGCCAAGCTGTCGCGCCGCGAGCTCGAGCAGCTCACCCGCCGCTTCACCAAGGAGCTCGGCGACAACATCGGCCCGCACATCGACATCCCGGCCCCGGACGTCAACACCAACGCCCAAATCATGGCGTGGATTTACGACACCTACAGCGTGCACCACCACAACGATGTCGCCAAGGGCGTGGTCACGGGCAAGCCGGTGGAGCTCGGCGGATCCCTCGGGCGCGCGGCAGCCACGGGGCGCGGCGGCTTCCTCGTCCTGAAAGAGGCCCTGGAGTCCGGCCACATCGAGGGCCTCTCCTCGTTGAAGGGCACCAAGATTTGCGTGCAGGGCTTTGGCAATGTGGGCAGCCACTTCTGCAAGCTCGCCCACGACGCCGGCGCTCTCATCACCGGTATCGCCCAGGTGGAGGGCGGCATCGTCTCGTCCGAGGGGCTCGATCCCTACGCCGTCGAGGCCCACATCCGCGCCACGGGCCAAATCCTCGATTTCAAAGGCGCCAAAAACATCACCAACGCCGAGCTCTTGCTACAGCCCTGCGACATCCTGGTGCCCGCGGCCCTCGAAAACCAAATCAACGCCCAAAACGCGCCCAAAATCTCGGCGCGGGCCATGCTGGAGCTCGCCAACGGGCCGACCACGCCCAAGGCCGACGAGAGCTTTCAGCAGCGCGGCATCACCGTGATCCCCGACATCCTCGCCAATGCCGGCGGCGTGACCGTCAGCTACTTCGAGTGGGTGCAAAACTTCAGCCACGACATCTGGTCCGAAGAAGACGTGAACCGCAAGCTCGCCTTCCGCATGAGCGAGAGCTACGCCAAGGTGCGCGAGACCGCGGCGCAATACGACACCACGCTGCGCAACGCGGCCTACATCGTGGCCATTGAGCGCGTCGTCAACGCCATGAAGACCCGCGGATTTTATCCCGGCTGATCCCCGTCGGTTTCGCCCGCCTTCTCACGGCACAAAACGCGGTGACCGCCCCGGTCGATTACGGTGCAAATTCAATGGCGCCGATGTCGGGTTGCGCCCCGATGACGCGCGGATTGCCGAGCCAATCCAGCGGTAGGGGTTCGGTGATGTTTCCGTTGTCGTTGAGGTCGAGCACGTCCTTGGGCAGCAGCGCCGTGGCGCCGGCGTCGACGCCCGCCGAACACTGTTGGGGCGGCGCGGGGCAGTGGAGGCGGAAGTCGGCTTTGTCGGCATCCTGAAATATCGGCGCATGGGCCAGCATATTGGTGCCGTCGCGCTCAAAGTTGACAAAGCTGTGCGAGAAGCTCTTTTTGGCCCCATTGGCCAAGACCACCTCGGCTTGGCCCTCGCCGCCAAACAAAATGCTGTTGGCTACGGAGATGCTGCCGCCCCTTAGGAAAAAGACCCCGCCGGAGAGAGCGCCGCCGCCCAGTTGGTTGCGAACCGCGGTGACGTGTACGAGCGAGACGTCGCTGTCCACACCGAAGATGGCGGCCCCACCATCGCTGGCGTGCAGGTGGTAGAGCAGCGTGTTGACCAACGCGACGCGGGCGCTCTGGGCGTAAATCGCGCCCCCCTTCTCGGACCAGTGATCGGCAAAGGTGCAGTTGTGTGCGACGACCTCGACGCCGTTGGTGTAAATGGCCCCGCCGCCCTGGCCGCCGTTGCGCGCAAAGTGAACGTCGCGCAGTTGGGCCCGGTGGGGCTTGCCGTCAAGCTGGTACAAAAAGAGCGTGCCCGTGCTGTATTGGCTCTCAAACGAGTTGTCGGAAAACGTGGTGCGGCGGATGAGCAAATCCGCGTCTTCGGCGCTGATGGCCGCGCCTTTGTAATAAGCGACGTTTTGGGCGAAGTGGCAGTTGTCGATGGTCATGCGCCCGTTGGCGATGAAGAGGCCGCCGCCCCGGTCGTGCATCGTGGGGCCAAAGAGAACGGCCCTACCGTCTCGGATTTCGAAGCCGTCGATGTGGGCGTTATCGGCACCGATCATCACGTGATACACATAATCGCTTGGACCGCCGCTGGGCAGTTTCCCCGACAGGATGCTGGGATGGGCGTGGATGTTTCGCGCTGACGGATCGGTTTCATGACCCGCGAAGCCGCCGAAGAGCCGCAGCCCCGGGGTCAATTGAAACGCGGCGCTCTTGGGGCCGGTGCCATCGAAGGAGGCGCTGGGCCGATAGGTGCCCTGCTGAACCCACACATCGCAGGCGCGGAAAGACGCGGTGTCGATGCCCTGCTGCAGATCGGCAAATGCCGTTTGCCAGGTGTTGCCATCGGGGACGGCAGCCTGCGCGGCGGCATTGACATAGACGACGCATTGCCCGCAATCGGCGCCGCTCCAACCGGGTAGACAGCGGCACGCCCCATCGGCGCACGTGGTGTTGGCGCCGTGACAGGACTGTGTTTTTTTGCGCGCGATGCCACAGCTATCGACGGACCACACATCGCCGTCGTCGCCGCAGACGGTTTGGTCGCTCGGGGCGCAGCACTGCTGGGTTTCGTTGTCGCAGTGGTCGTCCGGTGAGGGACACGGCGAACCCGCATGTACGCGGCACAGCCCCTGTTCGCAGGTGTCGGCCCCATTGCAAAAGACGCCGTCATCGCAGGGCACGTCGTCGAGCAGCGACCACTCGGTGGGGTGCTCTTCGCGCAGACACCCCTGGCACATCGCCGCGGGATTGCGCTCGCCTTGGGCCCGGCACAGGCCATCGATGAGGCATCCGTGCGGGCAGGGATCGGACGCGTCATCTGCGGAGCCTTGGGGCGCGTCCCCGGTGTCGTTGCGGTCGATCGCGTCGTTGTCGGTGTCGCCGCCGGTGTCGTCGAGGCCGTCGTCGGGCGCATCGGGCAGCGCCTCGTCGTCCCCATAGGGCAACGTGCCCTTTTCATCGGGGTAGAAGGGCTCTTCGTCGCTGTCGGCCATTTGAAAACAAGCGGCAAACAGCAGCGCAGCAAGCCAAAATACAGGGTGTAAGATGGTGTGGGTTGGGTGATGCATGTCATGTCTCCTTTCGCGCTGGGCGAGGTTGGTGGCGAAGACCAACGGAAAACTGTGCACCGCACCCGAGGATTCGCGTTGGTTCGCGCTAGGTTCATCGGCCGCTGGCGAGAAAAGTTTCCTGCTGATCGGCAAAAATCAGCAAAAGAGGGCAAAAAAGTGAAGATTTTGCGGTGCGCGGGCGAAAAAAGCGCACCAAGGGACAGAAAATCGGGAGCGGATCAGCGGGCGAAGTGGGCCAACAGACGGATGTACTACACGCGGATCAGCGGGCGAAGTTGGCCAACAGGCGGATGTACTGCACCTGGTAGCCGTTGCTGTTTTCGGTCACGGACCAGGAGTTGAGCGGCCAGCCGCTGTTGAAGTCCTTGTAGGACTTTTGGTTGGGTTGACCGGCGGGGGGCGATGTGGACTCGGAGGTGCACAGCGCGTTGTTCTCGGTGCTACCGCAACCGCTGGGGCAGCAGCCGTCCACGTCGTAGCTGGGGTTGGGGCCTCCGGTGAGGAAGCCCGGCGCCGGACCGTAGGTGGAGACGCCCACCCGATCCCACTGGGGCGACTGGTCGGCAAACCAGGCGTGGAAGAATTCGTTGACGCTCTTTTCGGCGCCAAACTCATACATATTGGACAGGTAGACCATGGCCTGCGGGTTGACGCCGTGCAGGTAGTGCAGGTAGTGGGCCGCCGCGCGGCGTGCGTCGGCTTGGCGCGCCGGGAGCAGGTCGTAGATCGGCACCGCCATGTACATGCTGCCCTGCCGCGACTTGGTGGAGTTGCTGCCCCAGGTGTAGTCCTTGATGTGGGCCAAGTACGGGTCGACTTTGTTGTCGAAGGCGGTGAAGTTTTCGTCGCCTTGCATGGCGGCTTCGTATTTCTCGCGGATGTGGCTCACCACGGAGGCGGTGGCGTTGGGCAGCGACGTGTAATACAGCAGCATCTCCTGTTCGCGCTCCTCGAAGGGGAAGGCAAAGGTCCACTCAATGAGATGGACATCGGCGTAGTGGCTGTCGATGTAGTCGCGGTAGCTGGCTTCGCCGGTGAGGGCGTAGAGGTGGATGGCGGCCTGCAGGCGGAACATCTCGCGGGTGTGGTCGTCGACCTCTTGTTGCCCGGCGCCGATGCCGCTGGTAGCCCCTTCGTTGTTGCGGAACAGCACTGCGGGATTGGCGGTGGCCCACGCCCAAGCGTTTTCGGCGCGGGCGCGCAGCGGCGTGGCGTAGTCGGTGAGCCCGGCCTTGGCAAACACCAGGGCGCCGTAGGCAAAGGCCGAGGCCGCGTTCAAGGTGGCGGAGGTGCTGGCGTCGCCGTAGAGGCTCGGTCCCGTGGCGGCAGAAGGCGGGCTGGCGTGGCCGAGGGAGAGGATGGAGAGCACCGAGCCGTCGTCTTCTTGCATCTTGATGAGCCAATCCATACCAAAGCGCGCTTCGTCCACGATGTCGGGGATGCCGTTGCCGGACTCGGGGATGTCGTAGTCGTCGGAGAAGGCCTCGGGGTTTTGCTCCCAGGCGCGCAACAGGAAGACGATGTAGTCGCTGTGCCAGTTGGTGTACTTGTTGTAGTCGCCCGCATCGTACCAGCCGCCGCTTAAGTCGCGCTCGGTGCTCGCGTCGTTGGGCGCGTTCCAGTGTCGGGCGTTTTTGTCCTGCAAGGGACCGAGGTGGCTCGCGGCGTCGGCCCAGGCTTCTTTTGCGTGCGCGGCAGTCTTTTCGAATCCGGCGCGCTGGTAAAAGAAGGCGCGCACCGCTTGCTTGAGCACAGTGCGGTACACCGTCGACGAGATGCGAAACTGCGCCGAGCGCGCGTTGTTGGCGGTGTCGAGGACGTAGTAAATGCCGGGCGTCTCCACGGATGAAAAGTCGAACCACCACGCGCGATCCCCGGAGGAGGCGTCGGTGGCGCCGTTGTTCCAGGGGGTGGGCGCCGCGGTGAAGACCGCTTCTTCCGAAATGGCGTCGATGAGGGCGTATTGTTCGCCGGGCGCAAAAGACTGGTCGGCGTCGTAGCCTGTTTGCGGGTCGCGGATAACGGCGATCTTGTCGGAAACGGGCAAGTAACCAAACTGATCGACGACGATGAAGTCGCTGCGCGCGATGTCGGGCAGGGGCGCGTCGGTATCTTTCAGGTCGTTGGTGTCGACGTCCGAATCGGTGGCGTTCGGATCGGTGCTCGGCGTAGCGTTGGTGTCGGTGCCGGGCGTGTTGTTATTGGGGTCGGTGCCGGGCGCGTTGGGGTTGGTGTCCTGCCCCTCAGACCCCGTCTTGGACGATGAGCTGCAAGCGGCAATGAGGCAGGCCAGCAGCCCAACGAAGAGGTATGTGTGCATCGATTTCAAAAGCATGGTGCGTCCTCTGCGCGAAGGTCCCGGCAGACCCAGTGGATTCTGTGCGTGCGAGACCCCCACTTCACCGTTGAGTTTACTGTAGGTCTGCGCGGAGATTGTGGTGGATTTGCTGAAAAGTGTGGCCGTTTTCACACGCGGCCGGTTGCCAAATGACTTGCCAAATGACTCTGATCGCCCCGTTTTTTTGTCCACCAAAGCGGGACAATATCTGTCTCGAGACGGGACAGTATTTGGCCGAATTTCAAAAAACGTAAAATAATGTGTAATAATTTCAACGGGTTGCGCAGTGCACATATGTGCACTGACTTTTTCTCCCTCGCATCGAACTGCGCCTAGGGCGGATTTTGCGACTACAAAATCTCCTCAAGGGTGGTGGCGGTTAAGATGCGGGCAGAGGCGCGGATG
>JAAYKL010000114.1 GCA_012522445.1 Myxococcales bacterium | reverse complement strand
CCGCGACGCCGCACAATGTCCCGGGTGCGAAGCGGCAGCGGCATCCCTGCGCGTGCAGCTCCTCGAAAAGCAACAGCGGTGGGGCGAACTCACCCACGCGCTGGAACAACAACTGCAAGCGTCGCCAACGCCGGAGGCCGCGCTAAAACTGGCCCGCGCCCAAATGCAGTCCGGGAGCTTTGCTGCGGCCATGCACACCCTGGCGCCCCTGCGCGCGCAGCACCCCAGCCGCGAAGACCTCCTGGAAATCTTCATCGACGCCGCCCGCGCCGCCCGAGACATACCGGCGCTGCGACAGTCCCTGCGCGAACGCCACGCCTTGTCCGGGACCGCCAGCGTGCGCGCTGCCGTGGCCATGGAGCTCGGCGACCTGGCAGCGGACCCCACCGAGGCCCACCAATGGTTTGCCTCGGCCACCCGGGATGGTCCGGACGCCCTGGAAGCCTGGGAAGGGCTTATGGCGGCGACCACCGCCCTGTCGCTCCTGGAGGAACGCGACAGCGCACAGGCGCAATTGATCCAGCGCTACGAACAACGCGGCTTGCGCGATCGGGCCGCAGCCCTCCTGTGCGAACGCGCCCAATACCAACTGGCACGCGGCGATGCCGACGAAGCCGCCGCGCTCTGGCAACAGGCGCTCCCCGACGTGGCCGACGCCGAAAGGCCCGCTGTCATGCGGCAACTGGGGGCCCTGCGGCTGCAGCAAAAACAATTCGAGCAAGCCCAAACCCTCTTCGCCACCGCGCGCCGTGAAGGCGCCCCCGAGGACCGATTTGACGCGGCCCTGGGCGAGGCCGAAGCCGCTGCCGCCCTGGGGGCCCACGCCGAAGCCTGGGACGCCGCCGTGCTCGCCGGTTCGGGTCCTGCGGGCCTGCGCATCCGCGCGGTGCAGGTGATCGCCCGCGTGGCCGCCGCGGTACAAAAAGTGCCCGAGGCCATTCAAATCATGGCGCGTGTGGCGCAAAACACCCCCGACGAAACCGATGCCCTGGCGCTCTTCTCCCAGGCCGCAGACATGGCCGAGACCGAACACCGCGACCTGCCCCTGGCCCTCTCGATCTGCGAGGACGCCCTGGAAACGCTGCCCAACAGCGACCGCGTGCGCTACCGCATCATCGCCTTGCTCGAAAAAATGGGCCGCCGCGTCGACCTGGCCTACGCGCTCTTTCGCTTTGCCAGCCGCGATCCAAGCGGCATCGCCGAGCTGCAGCGCGCCGCCGATTTCTTTTCGGCGGAGTCCCTGCACGACGAAGCGGTTGACGCCCTGGCCCTGGCACACCGCCTGGGACCGAGCCCCGAATCCGCCCGCATGCTGGCCTTGGCACTGCGGCGCGTCGGACGCAACGATGAACTCGAAGCGCTGTTGCAACCGTGGTCCCGCGAGGACGACACACTGCGCGACATGCTGGCGACACACCTGCGCGACACCGAACAGCACGCCGCGTTGATCGCCCTGCTCTCCCCCATCGCCGAAGAAGACCCAGCGCGTGAAATGCAGCGCCAGACACAACTGGCGGAGGCGTTCGAAGCCCTGGGAGACGCGGACGACGCCCTGTTGCAGCGGCTCTTAACGGAGATGGACGACTGGCCCGAGGGCGCCCAGCAGCAGCTCGGTCAAGCCGCCCTGCAACACCGCCTAAACCAACGCGACTACGTGGGGGCCGCCCAGAGCTGGCGCGACTTTGTGCAGCGCTTCGGGGACGACCCCGCCCTGTGGCAAACCCTGGTGTCCGCGCTCTCGGGACATCACCAGCCGGCGCTGCTCGCCGACGCCATTCGCTTGCGCCTCAAGAGCGACATCTCCGACGCGGATCGCATCACCGACAACTGGCTGCTGGCGCGCATCGCCAAGGAGCAACTCGGCGACGACGCGGGCTATGCGGCAGCGCTAACCGCCGTCATCTCACTGGCGCCCCGGCACATCGAAGCGGGCCTCGCCCTGGCGGCACACGCCTTCGCCACCGGCGACATGCCCGCCCTCAAAACGCGCCTCGCCGCCCTCTCCTCGCTGCCCTGGCAACCCGAACTCGCCCTCTGGATGGGGGCTGTGGCCGCCCACGAAGGGCGCATGGATGACGCCCGCGAACACTTCCACGCGCTGATGTCCCGTGCCCCCGAAACACCGGGCGCCGCCGAGGCCCTGTTGCAATGGCTGTCTGCCGAAACCGACGATGATACCGTGCTGCAAGCCGTCGCGTTGCTGGGCGAGCGCCTAACGGCGATCAAGAACCACCCCCAGGCTGCCCTGCGCGTGGGCATGGCCTTCTTTCGCCGCGACGAATTGGCCGAGGCCCGCGACTTTTTACAGGCCGCCGCCGACAGCGACACCGACACCGGCATCGACGACGCCACCGCCCTCGCAACCCTGGTGCGCATTTACAAAAGAGAGGGCGACCACGAACGACAGGCCCAAGCGTTGAGCCGTCTGGGGCAACTGCACACCGGCGACGCGCGCACCGACGCCTGGGTGGCCGCAGCACGCATCTACCTCGATGAGCTCGGCGACGCAGAGCGCGCCTACTTTTGGTTTTCGCAAGCGGCCAAAAATGCGCCGGACGAACCCGATGTCCTCTTGGGGCTGGCCGACTGCGGCTGGGAAAACCGCGCCTGGCCGGTGGTGGCGCAAAACCTCGAGCGCCTGCGCCTGGTGGCCCCGCACTTCGCCCTGGACGCCACGCGCATGTACCGATTGGCCGCGGCCCTCACCGAAACGCGGCAATGGCCCGTCGCCGATATCTTGGAGTGGCTCGAACGGGCGCTGCCCGCCTTGACCGAAGCCGAGCGCCGCGACGCCGACGCCTTAAAAGAACGCCTCACCGCGCAACAACACAGGAGATAACCCATGCAAGACAACCAGGTGTATCCGGGACTCACCGTGCACGTACCCAGCGACGCCGACGCCGAAATGTTGGCCTACGACCTGAGCGACTTGGGCGCCCTGGCCGTGGAGACCCGCGACGCCGAGACCATGCACCGCGCCCCGGACAGCCGCACCCTGCTCATCGCTGGCTTTGCCTCCGCCGAGCAGCGACAGGCGGCCATCCGCGCGCTGACCGCCGATCATCCCGCCCTCGAAATCGTGCCCGTCGACATCAAAGACGACGGCTGGCGCACGGGCTGGCAGGCGTTTTTTCAACCGGTGGTGCTGCAGCAGTTGCAAGTGCTCACGCCGTGGATGTCCGCGCCCCCATCGCATCGGCGCTCGCTGATCATCGACCCCGGGCAGGCCTTTGGCACCGGCGGCCACGCCACAACAGTGCTGTTGCTGCAAATGATCGAAGCCCGCGCCGCGTCCGGGAAATTGCCCAAGCGCGTCCTCGACGTGGGCATCGGCTCGGGGATCCTGGCCATCGCCTGCGCGCTCCTGGGCGCCGAGCAAATCACCGGGGTCGACATCGAAGAGGCCGCCATCGTGGCCGTACGCGAAAACGCCGCGCGCAACCAAGTCGCCGACAACATCACGGCGCTCCTGGGCGGTCCCGAGGTGCTGCGCGACACCTGGCCCCTGGTGCTCGCCAACATCCAGCTCTCGGTCTTCGAACAAACCGCGGACCACATGCGCCCGCTCGTGGCGCCTGCAGGCGAAATCCTCATCAGCGGCCTGCTGGTCCCCCAAGTCGACGCGTGCTTGGCGCTCTGGCCGGGCTTCCGCGCCGCCGAAGTGCGCACCGAAGGCGAGTGGGCCGCTATCGCCTTAGAACGCCTCCCATGACCACGCGCCTGCTCCTCTCCCAAACCCTGGCGCCAAACACCGAAGTCCGCGTCGATGGCCCGGAGTGCCACTACTTGGTGCGGGTGCGCCGACACGTCGTTGGCGACGCGATATGCCTTCGGGATGCCCAGGGCGTTTTTTTTAACGGCACCGTCACGCGCATCGAAAAAGACGCGGCCCACATCCGGGTGGACGCCGAGATGACCGCTCCCCCAGCGGTCGGCCACGTGCACCTGCTGGTGGCGGTCCCCAAGGGCACGCTATTTGACGAAGTGGTGCGGCGGCTCACCGAAATCGGGGTGCAGCGCCTAACCCCGCTCCACTGCGAACGCTCGGTGCTCCGCCCCGGACAAGGGCGCGAACAGCGGTGGCGGCGCATCAGCGAAGAGGCGACGCGCCAGTGCGGCCGAAGCCATCCCATGCAAGTCGACCCCTTCACGCCCTTTGCGACGGCGCTGGCCACGCTCCCCGAAGCGACGCGCTGGACGCTGCATCCCCAGGGCGACAGCGCGGTGGCCGTGGCGCGCCAAACCGGTCCCCTCGTCGGTCCCCTGCAGGGCTTGGTGGGCCCCGAGGGCGGGTTCACCCCACACGAGCTCGATCTCGCCGACGCCCACGGGTTTCGCCGCATTCACATGGGCCCCCACGTCCTGCGCGTCGAAACCGCCACCGTGGTGGCTGCCGCTTTATTTGTTTCTTTTCTCGGGGGCATGGATTAGAGTTGAAAACTGCTTTTTTTCAGCTAACACCGCGATTTTTCGAGGGATAAATGAGCGCGCTGAGTTCGTTGTTGGTTCAAAATCAGGCCTTGAGCGTTACGCAAATCGAAAAGGCCTTGCAACGCCAGGTCATCTTTGGCGACGACTTGACGACGAACATTTTGGAGCTGGGCATGCTCTCCGAAGCGGCGCTGCTGCCCTACCAAAGCCGCGCCCTGGGCATCTTGGCCGTCCCCGTCTCCGAAGCCGCGGTGCCCACCCTCGAAGCCCTGGCGCAGCTCCCCCAAGACTGGTGCATCGCCAACCGCGTGGTGCCCATGTACAGCGACGCGACACAACTGCTGGTGGCCGTCGACGCGCCCTTGCCAAGCGGTGCCCAGGCGCAAATGACCGCCCTGTGCCCCCTCGAAATCCGCACGGGGCTCGTCTTGCCAGCGCGCCTCGCGTGGCTATTGGCGCAGGCCTACGGCGTCTCCCTGTCCGGTCGCATGGCCGCCCTACAGCGCCGCCTCTTGCCCGACTTCGATCCCGAAGCACCGCCCCTGTACGCGCAGTTGTCCGAAGCCGCCCTAGAAGCTCCGGCGCCCGAAGACGCGACAACAAAAGATGCCGCAACAGAGGCCAGCGAACCACCGCCCGAGCGGCTCGTGATCGACTCCTCGGCGCCCCCCGACGTGCGCGGCGAAAGCACACAAAAGTTCTACCACTTGCCCCCGCAATCCCCGCCCGCGTCCGCTTCGTTTCGCGTCGCCGACGTGGCCAACACCGAGAGCACCTGGCAATCCGTCCCCCTGCTGGACTCCGAAGAACTCCCCCCCGGCGCCCCGGAACCCGCATCCGCACCAGCACCAGCACAAGCACAAACACCAGCACAAGCACAAGCACCAGCACCAGCACAAGAACCCGCGCCGACACCGCCACCGGCATCCGATGACGCCCCGGAGTCTGCGCCCCTCATCACCTTTTCGGAGGCCGCCGCCCAGTTGCAACAGGCCGCCACCCGCGACGAAATCCTCGACATCTTTTTTCGCTTCTCGGCCCAGGCCTTCGACTTCACCCTGCTGCTATTGGTGCACGGCGACACCGCCTCGGGACGCCTGGCCGCCGCATACCAACAGCCCATCGACGCAAGTCGCTTCATCGTGTCCCTCACGCACGGCAATATGTTCGAACACGCCGTCCGCACAATCGACGTCCATGTGGGCCCCCCCTCGCGGGACGCAGCGAGCCTCCAGCTCTACAGCGACTGGCAGCGCCCACTGCCCACCACGTGCGCCATCGTTCCCGTGGCCCTAAAGCAACGCGTGATCCTGTTGCTGTACGGCGATTCAGCCGAGCGCGGCATACGCCCCAAACGCGCAGTGCGGCTGGCGGAGTTCGCCCGCTTGGTCGAGGGGGCCTTCGAGCGCATCCTGCTCGCCCGCAAGTACGCGGGGTTTCAAAACGCTCCCGCCGCAGCCGCTCCGATTTCTCCGGTGGCATCGGCGCGGGCCACATTGACCGGGCGACCGCAAAAACGCGATCTCGCGGCCTGGCGCGCCGAACCCGAACCTAAGCCCGAGCCTGAACCCGAGCCTGCGCCCGAACCCGAGCCCGAGCCCGAACCCGATCCTGCGCCCGAACCCGAACCCGCTGTTCGCGCCGTGGCCCCCATCATGCTCACTCCCGGAGAGGTCGCGGCCACATTCGTCGACGTCGACTTCGACAACATCGAATTCACCATCAACCCCCTGTCCCGCAGACCCGAAGGAACCAAAGCGCCGCCCGCCACCATACAAGACCTACAGCGCCGCGTGACCACCATGACGGTGCACCACAAAGGCGACGCGCAAAGCAATTACGTGCCGCGCTCCAAGGGACCGCCCCAAAAAATTGGCTTCGTCCCATCCAAAAACACATTGCCTTCCATCGCCGGCCCCGCTCCCGAAGCCCCGGCTGCCTTGCCGTCATCGCCTCCTGAAGCCCCGGCCGCCGCCCCGGCTGTCTTGCCGTCATCGCCTCCCGCAGGCGCGGGGCGCTACGGCATCTTCACCCCACAAGAACCCGAGATCACGCGCCCGTCACGGCCACCCGCCGCGCACCGCCCCTCGTCGCAACCGCCCACGCCGGCACCCCAGGCCGCTGCGGACATCGACATTGAGGTGTTGCTGCGACGCCTGGAGACCGGCCCCTGGGAACCCGCCATCGCCGAAGCTTTGCTCAGCGCTGGTGACGACGCCTTCCCCACCTTGATGCGGCGCTTCCCCGGCATGCTGCGCATCGACCGCTACCGCGAAGTGGGCCCCTTGCCCCGTGCCCCGGAGCACGGCGCCATGCTCCGCTTGCTGGTGATGTTCGGCCACCGCGCCGTTCCCCATCTGCGCCCCCTGTTCACCAGCTACGACTCCGAGGTGCGCTTTTACGCCGTCCTCCTCATGCAGGAGATCGGCACCCTCGAAATCATACCCGACATGGTGCCGCGCCTCTTCGACAACGACCGCCACATCCGCGCCGCCGCCGTCGACGTCATCTTCGGTTTTCACGGCACCAACGAGTACCAAGAGGCCACCAAAGAGGTCTCCGAGATCCTCCTCTCCAACGCGACGCCCCTGGAGCGAAAACGCCTGGCCACCGATATCCTGGGCGATCTGCGCGCCACCGAGGGCATCGTCCCCTTGGCCCACATGCTCGGCTCAGTCGATGCCGCCCTGGCCGATCGCAGCCAGCAGGCCCTCATCCGCATCACGTTCAACGACTTTGCCTTCTCCGAAAAGCGCTGGCTCTCCTGGTACGAGGCCAACCGCAACCGCCACCGCATCGAGTGGGCCATGGAGTCCCTGCAGCACCGCAACGAGGACATCCGCCGCATGGCCCTCGCCGAACTGCGCCGCATGATTGGCGACCGCATCGAGTGGCCGCGACCTCCCTACAACTCCCAACAATTGCGCGAGATACGGCGCCGATGCGACCAGTGGTGGGAAAGCGAAGGGCGCGACTTCTTTCGCCCCCACAGCGGATGACGCAGGCACGCCCCCACACCATCGGCATCTTTGGCGGCACCTTTGACCCGCCGCACCAAGGACACTTGGCCCTGGCCCGCACCGCGCTCGACACGCCGCACATCGACGAGCTGTACTGGATCCCCTGCCTCGCCCACGCCTTCGAAAAAAAACCGGCGCCCTTTGCCCACCGCCTGGCCATGTGCCGCTTGCTCACCGCCCGCGAATCCCGCATGCGCGTCTCCGACATCGAACAAACACTGCGCCACCCCGGACGCACCCTTGAGCTGGTGCAGCGCTTGCAGGCCGCCATGCCCGACAACGCCTTCCGCCTGGTGGTGGGACTCGACATCTACTTCGAGCGCCACGCGTGGCACCGCTTCGACCGGCTCGAAGACATCGCGCCACCCCTTTACGCAAAGCGCGCCGGAGTCCCCGACGTGCCGGGTCTCGACGTCCTCGAAGCGCCCCCCGACCTTCGCTCTTCGCACATCCGCGCGGCACTGCGCCGAGGCGAGCCCATCGCCGACCACGTGCTGCACCCCGATGTGGCGGCCTACATTCGACAACAAAAATTGTATGAGGAGTGAGCCATGACAGACAAAATTTTCATCATCGGATGCGGGGCGGTGGGCACCTCGCTGGGCAAGGCCCTAAAAGATGCGGGCAACAACGTTATCGGCATTTACGACACCGATCCCCTCAACGCGCGGAACGCGGCGACCATCATCGGCACCGAGGCCTTTGGCGGCGCGCTGCCCAGCCGCATTCGCGACGCGGACATGGTGTTGCTCACGGTGACCGACAGCGCCATCGAGTCGGTGGCCGAACAAGCCAAGGGCGAAGAGCTGTACAGCGCCACCCAAGTTTGGGTGCATTGCTCGGGACGCCTGACCTCCGCGGCCCTGGAACCCCTGTGCCCCTTTGTGGCGGGCACGGGCTCCATGCATCCGGCCTGGGCCTTTCCGCCCAAAACCCTCACGCCCATCCCCCCCGGGGTGTACTTCGCCGTTGAGGGGCAGCGGGCCGGCACCGAGGTCATGGCGCAGCGCATTCAGGAGCTGCACGGCAACGCGGTCTTTGTCCCGCCCGAGGCGCGCACCGCGTACCACGCCGCCATGGTGATGGCCAGCAACTACATGGTGGTCCTGTTGGCCAGCGCCCACGGCCTGCTCAAGGGCATCGGCGTCGACCCCGAACAAATCGATCCCATGCTGCTGTCGCTGTCCGAGAGCGCCATTTTCCGGGCGCGCCGCTTGGGCATCGGCGCCTCGCTCTCCGGTCCCATCCGCCGCGGTGACATGGGGGTGGTCGAAGATCACGTCCGCGCCCTGGCCAACAGCCCCTACGAAAAAGCCCTGTACATCGCCGCAGGAAAGGCCGCCGTGAAATTGGCCGCCACCCAACCCGGTTACTGTCCAGACACCGCCGTGACCCTGTCCGAATTGCTGGACCGCCTGGCCTACGAGCACTGGTCGCGCATGCCCCCCAAGCCCAGCGCCGATTGATCCGCAGCAGCGGCGCGTTTCTCTCTATCTCTTGGTTCGCCGGCGATTGACGCCGGTGCATGGCGCTACAGTTGTTCGCCTTGGGTGGCCAAAATAAGGCGCCCCATCTTCACCCCGACGGTGGATGTCAGGGCCTCCCCAAAGCGCCGGATGGCACTGGCGCGCCCCTTGAGCAACAGCACTTCGAGGCAATTGGTGGCGTCCATGTGCACGTGGGTGGTGGAGATGACCAAGTCGTGGCTGTCGTGCTGCATATGGGCCAACCGGTGCCCCAGGTTTTGCTCGTCGTGGGCGTACACCAAAATGGCCACGGCCACGCGCGGCGTATCGTCGTCGGGATCGGTCCACTCGCGCTGCACCAGCGACTCTCGGATCAAATCGCGGATGGCCTCAGAGCGATTGGCGTAGCCTTTGTCGGCGATCAGTTCGTCGAATTGCGACAGGAGCTCGTCGTCGAGGGAAATACCAACTCGGCACAGCATAAACACCTCATGGCGGTGCGCACGCGCAGGGCGTGGCGGGATTGAAGTGCCCAGCTTACTGCAGTCGGCTGTGAAGGTCGAACCGGAAGTTGGGGGG
>JAAYKL010000113.1 GCA_012522445.1 Myxococcales bacterium | reverse complement strand
TTGATCCCAAATGGTGGGCACGCGGTGCACCGTTCCGCGGGCATCGACCCAGGCGGGGTTGTCTTGTGCGCGGCGCGCCAATTCGCCGATGCATTGCTGTGCGCTGTCCCCGACATCCGCCGTGGTTGGCATCGCGATGATGTCGCACGCTTCGCTGCCCGCATACAGCCCCAGCGCCTCCGAAAACAGCCCCAGCATCACGTCGCTGCTCGTCGTCGCATCGTCGCCGTTGAGCAGGAGCGCCAGGGCATCGGTCGCCGCCAGGGCACAGCCGCTGCCCGCAAACATCAGCCAGATGCCACCGGTGGCCACCGCGCCGCCAATTTTTGCCGCACAAACGCCCAGGCGCAGCGTGGCCCAGCCGCCCTTGAGCACCGTGGCCCAGCTCTGGCCAAACAGCGCCGGGGCCGCACCGGACGACCACGCGCCAGACGACAGCTCGGGACGCGGCACGTCGGTGTAAGTTTGGGGCGTCGACAGATCGCTGTTTGCGTACACGTTGAAGTCCACTGTCGTGTCGGTCCAGCGCGTAAACAGCACGGTGGTGTTCTCATCGCCCACCATGTAGGGCGCGCCCGCAGGCCAATCGACGAGCCCCCGAGGCGGTGGCATCACCCACAGCAATTGATGGCCCGCCCCGCGGTACATCATGAGGGTCAAATCGCCGGCCCCATCGACAAAGGCGGTGACCGCGTGGCCATCCCCGTCGGCGACGACGACACCGGCGAGGGCACCCGAGGTGTGGGTGAACTCCGAAGCGTAATAGCGCTGCCCCGTGTCTTGGGCCGAGCAAGCGCCGAGGGACAGCCACAGCACGCCCAACCAGGCGAGATGGCGCCATTGTCGTAAAGATGTTGTGCGGCGCATTGCGTTACCTCCTCGCAGCGGTCCGGCGCCGTTCCAGCGCGCAAACGATGTGTAATGTTACATTTTAAACACATTTTTACCGCATATTGGACAAACAGCACGCACACCCGGACATTTTTTCGCGCACCTGGCACGCAATAGTTTGCGCTTGACCGTTTGTGGGGGCTGCCCTAGTATCCCGCGGCTTCTGGCCCTTGCACGCATTGAGAGCGAGGCCAAAACGAGGCCAAGGAGGAACTAATGGGTTCACTGAGCAAAACCACTGAGACCAAACGCGCCCGCAAAGTCGTCACCGGCGGCAAGGCCCGCAAGCGCGCCACCCGCGAAGGCACCACCCCGCGTTTTCCCGTGCACCAAGACGCCGAAACCGATTGCGTGCTGCCCCAACCGCCCGGCTCTTCGCCCGCCGAAAAATACTGACCACCGGCACCTGATGGGGCCAAAAACCCCATGCGGCAACAGCGGTTCTCCTGTATGATGTGCGCTGTTTTCTCAGCGTAGGAGGGAGGTCCTGCGGTATGCCCGTCTTGACTTGGCTGTCGGCAAATACGCGCCGCAGCGTCTACCGCATCGTTAAGTCCATCACCACCATTGGCGCCTCTGTGGGCAACGACCTGGTGTTTGACGACGTGCACCTCGCCGATTTCCACGCACAAATCGTCTTTGACGGGCGCGATTTCCACATCAGCGAAATCGGGGGCGCCCCCTTGTCGGTCAATGGAAAAACCCGACGCCGAACGCGCCTGGCGCATGAAGACCGCATCTCGGTGGGACAAATGGAGCTGTTTTTCAGCCTGCTAGAAATACCCACCGCCGCCGACGCCGATGCCGACCAACCCGCCGCCAACCAACAACAGGCCGAGTTGCTCGGACTCCAACGCCTGCAATCGTTTTCAGACGACTTAATGAACCAAGGCGACACCGCCTCGCTCCTCGAAAAACTGATGGACGCCGTCATCGATCTAACCGGCGCGGCCAAGGGCTTTTTGCTGCTCTTCGAGCACGGCGAGCCGCACGTGAAGGTGGCCCGCAATCTGCGCCGCGAAAACCTGTCGCCAGCGGTGTGCAATCTGTCGGACAGCATCATCGCCCAGGTGGTGGCCACCAAGACCGCCGTCATCGTTTCGGATGCCCAAAGCGACGCCCAGTTCTCTTCGGCAGAGTCTGTGATCAACCTGCGCCTCAGCTCGGTGATGTGCGCGCCACTGGTAACGAAAGGCCGCCTCATGGGCCTGATTTACGTGGGCAACGACACCATCTCCGGCCTGTTCGAATCCCAGAGCCTCGACATCTTAAAGGTGTTTGCCGCGCAGGCCGCCCTGCTCGTGCAAAACGCGCTGTGGGTCGACGAGCTCAAGACGCGCAACGAGAGCCTCTCCCATGATCTGCAACAGCAGCGCTTCGGCGAAATTATCGGGGCCAGCGCCGCGATGAACGAGGTGTTTCGCCAGGTTGAAAAAGTGGCGGCGGCCGAGGTCTCGGTGTTGATCGGCGGCGAAACCGGGACGGGCAAAGAGCTCATCGCCCGAGAGATCCACCGCCGCTCCAGCCGCGCTGTGGGCCCGTTTATTTCCATTAACTGCGGCGCGGTGCCCGAAAACCTCATGGAATCCGAGTTCTTCGGCCATGTGCGGGGCGCGTTTACCGGCGCCGATGCGACCCACACCGGTAAGTTCCAGGCGGCCAATGGCGGCACGCTCTTCCTCGATGAAATCGGCGAGATGCCGCTGGCCTTGCAGGTCAAACTCCTGCGGGTGCTGCAGGAGCGCCAAATCGTCAAGGTGGGCGCCACCAAGGTCGAAGACATCGACGTCCGCGTCCTGGCGGCCTCCAACCGCGACCTCGAAGCCGAGATCGCCGCTGGCCGGTTTCGCGAAGACCTGTACTACCGCCTCAACGTCATTCACATCATGTTGCCCCCGCTGCGCGAACGCGGCGACGACACGGTCGTCTTGGCCCGATACCTCTTGGGCCGGTTTGCCGCTGAGCTGAAGTCGCCGGTCAAGGGCTTCACGCCGGGCGCCGTAACGGCAGTGCGCAAACACCCCTGGCCCGGCAATGTGCGGGAGATAGAAAACCG
>JAAYKL010000112.1 GCA_012522445.1 Myxococcales bacterium | reverse complement strand
CGCACGACGCTAACCTCTCGGGGAGTCGACGCTGAGCGGATTCCCCGGTTTGAGAATTTGGAGGGAGAGCAGACCATGTTGGCCGAAACCTTGGGTAACATCCTGGACGAAAGACACGAGAAGGGCCGTGAGGAAGGCCTGCAGGAGGGCGAAGCCCGAGGGATCGCCAAGGGCCGTGAGGAGGGCCGCGAAGAGGGCGAAGCCCGGGGGATCGCCAAGGGCCGTGAGGAGGGCCTGCTGAAGGGCCTGCAGAAGGGTGAAGCACGGGGGATCGCCAAGGGCCGTGTAGAGGGCGCATTGTCGAGCTTGTTGAAGCTCGTAGAAATGAAGTTCGGCACCATTGGAGAGGCTGATAAAGAACGCCTTGCGCAGCTCGACAGCGACCAAGTCACCCGCGCCCTCTCCCGCATCCTCACCGCCAACACCCTTGCGGACATTTTCTAAACGCCCGATTCTCCACTTTCCGCATCTCTTTCCGCATCCCCTCGCGCTGGTGCTAGGCGCAGCGGGCAAAAGCGGGTAGCGTTTCCAAACGACAAATCGGCAACAACCCGACAACAACCGGCAACAAAGCAGCAACAAAGCAGCAACAAAGCAGCAAACAATCCGACAACGCGAGAAGAGGGAATTTATGAAAGTATTGTTCATCGGCGGCACGGGCAACATCAGCGCCGCATGCACGCGACGGGCCGTGGCCAAGGGACTCGACGTCACCTGTCTCAACCGCGCCCAGCGCACAACCGACCCCATCCCCGGCGTCCGCCAATGCACCGCCAACATCGCCGACGAAGACGCGGTCCGCACCGCCCTCGGCGACGACACCTTCGACTGCGTGGTCAACTGGGTGGCCTTTGCCCCGCAAGACGTCGCGCGAGACATCCGCCTCTTTGCGCCGCGCACCCGGCAATACATCTTCATCAGCTCCGCCTCGGCCTACCAAAAGCCCCCCACCGCGCCCGTCATCACCGAGTCCACCCCGCTGCACAACCCCTTCTGGCACTACGCGCAGCAAAAAATCGCCTGCGAGACCCACCTCATCGAACACATGCGCCGCACCGACTTCCCGGTGACCATCGTCCGCCCCTCCCTCACCTACGACACGCTCTTCCCCATCGCCCTGGGCGGCTGGGGCTGCTACACCCTGGCCCACCGCTTGCTCACCGGCCAAGAGATTGTCGTGCACGGCGACGGCGAATCCCTGTGGACCGTCACCCACGCCGAGGACTTCGCCCGCGGATTCGTGCCGCTCATCGGACACCCCGCCGCCAAAGGCCACAGCTTCCACATCACCTCCGACGAGCTGCTCACCTGGAACAACATCTACGACGCCATCGCCGCGGCCCTGGGCGTGTCGGCGCGCAAAGTACACATCCCCTCGGCCTTCATCGCGGCCCACAATCCCGAGCTCGGCGCCGGCCTCATCGGCGACAAGTCCTACAGCAGCATCTTCGACAACAGCAAAATCCGCCGCCTGGTGCCCGGCTTCGCAGCGCGCATCCCCTTTCACGAAGGCGTGCGCCGCACCGTCCGCTGGTTTGCCGCCGACCCCGCGCGCCAAGTCATCGACCCGCAGGTCAACCGCGACCTCGACGCCCTCATCGCCGCCTACCGCGCACAGCATTAATAGCTCTCGCCATTAACACCTCTCACCCGGTTTGCTTGCCGCGCAGCGTTCGGCGTTAGCGAAAGATAAAAATGTTGTCGATGGTGCCGCCCACGATGAAGCCGCGGTGTTCGTCCGGGTCGTGGATGCCGAGCATCGGGGCGAGGTAGGGCGCCAGGCCCAATTGGTAGTGGAAGTTTTTTTGCGGCCGCTTGAAGTCGAAGCCCATGTAGCCGCCGAACATGGGGCCCGCCGCAAAGAAGGACTTCCCGCGATCGCTGCCCGAGCGCGCCGAGTGATAATCCGGTCCGTAGTGCAAAGAGACGCCGATGCTGGGGCCGCCCACAAAGTCGACGTTGCCGCCCACGCGGTGCCGAAAGAGCAGCGTGAGCTGGGGTTCGAATTGCAGCATTTGAAAGGCAAAGGCGAACATAATCGGGCGCAGCACCGGCAGGTCCACCGCCAGCGAGATGTCGTCATCTAAGGCGAACTCCACGTACAGCGACACGTCCATGGCCGGCCCGCCCTTCACGCCCGGCGGACTGCCGACGCACATCCGCACGTTGTCGAAGCGGCCACCGGCGCGCAGCTTGAAACCGATGAGCACCGCGCGAGACGAGGACGCGTCTTCGAGAGAGAACGCCGCCTGGGCATCCCCCGTGTTCGCCCGCGACACCCCGGGGAGCGCCAGACACGCCAACGCCGCCGCCACCGCCGCCACCACTGTGAGAATTCGCCGAGAGTTTGTTTGCGTCATGTTGTACCACCGGCAGGGTCGCCGTCGCACCGGCGCCTCGCCCCAAAGGACACGCGCTCAGTTGCCGCTGAACTGCACATCCGAAAACAACAGCGAGGGCACCTGCACCGCGCTGTACCGCCACGGGTCGCTCCCCACCGCGGACAAACTGTGCCACAGCGTTTGAAACGAGCCCGAGATGTTCATGCCCGACACCGCGCCCCCCAGCCGGCCCTTCTCGATGCGCGTGCCGTACACGCCAAAGGAGAAATCACCGGTGGTGCTGTTGGTGTTGCCGCCGAGAAAGCCGCGCACCAGCACCCCGTCGTCGATCGAGGCGATGAGCTGTTCCAGGGAGGACGCGCCGGGCTGAAAGATGAGGTTGGACGGCCCCGCCGTGGTGGGGGGCATGTCGAGCTTGCGGCCGTAATAGGTGCCGACGTACGCGTTTTGCCACACGCCCTGCGACACCACCGGCATGGGCTTGGCGCTGATCCCCTCGCCGTCGAACAGGCGCGACCCCAGCCCCTTCGCGATGTGGGGTTCGTCGGTGAGATGAAAGAGCGGTGCGCCGATGACCGTGCCCTGCTTCCCCGCCAAGAACGAGCGCTGCTGTTGCAACGCCTGCCCCGAGATGGCCGAGAGCACGCCGCCCAACAACCGCGCCGCCACGCGATTCTCCACCACCATGGGCAGCCGTGCCGTCTCGATGGGCGCCGCATCCAACTGCTGACGCGCCCGCAGCACAGCGGCCTCGCCCACCTGGGAAGGCGGGAGCAAGTCGCCCCAATACCGCGCCCCGCACACCCCGTACCCGCTGGGCCGCCGGTCGTTTTGATCGCGCAGCGACACCTGGGTGGTCAGCCAGTTTTGCGTGCCCGACACACCGGCGGAGAAGCCGTTGCTGTGCAGTTGCCACGACTGCCCGTAGCCCTGCTGCACCGCGGACTCCGCGAAGAGGGCGTCCCCGTTGGCCACGGACATGGCGGCGTCGTAGGCGGCTTCGGCCAGGGCGAGGCGGTCCGTTTGGGCGCACGCAGACACCGCGTCGTCGCAAAGCTGCAGGTCGACATCGGCGCGACCGGCGTACAGCGCGGGGTCGGTGATGTGGCGAAAGGGGTCCGGCGACATCACCCGGGTCAGGGCCACGGCGTTGTCGAGGAAGCGCTCGAAGGCCTCGGGGCGAAAGTCGTTGGTGCTGGAGGCGGTGTAGCGGCCCTCGTCGAAGCACTGCACGGCGGCCGACTGCGTAATGGACTCCTCCACCTCTTCGGGGCGGCCCAGGCGAAAGCGCAGCGACACACTGCGACCCCGGGCCACGGTAATGATGACGTCGCGCAACCCGCGGGCCTGCGCCCCTTGCAAAATGCGCTCGGCGCGCGCTTGGAGATCTTCTTGCTGGCTCATGTGTTCACCCCTCCCACGGTGATGGCCGACACCTTGATGGTCGGCAGCCCCAACCCCACCGGCACCGATTGCCCGTCCTTGCCGCAGGTCCACGAGCCGCCGTCGATGGCCATGTCGTTGCCCACCATCTCAATGCGCTGCATCGTTTGCGGGCCGTTGCCGATGAGGTTGACGTCCTTCACCGGCGCCCCCAGGCGGCCGTCCTCGATGAGGAAGCCGTTCTTCACGTAGAAGCTGTAGTCCCCGGCGCCGATGGCCACCTGCCCGTTGGAGAAATCCACCGCGTACAAGCCCCGCTTCACCGAGCGGATGATCTCCGCCGGGTCGTGGGGGCCGTTCTCCATCAACGTGATGCGCATGCGCGGCAGGGGCATGGTGCGGAAGCTCTCGCGGCGCCCGTTGCCGGTGGGGGAGACGCCGTAGTGGCGCGCGCTCAACCGGTCGTGCAAGTAGGAGACGAGGATGCCGTCTTCGACCAAGGGGGTGCGCTGCGACGGGATGCCCTCGTCATCGACGTGGATGGCGCCCCGGGCCTGAGGCAACAGCCCCGTGTCGGTGATGTGAACAAAGGGCGGCGCGACGCGCTGGTGCATCATGTCGGCGAAGATCGAGGTGCCCTTGCGGTTGAAGTCGGCCTCGAAGCCGTGTCCCATGGCCTCGTGCAACAGGATGCCCGAGCTCGCCGGCGCCAGCACCACGGGCATCTCGCCAGCCGCGGGCACCCGGGCGTCGAAGAGGGCCACCGTGCGCTGCACCGCCTCGTGGGCCACGTGCTGCAAAAAGGCGTCGCTGTAATAAGAGATGTCGCTGCGGGCCGAGCGCGAATACATGCCGGACTCCACGCGGGCGCCCTGGGCGGCGGTACAGCCGGCGTAGATGTACGTCATCGGGCGCACGTCCTCGGCCAAGGCGCCGTCCGAGCAGGCGACGAGGAAGGCTTCGTCCTCGCAGCCCAACTGCACCGTGGCCCGCAGCACGCGCGCGTCTAAGGCGTTCATCTGTTGCCCCACGCGCTCGGCGATGCGCAGCTTCTCGGCAGGGGCCACCGACACCCACACGGGCTGCGCGGCGTACAGGTCGGGCACCGCCACGGGGCGCCACGCATTGGGTGCCGCCGTAGGCGCGTCGTCGGCGATGGTGGCCGCGGTCTTGGCCGCGCGCAACAGGGACGCCCGGGTCAGCTCCTCGGTAAAGGCAAAACCGCTCTGATCGCCCTTGAGCACGCGCACGCCGCACCCCAGCGACATCGACACCGCCGCGCGGTTGACCTGGCCGTCCTCGAAGCCGATGAAGTCCGACACCCGGTGCTGAAAATACAAGTCCGCGTAATCCCCGCCCCGCGACAAGGCCTCGCGCATCACGCCCCGCAGCAAATCGTCGTCGATGCCGAAGTGGCGCCGAAAGTAACCCGCCCCGGACCCTGCCCCGGACAATGCGCTGGGGCGTTGTGCCGCGCCCGCGCCGTTGGCCCCCGATGACGCCGCCATCCCCCCAGATGCCGCAGCGCTGCAGAAAATGCGATTGTGTCGACGCGTTCCCATGCTCTTCTCCTTCAAAAAATCCGCGGCCATCCACCGGACAGCGGCGCGCTTCCGTATGGATAGCACAAGCGATTTGTGTTTAACATCGCCCATGCGCAGCGCAATCGGTACATGCCTATTTTCGGTGTTCGCCCTCCTGTCGGCACCCGCCCTGGCCATCCCGCACCACCCCGGGGAGCCCCCGCCCGCCCCCCTCTTCGACACCGCCCAACCCGACACCACCATCCCGCAATACGTCCTCGAAGCCATCCGCATCGACGGCAACCGGCGCACCCTCAAAGGCCTCATCCTCCGCCACCTCGAGCTGCGCCCCGGCGAAGTCTTCGCCAGCAACGACCCCCGCCTCGAAAACGCCAAGTACCGCCTCCTCGCCACCGGCCTGTTCCACACCGTGCAATTCGACCTGCACAAGGGCGCGGCACCGGGCTACGTCGTCCTGCACATCTCCGTCAGCGAGCGCAACACCTTCGTCCTGCGCGACCTCTCCTTCGGCCTCACCCGCATCGGCCCCTACTGGGACCAAATCTCCCCCTGGGGCAGCATCGGCATCGGCAACCGCTCCTTCCTGGGCAGCGGGGTCAACGTGTACGGCACCGTCGCCGGCGGCCGCGAGCAGTTCGCCTTCAACGTCGGCCTCAGCGACGACCACATCTTCCACTCCGACGTCGGGCTGCGTTTCGAGGGGCTCTTCGCCGAGGGCAGCGAGTACTTCGGCCAGCACTACCTGCCCGCCCCGGGCGAGGCCGACACCTTCGCCCCCTACTCCCAGCTCGCCTTCCGCCGCACCGCGCTCCGCTTCGGCAGCAGCTACAACCGCCTGGCCCACTACTCCTTCTCCCTCGACTTCCGCTTCGAGAGCATCCTCACCGACAAGCCCAAGCTCGTCGACAGCACCGGCACCGAAACCGCCCTCGACGCCCCCGCCCAAGGCCTCGACCCCGCGCCGCCGACGCCCCGCGACGCCGACCTCTCGCCCGTCGGCCACCTAGAGCCCGACCTCTCCACCCTCACCACCCTGGCCTTCGGCTTCGTGCGCGACACCCGCGACTCCTCCCTCCTCACCACCAAGGGCGCCCTCACCCACTTCACCGCCGAGCTCTCGCACCCCATCATCGGCTCCAGCTACGAGTACACCCGCTTCACCATCGGCAACAGCGCGTGGTTCCCCTTTGGCCGCAAGCTGGCGCAGTCCTTCTGCCTCACCACCGGCGCCGGCCTCGTCGTGGGCAACGCCCCCTTCTTCGAGCAGTTCTTCGTCGGCGACTATTCGGCCTTCATCCCCAGCCGCGTGTTGGGCCTCAACTTCACCAACCTGCACCCCAACCTGCTCAACACCGCCATCAAAAAGATGTGGTACGAGGACATCGCCGCCAACATCGGGCTCACCTGGAACATCGCCCTCTACCGCGGCCAGGGCGGCCTGTACGGCATCGACGGCTTCATCAACGCCGGCTTCTTCGCCCTCACCTCCAGCAACAAGATCGGCACCGGCGGCTTCCCCGTCGACATGACCACCGACTTAGGCGTCCGCTTCGACACCCACTTCGGCCTCTTCACCGTCTCCCTGGGCAGCATCATCCAGCTCGTGCCCCCGCTCTACAAAGGAACCACCGAATAGTATGTGGCAACGCCTCACCACCGCGCTGCTCGTCGCGCTCTTCTGCATCGCCATCCCGGCCAGCGCCAACAAGACGCCCCCCGTGCGCCGCGTCGGCATCCACCGCACCGAGTCCGGGCTCGCCATCTCCACCCGCTTCCGCGACGTCTTCAGCCGCGACATCCGCCAGCGCCTCACCTCGGGCCTGCCCACGCGCCTGGTGGCCCACGTCGCCCTCGAAGACGAAAAGGGACGCACCCACGCCTACTGGGCCCAAAGCGCCAGCATCGTCTACGACCTCTGGAACGAAGACTTCGTCGTCACCCTCACCGCCGACCGCGCGCCGCGCACCACCCGCGTCCCCACCGCCGACCAAGCCATCGACCGAGTGGCCATCCTGCGCCGCCAGCCCATCGCCGCCAACGCCCCGCCCGGCCCCTTGCGCCTCCAGGTGCTGGTCGAGATCAACCCCGTCTCCGAGGAGATGCTCCGCAACATCCACCGCTGGATCGCCCGGGGCGACAGCGACGCGCAGCACACCCTAGGCCGCAACTTCTTCGGCTCCTTCGTCGGCTACCTGGTCGACCGCCGCATCGGACAGGCCGAACGCGAAGTCCGCTTCGTCTCGCAGTGGTTCACCCCATGATCCGCCGCATCGACATCAAAATCCTGCTCATCCTCGTCGTCACGGCGCTCGTCCCCATGATTGTCTCCGTGCGCCTGGTGGCAGTGGCCGTACGCACCGCGCTGCACATCGGCATCAACGACGACATGGAGGACGCCCTCGCCGCGAGCATCGACGCCCAACGCGCCCGCATCGAGACCCTCAAGGCCATGCACGCGCAGCAGCTCGCCGCCCTCGCCCGCTCCGCCGCCCTCACCCAAGCCTGCCGCGACGACGACCCCGCCCCGCTCCGCGCCACCGTCCACCGCCTCATGTCGCACAACAGCGCCCTGCGCGCGGTCCGCATCCACACCGCCCACGGCCCCTGGTTCGCCCAAGACGCGCCCCCCCTGCCCCAGGCCGCAGACGCCGCCCCGCAAACCCTGCGACAGCACGGCATCGCCCTCGACACCGGCGTGTGCCAGCGCCTCGAAGCCGACTTCGCCGTAGACCGCGACATCGCCCAGCAGCTCAAGCGCGCCGGCGAAACCCACGAGGTCTTCCTCGCCCTCCAAAACGCCTCCCACGACTACCTCAGCCAGCGCATCACCCTGGCCTACGCCCTGCTGCTCGGCACCGCCGTCCTGCTCAGCATCCTGGGGGGCTTCTACTGGACCCGGCGCATGGCCCGCCGCCTCCACGACCTCAACCGCGCCACGCAGCGAGTGGCCCGGGGCGATCTCACCATCCACATCCCCCCGGGTGGCCGCGACGAGATCAGCGAGCTCATCACCTCCTTCAACCAGATGGTCGCCGAGATGGCCGCCAGCCAAGCCCGCGTCGAGTTCCTGCAAAAAATAGCCACCTGGCAAGAGGTCGCCCGGCGCCTGGCCCACGAGATCAAAAACCCCCTCACCCCCATCCAACTGGCCGCCCAAGAGCTCCAAACCCAATACACGGGCGACGACCCGCGCTACCAAAGCCTCCTCGCCCAATCCACCGAGATCATCCAAGAGGAAGTCGAGGTGCTCAGGCGCCTGGTGAGCCACTTCTCGGCCTTTGCCCGCATGCCGAAAATCGAGCCCGTCCCCACCGACCTGGCCGAATTCATGGGCGACCTCCAAGCCGCCACCCAGCACATGGCCGACGAGTTCCACATGACCATCACCTGGCGCATCCCCGAGGCCCCGCGGCAAGTCCCCCTCGACACCACCATGATGCGGCGCGTGCTCGACAACCTCATCCGCAACGCCGGCGAGGCCCTCGAAGCCGCCCAACAGCCCGACCGAAGCGTCACCATCTCCGCCCAGCTCGTCCCCGCTCCCAAGCAAAGCGAGCTCCACATCCGCGTCGCCGACAACGGCGCGGGCATCCCCGCCGAGCACCGGGCCACCCTCTTCGACCCTTATTTCACCACGCGCGCCCACGGCACGGGCTTAGGCCTCGCCATCTGCAAAAAAACAATCCTCGAGCACGGCGGACGCATTTACCTCGACGAGCAACACACCCCGGGCACCGCCTTTGTCATCGCCCTGCCCGCCGACGCCACCGCCGCCCCAACACCGCCGTAAAACGCCGCCACCCCAAAGGAGACCCCATGTTTGCATCCGACACACCGCCCCTCGCCCCGCCGCCCCACCTCGGCCTGCTCCCCAAGGACGGCGCCCGCTGCGCCCTCGTCGTCATCGACATCCAAGAGCGCCTCCTCCCCCACATCGCCGGCCATGAAAGCGCCCTAACCCACGCGGTCCAAGCCGTGGCCCTCGCCAGGCGCCTTGGCATCCCCATCCTCGCCCTCGAGCAATACCGCAAGGGACTGGGCGACACCGTGCCCGCGCTGCGCGAAGCCCTGGCCCAAGCCGACGCCCCGCCCCCCATCGAGAAGCGCGCCTTCTCCCCCTTTGGCGAGCCCGGCTTCCCCAAGGCCCTGCACGCCCTCACCCCCGCCCCCCAGCACCTCATCCTCTGCGGCATCGAGACCCACGTGTGCGTGCTCCAAACCGCCCTCGACGCCCGCGCCCAGGGCCTCGGCACCTACCTCATCGCCGACGCCACAGGCTCCCGCGACCCCGCCCACGCCGCCCTCGCCCAGCAGCGCATGCGCGACGCCGGCACCCGCATCGGCGCCATCGAAATGCTGGCCTTCGAGCTGCTCCGCACCGCCGCGCACCCCGCCTTCCAGGACATCCGCCGCATCATTTTGTAAGCGAAAAAACGCCGCCCTAGGCCGCCTTGTCCTTGGCCGACGCGCGAATCCACGCCAGGGCCGGCACCACCGGAAACACCAGCGTGAGGTTGGCGCACAGACGCCCGGTCAACAGCGCCAGCGCCCCCGCCGTGGCCCCCACCATCTCGGTGAAGTGAATCGACCCCAGCAGCACCAGGACAATCACCGCCACCTCCACCGCCGTCGCCGCCGTAATGGGATGCGTGTTGCCGCTGGCCATGAGCACCGCGCGCTGAAACGAGAGCGTCACCGACGTGGCCGGCATCACCGCCATCAGCCGCAACGGCACCGGCACCAGCGCAAAGAGCTCGCCCGACAGCCCCGCCACCGACGCGAACCACCACGCCCCCACCGGGGTAAACGCCACCGACAACAGCAGCACCGTCGCCGTGCCCGCCAAAATCCCCGCAAACCGGGCCACGTGCCCCAGGCGCTCGGGATGGGTGGCGAGGATGGAGAGCGCCAGCTCCTGAAACGAGAGCCCAAAGGTGCCGCGAAACAAAAAGATGAAGCCCGTCACCACCGGAAACACCGCCAGCGAGGCCACCGGCTGGACGCTGTGCCCCAAGAAGAACGAGACCGCCGGATGCACCGCCAAGGCGATGAGGGAGGTGAGCGCCAAGGGGGTGTAAAACGACACGATCTGCCGCAGGGGCAGCGGCACAGACTTCACCGGCTTGCGGGTGGCGATGTCCCGGCCCGACAGCAGGCACTTCACCGTGGTGTCGCTCATCACCCGCGAGGCCACGGACTCCACCACCACCGCCGCCGTAATCGCAATGCCCGCCAGCACGGCGCCGGGCAAATCCGTGTAGGCGTGAATGGCCAGCGCGGTCAGCGTCACCGTGGCGAGCCGCAGCACCGTCCCCGCGGCGATGAGGTGGGTCTTGCCGGCGGTGATCAGCAGGCCCTGGTAAAAGCGGCGCAGCCCAATGGAGGCGGGCCACAACAGCATCACCCACAGGGTGTCGGCGCTCAGGGCGGCGATGGGCTCGGGCAGCCCCACCCAGTGGCGCACCATCCAGGACATGGCGCCCAAGGCCAGCAGCAGCAGCATAATCGCGGTGAGCCCGCCGTTGAGCGCGAAGGCAAAGCGGCGCAGGCTCAGGTAGGCCTCGCGGTTCCGCGCCAGCTTCGTCGAGGCGCTGAGCAGCATAATGATGGGCGACTCCATGATCACCGCGATGGAATAGGCCACCCCCCAGGCCGCCAGGTTAATGGCGGCGTCGCTCTTCCGGGCCACAATGGCGGCGAGCAGCGGTCCCTCGGCGGCCATGAGCAGCCAGGTGAAGGCCAGGGGAAACCACATGCGGGCAATGGAGGTCATCGGGTGGGTGTCGGCGTTGGTGTGGCGTTCGGCGTTCATGGGCGAAGAAGGTAAGCCCAATCCCCCAAAATGCAATCAATGTGTACGGGCGACCCTCGCGGGTACCCGCCCTACGTTTTTCCCCCGCGGCCTCCTACCGGTCCCACGGGTCCTGCGGGTCCTACATTTCTGCCGCCCTCGCCACCCCCAAAAACGCCCACCCAAAACGGGACAATATCTGTCTCGCGACGGGACAGTTTTTGGCCGAATTTCAAAAAACGCAAAATAATGTGTAATGATTTCAAGGGGTTATGCAGTGCACATATGTGCACTGACATTTTCTCCCGCGCATCGAACTGCGCCCCAGGCGGGTTTTTGCATGCCGTGCAACATCCCGGTGTAGGGGCGCCCCCCTGTGGTCGCCCTCGTCCCTTGCGGGTACCCACGTCCCCGTTCCTGGCCAGAGAAAACGCCTCTTGTCAAAGACCGCCGCAGACCCCATTTCGCGGCATGGAAGATGCCATTGTAGCACATTCAAATCCCCGCACCCAACAAACCGCCCTGCGTTCCCCCGCAGCATCCCACTGGTCCCACCGGTCCCACCGGTCCTAACACCTCTCCTCGCGGACATTCTTTGCTGATTTATGTCCAGGTTGCGGGGCGTTTTAAGACAAAACCGTCGGGCTTAAGCAGTTGGTCGGGCAATTGACTCGCGCGCAGCTTTCTTTCGTTAACGTCGAGACGCCCGTGGGCATGAAGCTCGAGTTCTTTCGAATGACGCTTCGGTGGAAAAACGACAATAACGCGTTTATTCGGAAAGCGTTCGCGCACACGGCGAATGGGAGTGGTTAGATCGCTATCACCCGAAATGATGAGGGCGAGATCAAAGGCATCATCAAAAGCATCTGCCATAAACTGAATGGCGAGGTTTACGTCGGTCATCTTTTCTTCGTAGCCCACCCAAGAGGAGTGGCAAGACCGGCACGTTCGTTCCTTTTTCAAGTAATGACCAAACTGACATTTTACGCCATGCAATGCCAATGCCTCGAGATAGTCACTTTGGCGTTTTTGATCGGCTGCGTTGTGGCCGTTGTCTCGAATGCGCGAAGTAAAATAATACACGTCCTGCAACATTTGGCCGGGCTTTAAAAATGTGGCGGCGAGCTTGTTTAAATCGAGCCAGTAGTACTTTTTCCACGACTTGGATTTGAGACCAAAGTACAAATTAAAACCGTCAACGTAGGCAACGACTCGGGTCATGGCGTCGTTCCAAAAAAGCGAGCCCAGCACTTGACATGTTCGGCAGTTGCGTCAAAAATAGTCATTCTAACCCCCCCGGAGATAGCATCTCCGGCCCGACGCCCCGAAAGGGGCGTTTCTTTTTGTAAAAAGAACCCTACACCAAACAAGACATCGCGCAACGCAACAAGCACCACATCGACAAGCCCTCTAGGATTCTCCGCGCGCCCCCACCCCGTGTACGCCCCGACCATGTGTACGCCCCGACCCCGTGTACGGGCGGTTCGTGAACCGCCCTTCCCCCATTCCCCCCGCGCGCTTATTGCCCCGCGCCGCACAACCCCGGTGCCTGACGGCCCTGCGCCGAGGCGCAAAACTGCACCGACAACTTCCGCGCGTCCGCGTGCTGCGGGTCCAGCGCCAACGCGCGCCCCAGGGACTCGCCAAACGCCGCCCACCGCCGCTGCTTGGCCAGCGCCAGCGCCAAATTGTAATGATACCGCGCCTCGCCCGGCTGCCTCGCCAGCGCCTCCCGCGCGTGCGCCTCCGCCCCCTGCGCATCCCCCTGTTGCAGCAGCGCCACGCTCAAATTGTTGTGGGCCTTGGCATCGGCATACCGCGGATGTTCGCGCAACACGCGCCGATACTGCACCACCGCCTCGTCGACCCGCCCCGCGCGCTGCAGCGCATTGGCGAAACTGTAAATGGCCGAAGGCACGTGATACCCGCTCTCCACAATGGCGCCGTAAAACCCAACCTCCGTGCGAAAGCTCGCCCCCGCCGCCCCAGACCGCGCCGCCGCCGACGCAATGATCAACCCCGCCACCACCGGCCGCCAAAACCCCGCCACCCGCCGCCAAAACGGCTGACACAGCCCCAGCCCCAGCAACAAGGCCATCCCCGGCACCACCGGATAAAAATAATGCCCATCGATCACATCGGTGCGCACCACCGCCGCCAACGCCGGAGCGATGCCCATCAGCGACCACAGCAGCAACACCGCCCACCGCCACCGCCGAAAAACAGCCCCAAACCCCACCCCCGCGATCCCCGCATACACCGCGACCACCAGCGCCAACACCCACCCCGCCACCGGCCACCCCAAGGGCGCAAAGGCGTGCAAGGGCAAGGGCGTGTACACCAGCGCCGCCGCCCGAAGCCAATACAGCAGCGCCTTCGGATAGCTCAGCAACATGGCCACCGCGTGGGAGCCGTCTTCAATGGCCTTGGCCGCGTGCAACGCGTTGAAGCGCAGCGCGAAGTACACCGCCGCCGCCCCCACCAGCGCCACCGCCATCGCCAGCGCGCGCCGCGGCGCAGCCCCCTCATCGCCCACCCAGTACAGCAGCGGCACCGCCACCAGCGCAATCAGGGCGGTCTCCTTCCACAGCAAGGCGACAAACAAACTCGCCGCCGCCCCCACCACGCGCCCGCCAAACCGCCACCGACCCTGCAGGGCCACCCCCGCGCTCAGCAGCACAAACAGCGTGGACGCGCTATCCGGCCGCGACGAAACATAGTGAATGCACGTCAGCGCCGCCGGATGCACCCCAAAGAACGCCGCCGCCGCCACCGCCGCCCCATCCCCCACGATGCGCCGCCCCACCCAAAACACGAGCCACACATTGATGAGGTGAATCAGCAGGTTCATCGCGTGGTACCAGGCCGGGCGCAGCCCCGCGACCTGGTAGTCCACCAGCAGCGACAGGTTAAAAAGCGGGCGGTAGGTGTCCACCGTGGCCTTGGCCAGGCGCTCGCCCCCCTCGACATTGCGCCACACCTCGCTGGCGAAAATCGTGCCCACGCTCTCCCACGATCGATTGAGCTGCCCCTCTAATATCTGCGGCCGGTCGTCGAAATAGAACGCGTTGTAAATGGCCCCGAAATGCCACGCCCCCACCAACACAACCACCACCAGCGCCCACACCCCACCCGGCAAACCCCATACACGGTGTAGGGGCAGGCCCCTGTGCCTGCCCGTCGTTCCGCGGTCGCCCTTTGCCCCGCGGTCGCCCGTCGTTCCGTGCCTGCCCGTCGTTCCGCGGTCGCCCTTTGCCCCCTGGTCACCCTTTGCCCCATGGTCGCCCCCGGTCATGTCGTCATCTTCCGGCGATTGGGTTGGGCGGTCTTTTTCGTTCATGGGTGTGGCCTCGGCATCGCATTGTGGTGTAGGTTTTGCGGTGTACTGTAACGTACCAAAACAAAATGCACTGTGACAACACCATGCCCATCCCCCGCAACACAAATTCCCCCACCCCACATCGCGCCATTCGCCCCGCTCGCACGGCAAATCAATCCGATTGCCCCCATCCGGCAACCAGCGATAGACTGCGCGGCGCATGCAGCGGCTGGCACCCGGATCCGCGCATGATCGGGCACCCAACACCGCGCAACACGCGCTTGGCAAACATCAACTCGGCACACGGTACGCTATGAAAAAAAATGCTCCCCCCAACAGACCCCTCCGGCAGCGCAACACATGGCCCATCGATGCATTCGCAGCCTTTGTGGCCATCTTTGCCATGAGCAAGACCGCGCACGCCTACATCGACCCCGGAACCGGCAGCGCCATCCTGTATGTCATAACGGGATTGGTCTTATCGATTTATTTCGGCTTTAAAAACCTGATCTTCAAAGTGGAAGAGCTCCTCTATCGAAAGAAAACCGGCTTCCCGGTGTGCAACCTGGCCATACATTGCGAAGACCCCCGATACGAAAACACCTTCTTCCCCATCATGAACGCCCTGCCAAAGGATGCGGGCCCCGTCCAGTTCTTCACCATGTACGAGCGCGACGCCAGCTTCCGCCCCCTCCCCGATGGCGTGCAACATTTCGCCATCCCCCCCGGCCTCTTGGGCTATTCGATGTTAAACCGCCTGGAGGGCAAGGTCCTGTTAACCACAACGCCACAATTGGATGTAATGATGTTCAAGCGCTCCAAAAAGATGAAGCATTACTGCTATGTGGAGCACGCGCTGGGGGAAAGCCGCTTTGTCCGCCCCTTCGCATATGATTTTTACGACACCGTGTTGTGTTGTGGCCCCTTGCTCAAAAACAACATCAAAACAATTGAGAAAATTCGGGGATTCAACAGCAAAACCCTATTGGAGACCGGTATCCCCCATTGGGATGAACTCCTCCAAGCCGCCGCGCAAAACGCCCCCCCAAACGACGCGCCAGTCGTGCTCATTGCCCCTAGCTGGGGGCCTTCGAGCCTCTTCGAAGTGTTTGGCCTAGACTTCGTTGAAAAGGTCGCCGCGCAGTTTCGCGTCATTGTCAGGCCGCACCCGCAAATGCGCATCTCCCAGGCAGCGCTCTACGAACAAATTTTGGGCTTTGAAAATGTCCACGTCGACACAGAGCCCACCCCTGCCTCCGCCCTCCAAAAAGCCGACATCCTGGTGAGCGACATCTCCGGCATCGTGGATGAATTCGTGTTCATTCACGAAAAACCCGCCATCGTCGTGGGGCACAGCGTCGCTGTTGATGCATTCGAAGGGCATTTTTTAAAAGATGTGCGCAGCCTCAGGGAAATCAGAAGCGACGTGGTGATGGTGCTCTCGCCAGATGACTTCGGCGCTGTAACGACAAAGATTGCGCAGATGCTCGGCAAAGACTTCGCTAAACGCATACCGGCGCTGCGAAACGAGCTCGTGTACAACTTTGGTGCGGCTGGCCCTGCCGCGGCGCACCAAATAAAGGAAATACTACAGTGTCTATAGTTGAAATTTTAAAAGCGCTATTGCTAACCCCTTTAATAGAGATATGGGCCACCCTCTTCGACTTTATCATTCGGCACATTCTAGACCCGGGATTCGCAGTCATTTTGTTAAGCGTATCGGTGAACATCTTGTTAACGCCCGTTTACTTCCAAATGGAGCGGGCATCCCAAAAGCGAAACAAACACCGAGATGCCATGTTATCCGAAATCGATCGCATCAAGGCGCACTACAAAGGGCGCGAGAGATATTACTATATCAAAACCATCCACAGGCAGTTTCACCACAAAAACTGGCACGGGCTCTTGATATCCCCCGACTTGCTGTTGCAGGTGGTGGTGTTTGCATCGGTCTACCAATACCTATCCCACAAGCCCATGATGGCGGGCGTGGCCTGGGGGCCAATCCAAAACCTGGCCGAACCCGACAAACTCCTGTGGGGCGTGAATTTGCTCCCCTTTGCCATGACGGCGCTCAATATTTTGAGCTCTTGGAAATACACGCCAATCGCCAAAAAACGATACGTGTCCCTGGGATTTGCAGCGCTCTTTTTGGTGCTCCTCTACAACAGCCCAGCGGCGCTCTTGCTCTACTGGACTTTCAACAACTTGTTTTCATATTTGCGAAACCTAAGCTCAGACGTACTCAAAAAGTCGCTTTCCAAAGCCGGTGCGGCAATGGCCAAAATCGCCGAGCAATCATAGGGCAACGACATGCAATCCCTCATCACAATCGCCGCAAACATGGTCGCCCTCATGGCGTTGGTGTCACTTACCGCGCGCATCAAACTCCCCCCAAAGCATCTTCACTACAAGGTGCTCTTCATCCCCGTCATTCTATACATCGACATGATTGTGCTCTTGTGGCTCAAGTGCGACCTCGTGCTGGTGGCCACTTCGCTGCTCGCCATTACCATTGCCACATTTTTGTTTCCGGCAGACAACACCAAGCAACTCAGCGCCAAAATCAAATCCCCTTATCTGCTATTCATTTTTAGTTTTTTAACCATTGCCGCGCTCTTATATATCTACTTGCCAATCGCCATATTTTTAACATCCCCTGGAGAGATCAATCTCCACATACAAAAGATCATCACTTCTAGCATCCCCAAAATCGCCATCTCTTTTTATCTCGCCACATTGCTCTACGCGACCAGCATCAGCCTCCGCGCCAAAGCGGTATTATCTTATCTTTCCCTGCTGGCCTTGGTTCTCTTTATCGTCTACTCCTTTGTTTTGCCTTTTGGCTATCCCATCATGAATGGGCTCATGTTTGAGCAAATCCCCATTCCCACAAAAATCGTCTTCCTGCGAATCCTCCTCGACATCGCCATCCTCATTCTCTTGTCCGCGCTAACGCTCCTTGCCATCTACAAATTTGGCGCCAAGCAATTCCTCATCGGCATCGGCATCGTCAATTTGGCATTGGTGTTCTTCACCGTCTTCTTGTTCTTCCGCGATCGCGAAAGCGTCGAGATGCAACAGCAGGACGCCGCGGCACATGCCAAGACACCCACGGCAAACCATGTGCTCCGCTATTCTCCGGATAACCAAAACACCCTCATTTTAATGATGGATCGCTTCATGGGGGGCTTTGTCGAACCCATATTGGCAGAAGCCCCCGAACTCACCACCAGGCTAGAGGGCTTCATCTGGTATCCCAAGAGCATCGCCGCCGGAAAAAACTCCATCGCTGGGGTCCACCCGCTCTTGGGGGGCTATGACTACACCCCCCAAGAAATGAGCCGCCGCAACCAACCACTGGTGGACACATCGACAGAGGCCTTCAGCATATTGCCCCACAATTTTTCGCAAAAGGGATACCAAACCAACTTCATCAACCCTAGGGGCTTGGGCTTCACCATGAAGGGCAACTGCGACCTACTCAAAGACAAAACCACGATCTGCACCGCTTTTCCCAAAACACCGGTCGCCCACTTGGCCCAAAAACACGGCTTTTCACTCCAACCGCTCTCGAAAACCAACTACACCGAATTGCTTGTCACCTTGTCGCTGATGCGCGCCATGCCCTACGGCGCCAAAGCCCCCTTCCAAGCAAACGGCCCCTGGCAAACCTTTTGGGACAATTCCGCCGAGACGACCTTTGCGCAGTGGGCAGAGCTGAAGTCGTTGCCGGGGGTGTCGTTCGCCGCATCCGAAAAAAGCCAGTTGAACATCCTCTTCAATCTCTTGCCCCACGAGCCCTATTTTATCGGCGAGGACTGTTTGCCCCAAAAAAAGATTTTCATTGTGGGCCAGGATGTCTTGGCCACAAAGGGCTTTGCACACAGCTTTGCCTATCAGCACTATGTAGCCGCAAAGTGCACCTTGTTGTTGCTGGCCGATTATTTTGATTGGATGAAACACAGCGGCGTTTACGACAACACCAAAATCGTCATCGTTTCCGATCACGGCATCAGCAGCAATGTAGAAGATCACTCCTCTCGGGCGATCGCCGGCGGCACCGTCGACAGCCGATTTGTAAAATCGCGCTCTGTGCTGCTCGTAAAAGAGCTGGGCGCCAAGGGGCCGGTGAGCATCGACGAAACCTTCGCGCCAAATGCAGAAGTCCCCGCCATGGTTTGCAAGGACATCGGTGGCTGCCACAACCCCTACTTGAACAACAAACCCATCATCGCCGCCGGCCGAGACAATCCGTTCTTTGTCACGTATGTGCCTTGGCAGTTCAACAAACAACAATCAGATGCTTTTCGGATATTGGATGTGGATGTGGTGCTCAACAAAGAGCCCTATGATGCCGACTCTTGGCGCCTCAATATCGCAGCAGAGTGATGGCCGTCACTTGGCATCGCACACAAAATAATATTGCTTGGTGCCGTACTTGCTCTCAATGTTGTTCGGATAGGAACGCTCGGTAGACCTCAAAACAAAACGCGATGAAAGAATGGCCTCCACCTCCGAAACCGTTCGGTAGATGGCCGCATAGTCCGCTCCCAGCTCTTGTGAATATTTGTTGATCACCACATTTTGGTCTAGGGCACATGGCGTGCGAACGATTAACCGTTTGCACTGAATGAGATTCAAATACTTTGTCAGCGCATCTTCGGTAAAGAGATAGGGAAGCACCCCGAGTGACAGCGCAACATCCACTTCTGGCAAAGCATCGGATTGCAAAAAATCGATGTTTTTAAGAACCGCCGAATCCCCCAACTTCTTTTGGGCAACAGAGATAAGCGATTCGCTTAAATCATAACCATAAAGCACGGTGACATAAGAGAGCTCGCGTAGTAACAAAAGGTTTGACCCATCACCACAACCAAAATCAGCTAAAGAAGTCGCATCTGACGGAATGTTTTTTAAGAGATAAGATACCTCTACAAGCCTGCGTTCTTTTAAAAAGGGATATTCGGGATAATCAACCCTGCTTTTCCAAAAATCAGCAGCCACCCGCAAATTTTCGTCTGACATAATCCAAATCCTCCATTGTATCGATTTCAAAAACGCCACCAACTTCGATATGTTTCGGACGATAGCTTCCTATTTTAATGGCATGGCGCATTAATTGATAATAGTGCTGAGAGCCATCGATGTACCAGCATGAAACATTCATTACCTGTTTAAACGAATCGTTGGCATAGTAGTCGATATCCAACCATTCAATATCATTTTCAGAGTGCACATCTGTCAAAACCAAATCCTCATTTTTAATGATAACGGTTTCGTTTCGAGATGGCGGCACCCGCTGAACAGCCAGCGCATCTTCGGAATGCCTTATCAATGCGTGCAAATCGGCTTCTGGGCCAAAAAACAAATCCCCGCTCAGCCGGAGCACCGCATCTTCGACAATGGTGGTGGCCGCGAGCTCCAACGAGCGGACAATGCCCATGTTTTGCGCTTCGGTGTTGTAAACCGTTTTGATCATGGGGTGAATGTCCCGCAGCTTGTAAATCTCTTGCTCCACCAAGTGATTTTTGTACCCCGTCACCACGGTGACGAGAATGGTGTCATCCAGCCTGTGCAGCGTCTCAATTTGATTCTTGAGCAAGGTCGCCCCATTGATTTCAATGAGGCATTTGGGAATGTTCATCCCAACGCGCGTGCCGGCTCCCGCTGCCAAAATAATCGCTTGCATATCTTCTACTCCTAACTTTCAAAACCACCCGATGCCCACACAAAACCTGCGCAATATGGCCGTGCTTTGTGCGCCAAAAAAATCACGCCAATTGTGGCACGAGGCGCCCTATTTCACTACAAAAATACAATCTCGCTCGAGCACTGAAAATGCCCACTCCGCAGTGGCACGCAAAGTCCCACGCACAGTCTCTTAGAATCATCAGAGACTAGACAAACAGCAGGCGAGGTGTAGGTTTTGCGGTGTACTGTAACGTACCAAAACAAAATGCACTGTGACAACACCATGCCCACCCCCCGCAACACAAATTCCCCCAGCCCACATCGCGCGATTCGCGCCATTCGTTGTCCAAATACTTCCTTTAAAAAACTTCCGCCCCTTGCCAGGCTCGTCGCGACGCCCATACAATTGCTAGCCGTACCCTTTTTGAAAAGTTCTTATCTGTGGGCAATGGCCAAGCGCCCCATTGCAGAAACATCAAAAGAGCCATGACGTATATCTCCCTTGTCAGCACTTCGCAGCGCCCAGCCATGAGTCGGCTGCTCTTCATCGGCGACGCCCTGCTCATCGTCGCCGCCATTCCCATCGCCTGGTACCTGCACCACAACCTGCGCCCTTGGCTGCCGTTTTTAAAGGACTCACCCGCGCTCCCCATCTTTGCCACGGCGGCGCTGCTGCTGCTGCCCATTTGGCTCGCCCTCACATCGCTGTTCAAGTCCCACAATATTTTCAATCGCCTGTGGCGAACCACAGAACTGGCGTGGCCGCTGTTGAAACTGCACGGCACCATGCTGATCATCATCACCATCGCGCTCTTTGCGTCGCAGTTCTCCATTAATCGCACCCTGGTGATCGGCTACCTGGGCATCATATTGCTGTTACAGCTCGCCTTGCGCATGCTGCTGCAAATGCGGCTGCGCTATCGCCTGGCGCTCGGGAGCTTGCGTCGCCACATCTTGCTTGTCGGCGATGACACCCCCGCCCTCCAAATCTTTGCGCAAGATGTTGTTGCCGAAGATCCGCACGCGCTCATCATCGGCCGCATCGGCAATGCGCCCTCCGCTGCCCATGCCGATAACGGCAGCGAACACAGCGCCCAATCGGCACCTCACGTCGACCACATCGGCCCCCTCGCCAACTTCGGATTGCTGTTGCACACCAAGACCGTCGACCAAGTTTTCTTTTTCCCCCCGCATGACAATCCGGCCATTGCCGAAGATGCGCTCAAAGAATGCGAGGCACTTGGGGTCCCGGCGTTGTTTTATGTGCACACCCCCAAGCCGCTACAGGCCGCACCCAAACTGGCCCTCTTGCACCGTCGGCCGTTTTTTCTGTTCGACTTGACGCCAGGACGACAAAACGCCTTGGCGCTCAAATATGTCTTGGATGTGGCTGGCGCAGCAGTGGGGCTCATTTTGTTGTCGCCGTTGATGCTCTTGGTGGCCCTGCTCATCCTCATCACCATGGGGCGGCCGGTGCTCTACTCGCAGACGCGCACGGGGTTGTTTGGCCGCGAGTTCAAGATGTACAAATTTCGCTCCATGGTGGCCAATGCCGAAAAACAGCGCAACACGCTGCTCGACGACAATGAAATGAGCGGCCCGGTCTTTAAAATCAAAACAGACCCACGCGTGACGCGGCTGGGGCGCATGTTGCGCAAATCGAGCATTGATGAGCTGCCGCAACTCTTCAATGTGCTCATTGGCGATATGAGCCTGGTGGGACCACGTCCCCTCATCATTCAAGAGCAACAAAACATTGTCGGATGGAAACGCCGCCGCCTCTCCATGCGACCTGGCATCTCGGGACTTTGGCAGGTGAGCGGGCGAAGCAATATCGACTTCGAAGAGTGGATGCAGCTCGACTTGGCGTACATCGACAATTGGTCGCTAACGACGGACGCCAAAATCCTGCTCAAGACGATAAAAGTTGTGCTCACGGGCGAAGGGGCTTCGTGAACCCATTTTGTTTATCTTTTCATTCGGGAAAATATGGGCAACCAGGCTGACAAAAAGAGCGCTTGTGACACGAGAATTCCTCGACCACATTGCGCTGCCAATTCTGTTGGACAAAAGACGAAATCTCCGTATGTCTTCCGCACGCACCGCCGTTCACAAATCCTAAATCACTGCGCGCCTTCACAAAAAACGCCTGACGTCTCAGGCAAACAGGTGTACGATTGGTCCCTTATGCTGACAGAAACGAGGCAGAAAAACTTTGATTTTCCCACACCCCTGCACAGTGCTCAGGCGGAGAAATTCCTTTTTTCATTAAGTAAACCAATAAAACTGTTTTGAAACGTCATGACGGCGGGATCGAGGACATCATAAAACGCACCGGCAGCACGCTCGCAGAAACTAAAATCAATAATGCTGACCTACTTAGTTAGCCGAAGGAGATCGTAAATGCAGGTAACACGCACATTGGCCAAGTGGCTCACGAACTACGATAGTCAGAAATCACCTGGCTCAAAATTTCGAGCAAAGCGTATCCGCCCTTTGTTGCAGATGATCGAATCAATTTATAAGGAAAAAGGCTCTGTAACGATTATTGACCTGGGTGGAACACTGCAATATTGGGGTATTGTTTCAAGCAAATATCTCGGTGACCATAATGTGAGCATCACAATTGTTAATCTTCCCGGAACTGCAATGCCAGAAGATCATGGTTTATTTAGGTTTCTTGAGGCAGATGCTTGTGATCTCGCTTGTTTTGAAGATAACTCGTTCGACATAGCACACTCAAACTCTGTGGTTGAACATGTTGGCGACTGGGAACGCATGGTCAAATTTTCTGAAGAAATTAAGAGGTTATCAAAAAACTACTTTTGCCAAACACCCAACTATTGGTTCCCAATAGAACCACATTGCATGACGCCATTTTTTCACTGGCTTCCCAAACCAATGAGACTGCAGTTGGTTTCAAATTTCCAATTGGGCCATTGGAGCAAAGCAACTTCGATAGATGATTCGGTACGTATTGTGGAGAGTGCACGGCTTCTAAACAAGAAAATGATGCGTGCACTATTTTCAGACGCATCTATTGTGACTGAACGTTTTGCTTATCTACCCAAGTCTTTTGTCGCCATACGAAATGAAAAGGATACCTAACAACCGCATCAACTTGGACTGGCAACTCCGTTGCCAGCTTCCCCTTCCCCCACCTGCTTTTCACCTGGACAATTATTGACGCTGCGGAGCCAAAAAATCGCCTTCGCCGACAACAGCGTGGCCAGGGCCCCCAAGACAGCCACGGCCACACCCATGGCGCCAGTGGGCGCAAGAAAAATATTGAGCAATAGCGCAACCAAGGCTGCGGCCACCGTGGAGAACATGATGGGCCGGTCTAGGCCTGCCGCATACAAATGATAATGGGGAATTAAGCTCAACGCATAGAGCGCAAAGGCGGCGCACAAAACCCCAAAAACCGCGATTTGCGCGATGTAAATCGAGCGGCCGATCAGCAGCAGCATGGGGTAAATGCCGATGGCAAGCAACATGACGGCCACCAAGGTGGCCGCGACCATGGAACGCCAATAACGGCGCGATTTTTCGCGATACAGCGCTTTGTCAGGCAAGTGAAAGGCGCTCAAGAGCGCAGGGTATTGAATGGTGACCACCCCAGCGTCCACGACGACATAAATGAAATTGGCCATGCCGATAAAAAATGTGTACACGCCCACGATCTCGCGCGCGTGGTAGAAATCTAAAAAATACCGATCAATCGAAAAAATGCCCTGCGTCAACAGCGTGGCCATCAGCAGCGGCAGGGCGATGCGCAACCCTTGGCGTATGCGCTGCCAATTGACGCGAATGTTCTTGGCAGGTATTTCTCGCCGAATCCCCCACGCTCCCAACAACACCGCCGCACTGGACCAAAACAGCCAAATCGCCCACACGAAATTTAAATTTCGCAACCCGGGCCCCAACACCATGCCCAGCGCCACCAGGATGCCCCAGCAACCATTGCGCAAAAAAATCACTGTATTGGCGAGCACAGGCCGAGATAGCGCGATCAACAAGTGATATCCCTCCAGAGACAGGTGATCGACAATCAAAATGGGCCAAAGCCAATAATAAGCTTGCGGAGTTTTTTGCCAGAAAAACCAAGGCAGCAGGCCCAACAGCATCGCAACTACATAGGTGGCGAGGTACACCCGCCCCTGCTCTGCTATCAACGCCCCACGCTCCTCGGTGGGCACGCGCAACACTTCTCGAATGACAAAAAAAGAATAACCGGCCCCAACGGCGTATCCCCCCACCAAAACCGCCGCCACAAACAGGCCCCATGTGCCCAGCTCAGCGGGTTCTAAATAGTAGGCCAAAATGAAGAACAGCAAGAACTTGCTGCCCGATGTCAATGCGCGCAACGCAACCCCCAAAAAAGCTATCGATAGCTGCGCGCGCTCTTGGTTCCAAAAAAACATCATTTTCATTGCTTAAAAGTCTTTTCGCAGTTTTCGCGGGGCACCGTTGTTGAAACCATGAGCATCATTGCCGCTGAAGGCGAATTCCCGAAATCTCGGCCAATTGTTCAACACTGTGAAATGACGCCGGGCTGAGCGCTGGTGCCACCGGCGTGTGATACACCAAGTATCCACCCTTACCGCCCGTTACGTGTGCCTGATGCGCCCCAGCGGACAAAACCAGTGTTTCGCCGTTTTTCAATTCCTGTTCCCCAATGCGCACCGAAGAGGTCGCATCGCCATCGCTCATCCACCGATAGCGACCTGGCGCGATGATCTCAAACGCATTTGTCGCGGCGTCATCGACCGCCAAGCGCACCCCTGCCAGCGAGACATTGCCAAAATACAACCCATAGTGCTTGCTCCAAAACGCGCGTACTTCAGCAGGAAAGTTTTTAAAACGATGCGTGTGAACGATAAAAGCGACCTGGCGCTGCTTAAACAAATCGATAAATTCGCTAGTTCTCTGTTTCCCATCAACACCATTAAAGTGCACGTACAGAGAGTGGCCGTAGAAACTGGGCAGTGGGTCGGGCTCTTGGCGACAAAACAAAGCCCCATCGACCTGGTAACCCTTCGCATCGCTGGGCAAGTTGTGCTCGATAAACGCGAAGCTGTCTCGTTGCACATGTTGCGAATTTTCCAATGTCTCTAGGCGAAAGGGTATGGCGAGACCGAGGAGCACCAGCCAGAGCCCAAGTGCGATCAATCGGTTGTACTTGGGCAGCATGTCGCAAATGCCCTGCCACCCCCAGGCCAGCGCCGCTGCGGGAAAGAGCCCCAAGGTCATCCAAAAATAGGGGAACGCCGACGCGTGAAACCAACCCACCCCCACACCGACGAGCAGTATCGCGGTGGCGACCACAATCGGACGCAGTTGCGCAGAACGCAGACGTATGGCCCGAAACGTGGCATGAAACAACAACAGTAGCAGCAGCCCATGCGGCACCAATGTGGGCAACATCATGTGATAAACGCGGAAGCCCAACACTTTTCGGTACCAGTCAAACAAGCTGAGGCCTTGATCCATTGAAATGGTCGGTGTCAGTTCAAAAAAAACGGGAAGAGCAAAACGATACAGAGCCACCGGGGCAAAAACGCCAACCGCAAGCAGCGCAAGTCGCCAAAGTTCGCGGCGCCACAAAAGCCTCGCGGATACAAAGACATCGCCTGCCGCCAGCAACAGGATAAGGGCAAAAACATAAATGGCCTTTTGGCTAAACAAATAACCCAAGCCCACCAATGCGCCCGCCAACACAGCCCACCCGACATTTTTTTTCGCCGAGTGCAAAAGCACAACACCACCCCACAACACCAGGGCAACGGCCCCTTGATCGGTGCGCACCTGCAGCGACCAGCGCATAAATATCGGCACCAAGGCCAGCAAGGCCACCCCCAACGCTGCGGCCGCAGGCGCGGTCGCAGAACCCCGCAGGCTTTTCCGCAACAGCACATAAAACCCCGCGAGGCCCCCAAATGTGAAGAGCGACCAAAACAGGCGCATGCCCATTACGGTAGGAAATGTTTCTGTGCATCCGTTGACAAAAGGCAGCAGCAACAATGTGCCCAAACCCGGACGCCCTCCGCCTGGCAGCTCTCCTGTTGCCACGGCGCGGGCCGCACGCTGAAAAAGCAAAAATTCATCCCAATTGATGCTTTCGGTGAACAACGCCGCCACATGCGATGCCACATAGAGCCCCGCCATCAGCAAGAGCAATATATTCGGCCACTTGCTCTGAGCGAGACGTCCAAGAACATGTTCTAAATTCCGCGTCATGAAAGTTCTCTTCCTCCAATATCACCAGACTCGCCACTGGTGGTTTTCCCAAAATGGCATGCTATCAAAACAAATTCACATCAGATTCAAAAGGCCACAAATCAGCCCGCAAATCACAAGACAAAGTCTAAACAAAATACATGCTGTCCTTTATCGCAGCATTCACATCTTGCACAGTCATTGAAATCATCTCGGCCAAATAGTCACGCTGATACAATCAATGCGAAAAAGGCAGCAACAGAGACTCACCCCCAATTTGAGAGTCCTACAAGTCTCTCAGAGATGGAATGAGAAGGTGGTCTTGCCCTGAATTTGTGGACAGCTGACTTAGTGGGGATAATCCCCGGAGGAGGCAGTGATGTCCAAACGAAAAAGAAGAACATTTACGAAAGAGCAAAAGGCAGACGCGGTGCGGCTGGTCCGGACGAGCGGAGAGTCGATCGGGACGGTAGCCCGTAACCTCGACATCGGTGAGAACTCGCTGCGGCAGTGGGTTGCGCAGGCCAACATCGATGAGGGCAAGGGCCCCGAGGGCGCCTGGACAACGT
>JAAYKL010000111.1 GCA_012522445.1 Myxococcales bacterium | reverse complement strand
CGGTACCACTCGGCCATGCTCCCCTCGCCGCCCATGGCCCGCTGCGTATCGAAAAAAGCGCAGTTGTGGGCAAAGGCCACCCGCCGCTGCACAGCGCTGAGCCGTATCGGCATGCGCTTGGAACGCAGTTTCCCGCTGGCATCCGCCGACGCTTGGTCCAAGGGGCCCACCAGCAAACAGCTCGCCCCGTGCACCCGAGGCAGCAATTCGCCCAGCAACTCCATGTACTGATTTTCGTATTCGTCGACGGAGAGCTGCGCCATGGCGCCTTCATTGGCCCCGAACATAAATATCAAAAGCGAGGGCTCCCGGTGGTTGATCTCCGCGCCCCAGTGCGCCATGTCGAAACGCCGCAGGGCCGATGCCCGCGCCCCGTTGATGGCCAGACTGTCGTAAACGATGCCGGGCTCTCCGGTCTCAATGGCGGCCCCAAACACGCGCAACCGGCCGTCGTTGTTGAACTGAATTTGCAGACGCGCCGGACCGGGGTGCACTTCGTAGATGCGGTGCACCGCCTTTCGCACATCCGCCCGGGTCGCGACCTGCTCCCGCTCTGCCCCGTTGATCAGCACCTTGAAGCTGCCCCCGCCGGGTTGGGCCAAGTAAGAGATGTCAAACCGACGCGCCGAGCGGCCCACATCGCCCTCTTGCGTCGTCCCTACAAAGGCCGCCGTGTTGCGCCCGCCGTATTCGGCCAAAAACGCCACACCGCCCAGCCCGTACAAGCCGTCGGAGAGCGGCGCCGAGGTCAGCGGCCGCGAACGCCACTTGCCCCAGGCGTTGTGGGTCACGCCCTTGTGGCGGTACCAGCTCCACGGTTTGCCGAGCAAGACGAAACCGTGCCCGCCATCGCCGTACTTCTTCTGCAGAATGTTGCGCACCTGGGAGCTCATGTGATCCGAGGTGAGGATGGAATCCCCGTAGTGCAGGATGCGCACCGGGGTGCGGCGTTCTCCAGCGGCCAGCGCAGCGACATCGCCGACGAAATCTTGGATGTCCGCGGCCTTGCGAAACTCAATGGGCTGGTGCGGTGCGGTCTGGGCAGACATGCGTCGCAAAATCTCGGCGTCGGTTTCAAACGCAGCCACGGACGATGTTTTGGGCAATGCCCCCGCGGGCGCAGCGGGCGGTGCATCCGTTGACGAAAACTGCGACCACCCCATGGCCCCATCCAAGACCAACAGCCCCAACCCCAATGCGCCGACGAGCGCAACGGTCCAAGCGGTTTTCAGCGGAAGTGCCGGCGAGAAGCGTGGCCTTTTCATGGTCTCCCTCTTAGCAGCAAAGTGACCGTTGTTGCGAGAGGGTTTTGCCAAGCGCGGGCGCGAAGGGGCGATAAAGAGAAAAACAACACGCCAATACCAAATCGTTATTTCCCAATAAACTCAGCCATTTAAGCCTTGCTTGTTAATGCGTTAAAAGAGTTCAAAATCGCGCCACACCACACCGAAACCGCTCAAACCGCAAAAGCAAGGCTGTTTCCCGCGGGAAAAGCGAAAAAAACGCTCACAAGGCGGCGCCATTATATTGAGTGTAAGACGCGTTTCTCTTTATTTTTCGTAACAAAATCGGGGAGATACGCGGCTTTATGAGCGGTGTTGCGGCAGGCGCTTGTCCTCGAAGCTTTCGTGTACTTCGTGGATGAAATACCACTGGGCGGGCCAGGCGCGGACGCGCTTCTCCAAGGAGCGATAGAAGCTGTCGATGATGTCGCCATCGGCGGCGTAATGGCGGTCCACTTCGTAGCGAAAGGTGTCCTCCCCGGTGCGGATTAAGAAGGGTGTCACCAGGACCACGCGGTCGTCTTTGAAGTTTTTGAGGATGAGATCCATGCCCGTTCCGCCAAAGATTTGTTTGCCCAACAGGGTCACCGGGCGGCAAAAGGGATTGTTTTCATCGAAGACGTTGGAGACGATTTGGCGCGTCAAGAGCAACTTCATCATCTCCATCGGGACATCCACCCCCGCCTCGGCCAGGTTCAAAAAGTGGGTGGTGCCCAAATCGTACTTCTCGGCCATGGCGCGGCTGCCCGACGCCAACATGCTGCCCACGGGCTCGGGAAAGTTGCCCACCACCGTCAGATCGTAGCCGTGCACCATGAGGACGCTGGCCATGAGGTAGGTGGCGCCAAAATGGGACTGCCCGATGAAGACCGCCTTGCCGTCCCGCTGGGCTTCGGCAAAGTGGCGCAGGCTGTCCCCCACCTCCACCCGGTTGCGGCAAATCCACACCAGCTCATAGCCCTTCACCAGGGCAAAGATCTTCTCGAAGTAGTGGATGATAATCTCTTTGAGGGTCTCGTCTCGCAGCGCCGCCGTGTTCGGCAACCCCATCAGGGCCAGGTTTTGCTCGATGCGGGCCACGTCCTGCGGGTGCGCCTCGTAGTACTTGAGCCCCTGTTCCAAAATCAACGCGCGCCCGAACTTCCACGATTTTTTGCCGACCAGCGCGAGGTTTTCTTTGTTGAGCAAAAAAGAGCCGATACTCATGACATCCCTTTGTGGTTACAGATTGGCGTCGAGGACGGCGCGGGTTACGTCCACAATTTCCCGCGGTATTTCGACCAGATTGTCGTCGGGGTCGCGAAACTCCACGTCGGTGGCGGCGTCGGCCAGGATTTCGCCGGTTTGCACGTTTACGATGCGCTGCCCGAAGGTCAGCTTTTGCGACGCAATGGCCAAGGGCCCCGTGCGCACCTCCAGGTAGTCGCCCAGGTGCGCGGCGTGCAGGTAGCGGATGTCCACCCGGGCCACATTGCTGCGGTTTTTCATCATCCATTTCATCGGCGTGCTGTCGGGCCAAATGTCGCGGATTAGCTCGAAGAGCGCGCGTTCGCAAAACCGCACGTAGGAGACGTGAAACATCACCGCTTGCAGGTCTGTGTCCTCAAAGTACACGCGGTACGGCGCGCGAAAAGGAAACTGGGCTTCGTCTTTGAAGGGGACGGACTCCGTGCGGTCGAGGGAGAAATCCGGGGCCACGTCGCTGGTGCGCTGCAGCTCTTCGGGGACGAGCACCAACTGCTTGTCGCGGTTGAGAAAGAGCACTTCCACGGTGGCGTCCACCACGATTTGCCCGTTGGCCTTGTTGATAATCCGCTGGTCGAAGGCGGCGCGATACGTGGAGGTTTGGCGGATGCCCGTCCGGACCTCCAGGCGGTCGAAGAGGCGCACCACCGTGGCACAACGCGCTTCGATGCGGTAAATTTGCACGATGTAATCGCTGTGCCATGACTCTTTGCCGTGCTGTTGGCAAATCTCCTCGATGGCCTCCTGGCGCGCCCGGTCCATGTAGCGCAAATAGGCGCTCGCATCGGCATAACCGCGCGAGTTCATCTCGTCGCCGTACACCGTCAACCCGTGCACATAGGGATAGTGCGCCTCGGTGGTCAAGCGCTCATCCAGCAGCACCGCCGGGGCCAGGGGCAACACCTTGGGCGCGGGTTTTGCCACCAGGGACTCCCGCTGCTCGGGGTACAACTGGATGCCCGGCGCCTGGGGCGGGATGCCCTCGAACTGCATCAGCATGGCCGCGGTCTGCAGCCCCGAAGCGATGGCCCCCTCATAGCCGCCGCCGATACCCGTCCAGGAACCCGTTAAGTACAATCCGGGAAGCGGGGTGCGGTTGGCGGGGCGCCGTGAACCGGCCTGTGTGGTCAATTGGGCGTAGCCGTAAATTGCCCCCAGGGGATTGTCGGTCGTGCGGGCAAAGGTGCGCGGCGTTGAGAAGTCTTCGACGGCGATGTTGGCCTTGAGCCCGGGGAAGCGCTGTGCGTACTTGTCGAGCAGGATTTGGCGCACGGCGTTTTTCTTTTCGCGATACGCATCTTGCGACAGTTGCAGCCAATCCGAAGGCGGCGCGGGCTCTTTAAACAGGACGATGCCTTTGTCGGGCGGAAAGACCGATGTGCCCGGGACACCGATGTTGTCGAGGGTGTAATCGGTCTGCGCGAGGTTGCCCTCCATCGCGTTGACATAGGAAGCGTCGCAGCCGAACTGGTGGTTGTAGCAAAACCGCCCCTCGGGAATGCCCAAGTCCGATGGACGGCATTTCAGCCCCAGGTAGAGCGCGTAGGCAGACAGAGAGGGCGTTAGCTGTTTTAGGCGATAGCGGTAGGCGTCCGAGACGCTGCCCATGGGCACCAACTGAAAGAAGGTGTGCACGGGGTCGATGCCGGACACGACGTGATTCGCCGCGATTTCGGTGCCGTCGATGAGGGAGATCCCCGAGGCGCGTCCGTCGGTGACATTGATGCGCGTCACCTCGCCCGCCAAAAAGCAATCGCTGCCGTTTTCGCGGATCGCCTCGACAAAGGCACGCACCAGGGCTTGTCCGCCGCCCACAATGTGCCAGGCGCCCTCCACAAAGGCCGTGGCGTTGACACAGGCGCTGAAGTTGGCCGACGCCATATTGGGCGGCAACCCGATGTAAGACCACATCTGCCCCAGCACGGCCAGCAGGCGTTCGTCGCGGACAAAATGGCGCAACAGCTCATCATAGGTTTTGCCGACCCAGTGGCGATCCGAGGCGCGGTAAGAGGTTTGCAACCCGCCCGCAAAGGCCGGGGCCGCGACATCGGATTTGATTTGCGCCAGGGTGTCGAACAGGCGAGGGATGTTTTCGGCCTCGGCGGGAAACTCGTGCGTCAGGGAGGCGAGAATCCCCTCTTTTTCGGCGGGCAACCGCAGGGTGAATCCCGGGTAATCCGCTGTGAAGAGATTGCGGTTCGGCACGCAGACCAGGCGTTTTAGGATGTCCAACGATGTGAGATAGCCGTGCAGCAAGTCACCGGGGCTCAGGCCGCCGAAGTGCTGCATCGATACGTCGAAGTGAAATCCCGCGCGCCGAAAGGCCGTGGCATATCCCCCGAGGATGCGGCGCTTTTCGAAGACGCCAACGCGCTGCCCGTGGCGCGACAACTCCAGCGCCGTGGTGAGACTCCCGATGCCCGAACCGATAACGATGACGTCGAAGTGGCGGGGCAATGCGGCCCGTTGGGAGTCGGTGAAGCGCAGCATGTCAGCCGTCGCCGCTCATGATCGTTTTTAGCACCAGGTTGTCCATGGTCATGATCAAGCTGCCATCGGGGTTGCGCACGGCGAGGTCGACGATGGCCTGCTCCGCGGTGATCTCTTTCTCGCGGCAAATCACGATGGCATCGCGCCCTTGGATGACGCCCGCCACCTGGAGCGCGCCGATCTCGAACGGGATCTCCATGGTGTTGTGGCGCATCATGGCCCAGGCCGCCGCCACCTGCACCGCCATGTCTGCGAGGATGGGGTTGAACACAAACTCACCGGGGGTTTCCATGACGGCATCGGCCTGCGAGGTCATCGTGACGGTGCTGAAGAAGAGATCGCCCTTCTCCATCGTAGCGCGCACGCCGCGGAAGACCGGCCCGGTTTTGAGGGCCTTGTAAAAGCGGGTGTCGAGCAGATCGTAGAAGTCGGCGCTCTTTTGATAGGACTGCGCCGTTAGGGTTGCGAGGTCTTTCTTGGTGATTTTGAGCTTCGCGCCCTCGCCCAGTTGCGCCTCCTTGGCCAGCGTACAAGAGGCATAGGAGAGGTTGGCCAGGGCCTTGGCGTTGAGTTTCTCCGGGCGTTCCGCGGGCACCAGCATCATCGCGTCGCCATCGCGCACCAGCTCGACTTCGAGGGATTCGCCGCGCAGCAGCATGGGCCGACGAAAGCGGATGTGCGTGGGAATCAGCGCTTCGCCCTTGAGGGCTTCGGCGAAGATCTCCGTGACAAAGGTGCCCGGCACCACCGGCTCAAGGTTGACCAGGTGCTGGTGAATGTACGAGTCGGTGTCCGTGGAAAAGCGAACGATGGAGCGCGTGCCGTCGGCAGCGGTGTCGACCAGGCGCACCCGGGGAACCGGGGGCAACGGATGCTTGGCCAAGGTGCGACCACCGGCGAACGAAGCCTCCGCGTTGTACACCGCGATGCGCGGCTGCACCGTGCGCAGAGCGGCCTCCAGAAAGAGCGGCACGCCGGTTTCGACGGTGAGGGCTTTGAGCCCCGCGGCCTTGAAGCGCTTGCCCTCCTCTTCGGAGACCATGCCCGTGCCCACCCAAGCGGTCCACTCCAGGGTGTGCCCCTTGATGTGCGGATGCACGGCGCACAGCTCTTGCACCATCCACGCCATCATGTCGTTGGCCAGGGCGTAATCGGTTTGTCCGGTGTTGCCAAACAAGCCCGCGATGGAGCCAAAGGCCGAAACAAAACGCACTTGGGACCAGTCCAGGGACTCCATCATGGTGAAGATGGGAGAGATTTTGGTGTCCAGGGTGCGCGCCACCGCCCGGTCGGTCAGTTCGTTGGCCAAGGCCGCCTTCTGCACCCCAGAGCCGTGCACCACGCCAGCGATGGGCGTCTTTGCAGCGGTCTCGGCGATCAGCGCCCGCAAGGCCTCGGCGTCCGACACGTCGCACACGGCGTACCGCGCATCGATGCCCGCCTGTGCCAAGCGCGCCAGGTTGTTCGACACCTCCCACTGGGACATGGATGTGGCGCCGATTTTTTTGGCCTCGGGCAACTTGTGGCCCTTGTTTTTCACCAGGTCGATCTCCATCTCGCGGATGACGCGGTGGATGTCTTCCGGGGCGGTGTTCAGCCACGTGGGAGAGCCCTGTGGCAGGGGCGTGCGTCCCGTGAGCAAGAGGCGGCATCCCGTCTTGTGGGCCAAGCCGTACACGCACTCAAAGACGATGCCCCGGGCGCCACCGGTGACGAGCACCAGGTCTCCGGGGTTCAGCGTTGGCAGCGCCTGGGTTCCGGGGGCAATTTGGGCCATCACCGGGGTGACGCGGCCCATGGAGGTCATGCCCATCTCAAACCCCGGGGAGAGCCATGGCCAGTTGGCCTCGATGCCCTGCACCCAGCCGAGATCGCCGCAGTCGATGATTTGGAAGCGGCAGTCCGTCAGCTCGCGGGCCAGTCCGCGCATGAACCCCACGGGAAATGCCCCGAGCATCTTGTCGCCCTGCCCTTGCAGTCCCAGGCGTCCGTCCATGGAGACGGGCACCATGATGCGCATGGGCCGCTGCTGCAACAAGGCGTACAGGTGGCGAAAGATATCGTACAGGCTCTGCACCTGTTGGGAGAAAGCCGCGCGCATCTCCTGGGGCGTCTTCGGCAGCGTCACCAGGGATTCGTGGTGCAGGTACACCAGGGTGTCGCAGTCGGTGAAGTACGCGGAGAGCGCGTCTTCCGACATGGCGAGCAAGTCTGCGGCCAAGAGGGTGCGCATTTGGGTGCCCGCGCGTCCCAGGCGGCGCTGTAGTTTGGCGGCCGCGTCGCCCTTGTCGTCTTCGACGAGCAGCACGGCGGACTGGGCTTCGAAGGGCGTCATCTGCGCTTCGTCGAGAAACGCAACCCCTGCGGCGAAGAGTTGGCAGGCGGTTTCATCGGCGGGGTCCGGCAACGGAAATTCCGCTGGGTTCACAGGTGTGCCAGCGGCGTTTTCAGGCGTTGTCTCCGGCCCCGCCAGTGCTTTTTTTGGGGCACCTCCGCTCTTGACGGCGTCCATCTCGGCCAGGGTGCGCGCCAGGTTGGCGATGGTGCGCGGGCCCTCGGGACGCGTCTCCGGGTCGAGGCCGTGCTCCGTCACCAGGGACACCCAGATCT
>JAAYKL010000110.1 GCA_012522445.1 Myxococcales bacterium | reverse complement strand
GCCCCAACAATGCGCCTTACCGTCTTCATCCAAACCGCAGGTGTGTTCCTTGCCTGCGGCGATGGCGGTGAAGCGCGGGGGCTGGGGCGAGCAAAATGCGGCGTTGGGACCAAGGCTGGTGGACGCGCCCGGGCAGGGTGCGCAGATGCGGTCGCGCATATTGTCGGCTTCTCTACTGACGTACTGGTCGTCGCCGCACATGGTCAAGGGCACGCAGGGTGTTGTGGGATCGCCATCATCATCGTAGCCCGCCAAATCAGCGCAGTCGATCTCTGGTGCATCGCCGCCTTCACAAAAAGTGCCAGGCACACAGGATTCGCAAATTGCGTCGGTTGTGGCGGTGCCAAAGGTGCTCACGTAGGTGCCGGGGTCGCACACGGTCCAGGGCACGCAGGGTGTTGTGGGATCGCCATCGTGGTCAAAGGTGCCGTCCTCGCAGGGTTCGGGCTCATCACCGGTGTCGATAGGTTCATCACCGGTGTCTGCGGGTTCATCACTGGTGTCTGCGGGCTCGTCCCCGGTGTCGATAGGCTCATCCCCGGTGTCGACAGGTTCATCACCGGTGTCGACAGGTTCATCACCGGTGTCTGCGGGCTCGTCCCCGGTGTCGATAGGCTCATCCCCGGTGTCGACAGGTTCATCTCCGGTGTCTGCGGGCTCGTCCCCGGTGTCTGCGGGCTCGTCCCCGGTGTCGACAAGTTCATCTCCGGTGTCTGCGGGTTCATCACTGGTATCTGCGGGCTCGTCCCCGGTGTCTGCGGGCTCGTCCCCGGTGTCTGCGGGAGACTCCGCGGTGCTGTCGCCACATCCGCCCAGTCCCCAAAAGGCCATCAAAACCAACACCAACCACCACTGCATTGCGTTGCGCATACTCACCCTCCCTTGGGCTGTAAATAATGCTTGGATGATATCCGAAAATACGCACTGCCAGTGTAAAATGGCGCGGCGTTGTGTCTTTTTGGCGATGTGCTCGCGGCGTTTCGTTGCGTCTCCCCCGCAGCATTCACGCGCTACCAAAAGCCTTGCGCAACAAAACGCGCTGTTTCATGCTTTGCCTTCACAATTCGCGAAACGGAGCACAGCATGAGCACACTGGAACAAAAATGGGCATTGGTTACGGGCGCCACCCGCGGCATCGGCAAGGTCATCGCCGAAGAGCTGGGACGCCGGGGCTGCAATGTCATCGTACACGGCCGCACCGCGTCCGCCTGCGCCGCCACGGTGGACCGTATCACCGCCATGGGCCGCGAGTCTTTCGCCATCGCCGCCGCCCTCGAAGACGCCGCGCAGGTGCAGCAGCTCATCGACACCGCGATGCAGCGCACCGGGGGCGTCGACATCCTCTACAACAACGCCGGCCTGCAAAACGCCTGGCGCGAAATCAGCGACCTCACCTACGAGGACTGGCAGCACACCTTCGCGGTCAACGTATTCGCCCCGGCCATGCTGTGCGCCGCCTTTGTGCCGGTCATGAAGTCGCGCGGATTCGGCCGCATCGCCAACGTCTCCTCCGGCATCCAGGACTGCCCCCAGCTCTCGCCCTACGGCGCCGCCAAATGGGCGATCGATAAGTACACCGCCGAGCTCGCCGCCGAACTCCAAGGCACCAACGTCATGGTCAACGCCATCGATCCGGGCTGGATCAAAACCGATCTGGGCGGGCCCAACGCCGACCACGAAATCGACACCGTGCTGCCGGGCATGATGGTGCCCATCCTGGTGCAGCCGGGCGATCCCACGGGCCACAAATTCCGCGCCCAAGACTTCAAGCACCTCAAATGACCCACCGCGACACGGCACTGCACCGCATGCAGCTCTTGCTCGGCCCGGAGCCACTGGCGCAACTCGCGAAGACGCGCGTCCTGCTGGTGGGCCTGGGCGGTGTGGGTTCGTGGTGCGCCGAAGCCCTGGTGCGCAGCGGCGTGGGACACCTGCACCTGGTCGACTTCGACCGCGTACAGCCCAGCAACCTCAACCGCCAACTGCAGGCCACCACCCGCACCGTGGGGCACGCCAAAACCGCGGCCCTGGAAGCGCGCCTGCGCGACGTCATGCCCGGGGCCCACATCGACGCCACCGAGGCCATGTACACGCCCGATACGGCCCACCGCTTCGACTGCAACGACTACGACTACGTCATCGACGCCATCGACAGCATCCCCAACAAGGCCCACCTCATCGCCCAAACGCTGGCCTCACGCGCCACGCTGTTCAGCGCCATGGGAGCGGCGGGCAAGTGCGATCCCACCCGGGTGCGCACGGGCCCCTTTTGGAAAGTGCAGGGATGTCCGTTGGCGCGGCACCTGCGCAAAGCCCTGCGCCAGCAGCACATCACCCGGGCGTTTTCATGCGTGTACAGCGAGGAACCGCGCGCCCAGGCCGTGACGGCGCACCGCGATCCCGACGACGACAATACCCCGGCCGCCACCGGCTACATCAATGGCTCCGCCGTGCAAATCACCGGCACCTTCGGCCTGTTTTTGGCCGCCCTCGTTGTTAATGATGTGACGCGTCGCGCGACGTCGCCCTTGGCTGCGCCTGCGACTGCGCCTCAATGATGTCTTTCAGCGTGCGCGCGGCGAAGTGCTCGTACACGTTTTTTTCGACGCTCTGCAGCAGGTTGCCGAAGATGCAGTGCTGTTGGCCGCAAGCGTGCGTGCCCAGCATGCAGTGCGACGCCGAGGAGAGGGCGCCGTCGATGGCTTCGTAAATATCGAGCAGCCGAATGGCCTCGGGCAGGCGCGTCAGCACGAACCCGCCTTTTGGTCCCCGGACCGAGCGCACCAGGCCGTGGCGGGCCAGCCGCTGCAATACCTTGCTCAAGTGGTTGTCGGAGACGCCGTACGCGCGCGCGATTTGCACCGTGGCCGTGGGCGTGTCGTCGACTTGGTGTTGGGCCAGATAAACCAGGGCATGCATGCCCAGCGTGGCGGCGTCAGAGATTTTCAGAATCAATGTGTTTTCCCCCTGCAATGCGCAATTCGGAACCCATTTGCGCATTATCTGTCAGCCCCCGTGGGTTGCCAACCCCTTTCCGGTCCAATCGGTTGCGCCGCGTTACCGAATGGGGCGCACCCGCGGCATTGTCACGGCAAAGAGGGGTTCCGTTTGACAAAGCCTTTGGCGGTGCTGCAAAAGTAGACAGCGCGCCACAGCGCAAACCGCCAACACCACCGACACAACCGCCCCAAGAGAGGTGACATGACACAACAAACACACCCCCACGCCGACACCAATCCACTTTCGACTTCGGCATTTTTGCAACGAGAGCAGCAGGCCACCCTGGACACCCCGCGCTATCCCTACAGCTTCTTGGCCAAGGTGTTTTTCTTCGGCATGGATGTCCTGGCGGGCAAAAAAGACGACCTGCCCAAGGCGAAGCTCCTCGAGATTTTGGCCAGCATCCCCTACCGCGTCTGGGAAATCCGGCACTACGTGAAGCAAACCCGGCAATACCGAAACCACGGCGCCGTCGCGCGCGCGCAAGACGTCATCTCGTGGGGCCGAGACGCCCAGGACAACGAGTACCTGCACCTGCGGGTCATCCACGAAAAAATGCTCGCGGACGGCATCCGCGACAAGTGGTACCTGTCCGCGTTTGTCAGCGGAGCGGCCGTGCTGAGCTACGCCATCATCGCGCGGACCATGGCCTTCTTCAGCCAGCGGCGCGCCTTTCTATTCAACGCCGAATTCGAGAACCACGCCGAGGGTGTCTACGCCCGGCTCGTCGTCGACAACCCGCAGTGGGAGACGCAACCCGTCGACAACCCCATTGTGAAGCAGTACGCCGATGTCGACACCTGGGCCGATGTCTTTCGCCGCATCAGCCTCGACGAGCGCGACCACATGAACAGCAGCTTTGCGTTTTGCGGCAAGGCGGAGCACATCCATCAATACGAAGGCATGCCGCCCATTCCCAACCCCCCATCTCATTTGGCCTAAGCGACCGCGTCCCGGCGCTATTCGATGAGCGGCAGCACCTGCCGAAGATCTTTCTCGGTCACCACGTAGGTCGCCAATTGCGCCAAGCGATCGCTCTTGCAGTTAAAGGCGATGCTGCGGCCCGCGGCCTCGGCGATCCACAGGTCGTTTTCGTTGTCGCCGACAAACACCGCCTGGGACGGCGCAATGCCCTCGCGGCGACAGAGCTCGTGCAGCCCCGCGGCTTTGTTTTGCACGTCGTAGGGCGTGTGCTCGCCGCCGGTGATGTGGCCGTCGTCGTCAAAGTCGATGCGGTTGATCAGCACGTGATCGAAGGGGAAGTCGCCGAACAGACGCGTCACCACAATATCGAGCGAGCCCGACACAATGGCGATGCGGTGGCCCCGGCGTCGCAGTTCGCGCAGGGTTTCGAAAGCGCCGCGCATGGGCTTGAGCCGGTCGATGAACGCCAGCATGCTATCGCGGGTGGCCCCGGCAGCCCTGAGCAGTTGAAAGTCGTGGGCCAACCACTCGCGATAGGTAATGCGCTGGGCGAAGAAGTCGTCGTGGGCGCGCTGCCGTGCTGCGGCGTCGGTGCCGAAGCCCTCGTGGAGCGTGGTCCAAATGTAGACGGTATCGTCCACCAGCGTGCCGTCGAGATCGAAGCAAACCAGCGGAAAGCGCAGGCCGGTCGTCATGCCGCAGGAACGATGTCGCGCAGGGTGGCGATGTAGCGGTCTAGGTCGGCGCGGGTGTTGAGCTCGGTGACCGCCACGAGGAAGGTGTCGCGCCACGCGGGGCCGAAGCGCTCCAGGGCCACGCCGCCGTGGATGCCCGCTGCGGTGAGCCGGTCGAGCAGCTCGGACACGGGCAGGGTGTCGCAGGCCACGGCGAACTCGTGAAAGGTGGGGCCGGTCCAGCGCAGCCGCAACCCGGGGATTTGCGCCAGGGCTTGCTTGAGGTACTGGGCCCGCGAGAAGCAGATGTTGGCGAGCTGGGCAAAGCCCGAGGCCCCCAGCAGGCTCAGGTGAATGGCGGCCGAGAGCGCCACCAGCCCGTGATTTGTACAGATGTTGGAGGTGGCTTTTTCGCGGCGGATGTGCTGCTCGCGCGTGGAGAGCGTCAACACGTATCCCGGCTTGCCGTCGACGTCGACGGTTTTCCCCACCAGGCGTCCGGGCATCTGGCGCAGCAGTTTGCGGTCGTCGCGAATGGTGAACAGGCCGACGCCGGGGCCGCCAAACGATGGCGGGGCCGACACGGACTGTCCCTCGCCGGTGCAGATGTCGGCGCCCAGGGCTCCGGGGGGCTTGAGCAGGCCAAAGGCGATGATGTCGGTGGTGGAGGTGATGAGCGGCACTTGGCGCGACTGGGCCAGGGCGGCGATTTTATCGAGGGGCTCCACCACGCCGACGAAGTTGGGATAGCCCACCAGCACGCAGGCGCTCTCAGGGGTGAGGGCGGCGTCCAGGGCGTCCCAGTTGGTCTCGCCGGTTTGGTCGTCGAGGTCGACAAAGACGACGTCGGGCTGATCGTCGTCGAGGGCGTTGAGGTAGGTGAGCAGCGTTTCGATGTACTCGGGATGGATGCCCCGCGACACGACGATGCGGGAGCGCTGGGTGTAGCGGCGCGCCATCAGGGCGGCTTCGGCCAGCGCCGAGGCGCCGTCGTACATGGAGGCATTGGCGATGCCCGTGCCAAAGATGCGGCACATCATCGTTTGAAACTCGAAGATGGCCTGCAAAGTGCCCTGGCTGACCTCGGGTTGGTAGGCCGTGTAGGCGGTGTAAAATTCTGAGCGCAGCAGCAGTTGGTCGACCGCCGGCGGCAGGTGGTGGTGGTAGAGTCCCGCGCCGAGAAAGGAACTGCGGGCCATCTGGGCGCAGTCCATGCGCGCTTCGAGCTGGGCCATCAACTCGCTTTCGGAGAGCGGGGCCGGCAGCGCCAACTCGCCCTTCAGGCGCAGCGCCTCGGGGATGACTTCGAACAACTCATCGACAGACGCCGCCCCGATTTTTTCGAGCATGATGCGGATGTCGTCGGCATTGTGGGGAATGTATCTCACGGCAAACACCTCTTTGTGCGCGTCCTCGTTT
>JAAYKL010000109.1 GCA_012522445.1 Myxococcales bacterium | reverse complement strand
TTTGGATGTACGCGCGGTATGCCGCCGCATCCATTAAGCCGGCCGGCGGGGCGTCGATGCGGACGCGGAAGATCCAGCCCGCTTCGTAGGCGTCGTCGTTGACCTTCTCGGGTTCGTCTTCGAGGCCCTCGTTGAGCGCCTCCACGGTGCCGCCCACCGGCGAGAAGAGATCGGAGACCGCCTTGACGGACTCGATGGTGCCCACCACGGTGTCGGCCGCAATGACCGCGCCCACCGCCGGACCTTCGACCAGCGTGACATCGCCCAGTTGGCTCACCGCGAATTCGGTGATGCCCACAACGGCCACGTCGCCGTCGATGCGCACCCATTCGTGTTCTTTGGAGTATTGGAGATTTTCGGGAAAATTCATGTTGGTACCTCGTATTGCGTTGCCTGCCGCGCCCTGTCAGCGCGGGCGATTGTAAAACGGCGTTCGCACCACCTGGGCCAGCTTCACCTGGTCGCGGATGCGGATGCCAAGGGTTTCTCCGATGCGGTAGCGGCCCTGGGGCACCAGCGCCAGGCCGATGTTTTTGCCCAGCGTGGGCGAGGGGCTGCCCGAGGTCACCGTGCCGATTTCGCGCTCCGGTGCATTGATGTCGACCACCGGATAGCCGTGCCGGGCGATGGCGCGGTCGACCATTTCGAAGCCGATGAGCTTGCGGGGCACGCCGGCCTCTTTTTGGCGCAGCAGGGCGTCCTTGCCGATGAAGTCGCTGTCTTTGTCGAGCTTCACGGTCCAGGCGAGCCCCACTTCAAGCGGCGTGATCGCGGTGCTCAGCTCGTTGCCGTAGAGCATCATGCGGCCTTCGAGGCGCAGTGTATCGCGGGCGCCGAGCCCCACCGGCAACATGCCCATGGGCGCACCGGCCGCCATGAGGGCCTCGAAGATTTGCGGCGTGGCCTCGCTGGGGCAGTACACTTCGAAGCCGTCCTCGGCGGTGTAACCCGTGCGGGCCACCCAACACGGAACGCCCAGCAGCGCGCCCTGGCGAAACGCAAAGTACGGCAGATCGATGAAGTCCGCGCCCCCCGGCAACTGGCGCAGAATGTCGACGCTCTTGGGACCCTGCAGCGCCACCTGTCCGGTGTCGTCGCTCTCGTCGGTGAAGGCGACGTCGCCCGAGAGCACCGACTGGATGTGGATCAAATCGTTGTCGCGACAGCCGGCGTTGACCACCAACAAGTAGTCGGTGGGCCCGAAGCGGTGGACCAACAGATCGTCGACGATGCCGCCGTCGGCATTGCACATGGGCGAATACAGCGCCTCGCCGTCGCCGAGCCGCGACACGTCGTTGGTGAGCAGGCGGTTGAGAAAGGCCAGGGCGTCCGGTCCGCGAAAGCGAAACTCGCCCATGTGGCTGACGTCGAACAGACCGGCCTGGGTGCGCACCGCCTGGTGCTCGGCCTTGATGCCCGAAAACTGCACGGGCATCTCCCATCCGGCAAACGGAACCATGCGCCCGCCATTGCGCACGTGGATGTCGTAAAGCGGTGTTCTTTTCAGTGTCTCTGTCATGGAAATCACCTCGCGAATGCACCCTGTGTTCGGGATGTGCGAGCATAGGCCGCCAGGCGCCCACCGACAAGTGAAATCACGGTTGCCCGCGCCGAACAAAGCGTGGATAATCGACGCTTACAGGCACAACAGAACGGAGGAATGCGATGAAAAGATGGCCCATCTGTTTCGCTCTTTTTGCCATGCTGTGGGGGTGTGGCGCCAGCCCGACACCGGTTGACGACGCGAGCGATGTCGACGCCGATGCCACCCCGCCCGCACCCGAGCCCGAACCCGCCCCGCCGCCGCAACAGCCCATCCTGCGTGTCGAGGCCGAACCCGACTACCGCAAGTGCTCCATCTACGAAGAGGACGACGGCAGCCGCATGGTCAGCTCCTACGACAGCGACTGGTTCTTCTACGTCACGCCCCAGGCCGAAGTCACCTGCAATTACACCAGCGGCACGGCCCTGGTCGCCGACGGCGCGCTGCGCATCGACGTGCGCATCCTCATCCCCGCACCGGGCAGTGACGCCCAAATCGAGGCCCAGCTTCGGGAGCGCACCGCGCGACAACTCGAAAGTGAGTGGGCCGCGCACACCGCCGACCCCATTAAGTTCGCGCCCGAAAAACTCGGTAAGTCCAAGCGCCCCGCCCTATGCGTCGACGCAACCGTCACCGAAAACAACGCGCCCCACCGCATCGCGGCCTGCCTCACGAGCAAGCGCAACATCAACGACGAAGTGGTCGTGCACCGCGCCATCTGGCACGGTCCGGCCGGCGAATTCGACGAGGCCAAAACCCTGCGCGCAGTCAAAGAAGCCGCTGCCAACTGGTTTCTCTACAGCGACACCGACGGCACGGGACGCATCCTGCGCCGCTGGTAACACCGCCGCATCCGCCAACCCACCAAGACCTTCCAAACCACTCTGCGTCTTTGCTAACCACTCTGAGTCTTTGCTTCGACTTCGAAATGCCCTCAGCGCCGCGGCTTGGCGCGCCGTGTGGGAACGGCCAACAGCGGATCTTCGGGCCAGTGGTGCCGCACATATCGCCCGCGGAGTTCGGCGCGAACCGAGGGGTAGGTGTTGCGCCAGAAGCTCGCCAAGTCCTGGGTGATTTGCAGGGGCCGCATGTTGGGCGCCAGCAGCGAAAACGTCAGCGGGATGCGCCCCTGGGCGATGCGCGGCGTCTCTTGCAACCCAAAGACCTCCTGCAGGCGAACCGCCACCAGCGGCGTGCGTCCGGGCTGCAGAGCCTCGGCATAATCAATCCGCACGCGGCTGCCCGAGGGCACGGCAACGGACTCGGGAAAGTCGCGCGACAGCGCCGATTTCTGCGCGGGCGTCAACGCATCCCGCAGCGGGGGCAACCAGTCGATCTTCGCCAACTCGTCGAAGCTGCGCATGCCCAGGGCCAGGTGCGGCAAGCGCTGCAGTTGCGCCGGCACCTCTACGTCGGGCCAATCGAGGTGGGGCATCTCGCGGGCGGCGTAGCGCAGGCGCGCCATAAAGGCCAACGCCTCGTCGCTGGGGTGGTAAATGCGCGCAACGGCATCGGCGGCTTCTGCCAACAACACGGACAGGGCCGCTTCGTCGCTCAAGGCCGCGCCGCTTTGCGAGGACAGCACCAGGTCGCCGAACAACTGTTGGGTGTGCCCCAGCACCGCGCGTTTTTCCCGGTCGAACACCGCCACCGTGCGCTGGTGCACCTGGCCCGGAAACACCGCCTGCAGATCCGACGCCGCAATGGCGCTCGCCATAGACACCCGGCTCCGGCTGTGCTGCCCCCGCTGGCCGCCGTCGGCGCGCACCGCCACAAAGAACGGCGCCGCATGTGCCGCCGAGCGCGCGTCGAGCTGCACCCCGCTCCCGCCCACCATCACCCCGTGCTCCCCGCTGCCCGCTGCCCGCCGCGCACAAACCCGGTCGGGATACCCGGCGAGCAACAGCCGACCGGTGGACACCCCGGCATCGCACGTCGCCGTCTCCGCAGCGGAAAACAAGCGCAACCAGGACTGATGCGTCTGGTACACCCGGCGGGCCGCTCCAAAACGCAACCCGTGGCGCTCGGCGGCCTGGGGCGTGGCGCCCTCCTTCGCAAAGCCCTCGAGCAGGGACAGCCGCACCGCCACATCGCAGGGCACGGCATCCACCGCATTCGGCGGCACCTCGGTCGCCAGCACCTCGCCCTCCTCCAGCAGGGCGGCCACCCACAACCCCAGCGACAGACAACCGGCGTCCAACGCGCCGATCACAATGGCGCCGAGCCGCGGGTGCATGGGCAACTCCAGCAGGCGCCGCCCGGTCGCGGTCAGGGCGAAGCTGTCCTGTGCCACCGCTTCCAACGCGCGCAGCACCGCCACACCAGAGGCGGCCAAGGCCGGCGGGATGGGGTCGAACATGTCGAAGAGCGCCGGGTCGCGCTGCGAAAACTGCAGGATTTGCAAGATGGCCCAGGTGGCGTCCACGCGCCGAATCTCCGGCAACTCCGACGCTGGCTTGCCGCGATCCACCGCTTGCATCCACAGGCGCCGCACCTGGCCTTCCGCGATGCGCCCCGCACGGCCCGCGCGCTGCTCCGCGCTCCAGCGGCTGATGGGGGCCAGCTCCAGGCGGTCGAACCCAATGGCGGGGTCAAAGCGCACCCGGCGCTGCAAACCGCTGTCCACCACGGCGGTCACCCCGGGCAATGTGAGCGATGTTTCGGCGATGTTGGTCGCGGCGATGATACGGCGCTGCGTCGCGGGGCGAATGGCCACATCCTGCGCTGCCTGGGGCAGGGCGCTGTACAGGGGCAACAACGCCACCCCTTCGCGCGCTGACACCGGGCGCAATGCGTCCAGCGTGCGGTGAATCTCCGCGGCACCGGGCAAGAAAACCAGCACGTCACCGTCGGTGTGTCCCAGCATCTCCTGCGCCGCCGCAGCCGCCCGCTGCGCCAAGGGACGCGCGTCTTCGCGTTCGTCGTAGCGCACCGCGACGGGAAACATTCGGCCCGGGGCATCGATGACCGGGCAGTCTCCCAACCAGCGCGACAGCGGGGCCACGTCCAGGGTCGCCGACATAACCAACAGCTTCAAATCATCGCGCACCAGTTGCAGTTCGCGCAAAAAGGCCAGGCACAGGTCCAGGTGCACCGAGCGCTCGTGAAACTCGTCGAGCACCACCACCGACACCCCTTCCAAGAATGGGTCGTTGCGAAAGCGCCCCGTCAAGACGCCCTCGGTCATCACGAGGATGCGGGTGGCCGCCGAGTCGCGCCGCTCGTGGCGCATGCGGTACCCCACGGTTTGGCCCACGGGCTCCTGTAGGGTCGCGGCCATAAACTCTGCCGCCGCCCGGGCCGCCACGCGCCGCGGTTCCAACATGACGAGCTGTCCCTCGCCCAGCAGACCGGCACGCCACAGGGCCAGGGGCACGCGGGTGGTCTTGCCAGCGCCGGGCGCCGCGCGGAGGATCATGCAGGCGTGTTGGTGCCATTGCCCGATGATGTCGGGCAACACCGAGTCGATGGGCAGCATCGCTGTCAAGTGGCGTCAGTCGTCGAAGCGGTAGTGCTTGCGCACCGGAACGCGGATGTCCCAGGTACACGACATCCCCGCGGGAAAGGTCACCAGATCGCCGACGCCCATGGTCACGGGCGCGCCGCCATCCGGGGTCACGATGATCTCGCCTTCGAGAAAGTAGCAGTGCTCGGTGCTGTCGTAGGTCCACGGAAACTTGGAGACTTCCTTGGTCCAGATGTCCCAGTTGCGCACGCCCAATTTGTCGAGCTCGCTCTGCGCGGCGTTGCGCACGACGGTGATTTCTTTCATGGCGGGGCCCCTCCTTGCCGCGGCCTAGGCGTAGGTGAAATGAAACTGGTGGCCGCAAATCGTGAACACATCGCCCTCGTCGATGCGCTTGGAGTCGATGCGCTGGCCGATGTACTCAACGCCGTTCGTCGAGCCCAGATCCTTGATGTAAAACGTGTTGTTGTGAAAAATCACCGCAGCGTGCTTTCGCGAGATGTTGGGGTCGCGCACCGTGAGGTCGGTGGAAGACGAACCGCGGCCGATGATGAACTGCTCTTTGTTCACCGGGATTTTTTGCCCGAGATACACCAGCGTCAACCGGGGCATGCCCAGGGGAGGCGCTTGCGACGCGGGGGCTCCCGGAACCGGGGCGGCCGGCACCACGCCCGAACCGGTGACAGGACGCGCCGTCACACCGCTGCCCACCATGCCCGGACCGGGGGTGCGCGTGGCGGCTGGTGGCCGGGGCGCCATGGGCATAATGGGGTTGGAATCGACCCGTGCCGATGGGCGGATCACCTTGGGCGGCGCGGGCACTGGGGGCTCGGCGATGGTGGGCGCCGTCTCCGAAGGAACGGGAGGCGACGCAACGGCGGGCGGCGCGGGCACCGGGGGACCACCGCCGGGCATCAGCGGGGCAGCAACAGCAGGCGGGGCGGGCACCGGGGGGCCACCGCCGGGCATCAGCGGGGCAGCGACGGCAGGCGGGGCAGGCACCGGGGGGCCCGGGATGTCGCTCGAAGACGGCGGCGTAAATCCGGGGCGCGGCGGACGCGGCAAGGCAGCCGGGGCCGGTGAATCGTCGAGATCGTCAAGAGACGGCAGGTCGTCATCAAGAGACGGCAGGTCGTCGTCAAGCGATGGCAGGTCGTCGTCAAGGGACGGCAGGTCGTCGCCCAGATCGGGCAGCTCTTCGTCGAGATCGTCCAGCGACAGTTCATCGGTGGAGGTGCCCCGGGCATCGGCGGATGGCATCGGCATGGCGGGCATGGGCGCTGGTTGTGCCGTCATCCCGGTGGCCTCTAAAAAGCCCTGGTTGGAGGCATACAGCCGCATCGCCTCGTTGACGAGATAGTCCACCGAACACTCCATGGCTTCGGCTTGGCGCTGAAACGCCTCCCAGAGGCTGTCACGCGCGTGAAAACTCTGGAGCGTTTTTTTGGAACTGGTCAGCGTGGTCATGAATTTTAAAACCTTTCTTGCGATCACCAAACAAGTGAATCAAACCGAAAAATACATGAAAAGTCTAATATTTGCCGCCATAAAGCGCGGGGTTTATGCTCAAGAGATGAAAACAAAATCCAAGCTGCCAATTTTTGGCCGCCTTTCTCTCCCCCTGTGTCTCTTTCTTTTGGTGTTCGCCGCGCAGGCAAAGGACAAATTTTGCGGCATGCCCGCGGGCGGTATTTACACCCGCACCCCCGTGCCCGACGACATGCCCATCGCCCTGACCTTCGACGACGGCCCCATGCGCGCGCACACGCCCCGGGTGCTCGACGCCCTGGCCGAACACGGCATTCGCGCGACATTTTTTGTCTCCGGTCACAAGATTCACCGCCGCTCGTGGCACCTCATCGCCCGCATGGCCAAAGAGGGCCACGCCCTGGCCAACCATAGCTGGACCCACGACACCCGCATGGCCATTCGCCAGGGAACCCCCGAGTTTCACCTGCAGTGGCTGTACGCCGAAATTCACCTCACCCAAATCAAGGTCGACCTCGCCCTCATCGCCCAAGACGACGCGGACTACACCCGCTTGGAGCGCTATGTGTTTCTCGATTTCTACGGAAAACAGCCGCGGGCCATTCAGGTCAAAAAGGCGCCCCACATTTACAAACGCCACGAAGAAATCATGCGGGAACACGGCTACGCACCGGGACAACACCCGGTGAAGCTCCACTGGTTTCGCCCGCCCGGCGGCAGCCCCTACTTAAATCCCGCCAAATTTCCCAGCGCCGATAACTGCCTGTTTAACGACGCCCTCTCCCAAGCCGACGTGCGCGTCGCCCTTTGGCACCACTCCACGCGCGACTCCGTGCCCACCATTGTCAGCGTCGAGGAAAAACGGCACTACGCCAAACTCGCCGCAGGAGCCGCCCAAAAACACGGCGGTGTCATCCTGGCCCACGACCGGCTGATCGGACGTCCGTTGATCGCTCTAGTCAAAGCGCTGGTACCGTTGCGCGACCGCCTGATCGTCATGAGCGCTCCGGACAGTTTCACCGCGCCCGCCGCAGACCCCGCACCACCCGCTACCGAAGCGGCGCCATCGCCAACGCCCCACACGGACACACCGCCACACACAGCCCACACCCGCGACAAAACGCAGCGTTAATCACCACGCCGCCCGCCGCGTCCTGGGTGATGGCCAGGTCTGGACAGATCAAGCGGCAGCGCGCACAGCCGTCGCAGGTCAGGGCCGCACAGCACGCCTCCGCCATGCGCTGGGCCTCTTCGGGCGTCATGTCGCGGTCGCTGCTCATCGCACCTCGGTTCCTTTCTCGGTTCCTTTCAAGAACACCGGATGCGCCACCCCGGCGTCTTCGGCGCGGCGCAACATGCGGTGGTGAATGTCGCACACCGCGCACTGGTAATTGGCGGCGCAGGCCACATCTGGCGCCAAGCCCATCAGGGCGTAACGACAGGGCCGGGGGACGGCAGTACGCAGTTTCAACGCATCCAGCCCTGCGGCGGGAAAGCGCGCCGCATGCCCCGTGGGACAAAGCGCGGCACAGGCACCACAAGCGATGCACGGCACGGTGCCCGCAGGATGGGGCGGGGTGTCCGCGCGCAGCGAACGGCCGCGGCCCAACATGGCGATCGCATGGGCCCCCACCACCTCGCCGCACACCTGGACGCAAAGACCGCAGCGAATGCAGGGCGCGGGGCCTTCGCCCGTCGGCACGCCGTTTTCCGGAGATGTCGCCACTCCCACCGCTCGGTCCAGGCGCGCTTGCAACGCCGGCGCATCGGGTGCCAGGCGCCGCAGCAGGGTCACCAGGGCGCGCCGCGTTTGGCGCAGGGCATCGGACTGGGTGCGGATCTCCATCCCCGCCTGGGTCGCCATCTCGCAGGACGCCACCATGCGAAAGCCATCGGCGTCGCGGCACTTCATTTCGACAACGCACAGGCGGCACGAGCCTGCGGGAGACAGCGGGTCGGCATGACAAAGCGTCGGGATGTCGCAGCTGTGGCGCCGCAAGGCCGTCAACAGCGTTTCACCGGCGCGGGCATCCACGGGCTGGCCATCCACGGTGAACACGAAGCTCATGCAGGCCCCCGCAACGACACGCCATAAGCGGCCAACAAGCGATGCGCCACCCCGCGTCCTTGGGCCATGGCGGCCAAGACATTTAACGGCAACCCGGCGGCCTCTCCGGCCAGCACGGCATCGGACAACGCCGGCGTCGGGGCAAAATTCGTATCGTCATTGATACCGCCAGTTGAATCTTTTTTGATACAGAAGTCTGCCGGCACCCACTGACGCGCCCCGGTGTCACGCAATTGCGGCATCCCGATCCAGTCGATGGCACGGATGCGTTGTTGGCGCAACCACCATCCTGGGGCGGCATTCTCCATATCGCCATTCCCGTTCATTTCGGACGTTTCGGGCGCCCCGGTCTCGCCTAGGCCCTCTGCCGCGTGCAAGTCCAACAGTGCAATCCCTTCTCGTTGGGCCACAGATTGCCCCGGGGAGCCCATGCTCCAATGGGAACGAGGCAGGGGATCGGCCAATGTTACCTGGGCAGCCCCCAGCCGAATGGCCATGCGGGCACAGGCCAACGCGCGCACATCGCCGCCGAGCACCAACACCTGGGCCCCGGGCAGGGCTTCGTTGCGGTGAAACCGCGCCGCCCATTGCAAGGGGGTGTACACCGCGTTCGATCCCGTGGCGTTCGCCGCGCCGTGTGAAGCGCTCCGGCCCGTGGCCTGCACCACGCCGTCAAAGCGCCGGGAGAGCGACGACCAGGGCATCGCGTCGCCCCCGACCCGCACACCAAATTGAAACGCAATCCCCGCCGCCGCAAGCTGCGCCACATCATCGCGCAACACCGCCTGGGGCAAGACAAACTCCGGCACGGCGCTGGCCAGCAACCCCCCGGCCCCATCCGCCGCATCGAAGACGGTCACCTGGACCCCGGCCCGCCGCAAGGCATGGGCAGCGGCCAGACCCGACGGTCCCGCCCCCACCACGGCAAAGTGCAACGCTTGCCCCTCCGGTGTCTCGGGCAACGCGCGGCACTGCCCCACGGCAAAGCGCTTGAGGCCGCGGATGTCCGGCGCGGGACGACCGATGGTGGGCATGCGACAGGCGGACACACACGGCGCGGGACACAGCCGCCCCAGTACACCGGGCAACGCCGCCGTCTCCGCAATGCGGCGCGACGCGTCGGCGACAGCACCGCGTTGAATGGCGCAGATGTATCCGGGCACATCTTGTCCCAGCGGACAGGCCGCGCGGCAATCGCTGCAGTCGCGACAGCGGCTCGGGGAGAGCACCGCCACCGAACGCATCGCGCTCATGGCACCACCGCATGGGCCTGGCGTTGTCCCGCAACGACAAAGCGCTGCAACGGCTCCGCCACTTCGCAGTGCGCGCGCAATGCCGGGGGCAACAAGGCGAGCACCGCCCCGGCAAACACGGCCGTCACCGCCTCCGTACCCACCTGCTGGGCCTCCGCTACCAAGGCGCTGGGCACCCCCCAAAACCGCGTTGTGTCTGCCGCGCCCGAAGTCCACTGCGGCACATCCGCTGCGTTGAGCACCAGCCAGCCGTCGCGCTGCCACCGATCGGATGCGGCATGCGCCGACGCCACCGACAGCGCAACCAAGATGTCCGCGCGCTCGACATAGGGATAATCAATCTCGGTATCACTAATGATAACACTGCCCAAGGCCACGCCCCCGCGCACCGCCGCACCGTAGATGCCGGTTTGCGCCACCGCATGTCCGCCCTTGGCCGCCGCCTCGGCCAAAACGCTGCTCAGGCCCAGCACGCCCTGGCCCGCAAGGCCCGCCACCAGAATATCCGTGCGAAAGCGGTCGCTCATGGCACAAACTCCCCAAAGGGCATGGCCGCACCGGTCGCCGCATCGCTGCGCTGTTGCACGTCGGCTTCAAAGCGGCGGTAACACGCGGCGATGGAGTCTTCGGGTTGAAACTTCCCGTATTGCGTGGGGCAGGGACTGAGGGCATCCACCAGCGCAAAGCCCGGCGTGGCAATGGCACGCGCAATGGCCGCCTGCAAGCGCGGGGGATCGGTGACCGGAAAACGCGCCGCATAACGCGCTCCTGCGGCCAGGGCCAATTGGCAGGCATCCACCGGCGCATCGGGGTTTCCCGCCCGGTGTGTGGCGGTGGACACCCCCAGGGGCGTGGTGGCAGCGGTCTGTCCGCCGGTCATGCCGTAAATGCCGTTGTTGGCGACGATAACGGTTAGGTCGATGTTGCGGCGGGCGGCGTGCACCAGGTGTCCGGCGCCGATGGAGAGCAGGTCGCCGTCCCCGGAAATGACGATGGTGGTGAGCCGCGGATTGGCGAGCTTGGCCCCGGTGGCAAAGGGAATGGCCCGGCCGTGCAGCGTGTGCAGCGTGTCCGCCAAAATGTGCGGGCTCGGAATCCAACCGGCGCACCCAATCCCCGATACGAAGAGCAAATCTTGCGCCGCGATGGCCAGTGTGTCGATGGCGCGCAGCAGGGTGCCGAGCAAGATGCCGTGGCCGCATCCAGGGCAAAACGCCGTGGGCGCATCGGGGTGGCGCAGCCAATGGGACAGATCGCGCGTCATGAAAGCTCCGCAATAAAGGCAGCGATTTTGCCGGGCGACATGGGCAGGCCGTTGACCTGTGACAGGGCGTGCACCGGCCGCATCAACACCCCCTGCACCACCGCGGCGAGCTGGCCCAGGTTGAGCTCGGCCACCACCACGTGCGGCGTATTGGCACAGGCCGCCTGCAGGGTTTGTTGCGGAAAGGGCCACAAGGTGCGCAGGTGAACGAGACCCACGCGCGCTCCCGACTGGCGCAACGCATTTTTGGCCGCACGCGCAGAACGGGCGCAGATGCCGTAAGCCACGATGGCCACCTCGGCGTCCGCCATGTCTTCGAGCAGCGTTTGGTCGAGCTCGGCCTCCCGCAGCAGGGTTTTGTTTCGCAGGCGCACCACCAGGCGCTCGTGCACCTCGGGGCTGTCCACGCGCCGCATGCCGTGTCCGTCGTGGGTGGATCCGGTCACCAACAGCGCCGCCCCATCGCCAAACGACGGCATCCCCGGCACACCACCGGCGATGTCGGCGTCGAAGGGCGTGTCATCTACGGCGCGCCGCGGCACCACCGGCGCGGGCACATCGAGGTATGCGGTTTCGCGCAATTGGGCCACCGACTCGTCAGCGGCGATGAACACCGGCAAGCGCAACATCTCGCTGTAGCGAAACGCCAAGGCCGTCAGCGAAAAACAATCCGCCACCGACGCGGGGCAAAACACCAGCGGAAAGACGTCGCCGTGGGAGCCGTAGCGGAACTGCATGATATCGCCCTGGGCCACGCGGGTGGCCTGCCCTGTCGCCGGACCGGCGCGCTGCACGTTGATCACCACCATGGGGGTCTCGGTGAAGTACGCATACCCCAGGGCCTCCTGCATCAAGCTGAACCCCGGCCCCGAGGTGGCGGTCATGGCCCGCGCCCCGCTCCAGGAAGCGCCGATGAGGCTGCACGCCGATGCGATTTCATCTTCCATTTGCGCGAAAACACCCGCGCCCGTGGCCTGAAAGTGCGCGGCGATCTCGGTCATGATGCCGCTGGAGGGCGTGATGGGATATCCGGCGTAGTAGTTGCATCCCGCCGCAATGGCCCCGCGCGCCATGGCGACATTGCCCGACAAAAACTGGCGTTCCCGGTGATTCACGTGCGCCACGGTCCGCACCGACGAGGGCTATGCGTCATCGTCCGCAAGGCCCAGGACGTGCGCCATGGTGTAGTGTCCCGCGGGTTGAGAGGCGAGGAATGCGGCACATCGCACCGCCCCCTCGGCCAGCATGGCGCGGCGTTCGGAGCGATGCGTGAGCTCGATGCGCTCGTTGGCCCCGGCGAGGATCACCGTGTGATCGCCCACCACTGTGCCACCGCGCAGCGCATGGACGCCAATTTCTCCGCTGGGCCGCACCCCGGTCACGCCGCTGCGCCCATTTACCACTGCGGCTTTTTCGGCATACGAGGTCATGCCCTCGGTCGCGGCATCGGCCAACATGCCCGCCGTTCCCGACGGGGCGTCGATTTTGTTGCGGTGGTGCATCTCGAGGATTTCGACATCGAAGTCGGCTCCGAGCATTTGCACGGCGCGGCGCACCAACTCGGCCAGCACCGTCACGCCCACGCTGAAGTTGCGCGTGTGCAACACGGGGATGTCGCGGGCTGCGTCCATCATTTGCGCCATCGCCGCCTCGGAGATGCCCGTGGTGCCACTGACCAAGGGACGCCCGGCCTCCCGCGCAGCAGCGATGACCTGCGGAGCGGCCTTGGCGAGGCTCACATCGATTAACACGTCGCACTGCTGGGCCACTTGGGCGAGGTTGTCGCTGATCGCCACGCCACAGGCACCCACCCGGGCCACTTCGCCGGCATCCGCTCCCAGGTGCCCGGAGGCGCTGTCTTCAGCGGCGCTCGACAACACGACGTCGTTGCGGGCCGCGATGACGCGGATGATTTCGTTGCCCATGCGCCCAGCGGCGCCCACCAGACCTATTTTTACGGGGTTCGTCATACGAGTTCTCGACTTTCGATGGTGAGGCCCAAGGCCTCCAATTCGGCGGCGATGCGGTACAGCACCGGTCGCGCAGGCACGGCAATGGGCGCGCGCACGTCGGCGGCGCAGAGCCCCAACAAGTGCATTGCCGATTTCAACGGGCCTGGATTGGATTCGAGCCGCAGTGCCTCGCCAAGGCCCAGCAAGGCCAACTGATGCGCTGTGGCGCCGGCGGCGTCTTTTGCTGCCAGACAACGCCAGGCCGACACCCATTTTTCGGGACAGATATTGGCCGATAGGCACAACGCCCCCCGGCTGCCCGCCAGGCTCATGGGCACGTGTATCGCGTCGTGTCCCGAGACCACCCCGATGCGATCGGCGAGGCCGTGGGCGATTTGCTGCGCGCGCATCAAATCGGTTTCGGCGACGACGATGGCGGCGATGCGCGGGTGGGCGGCCAAGCGCACGCAGGAGGCCAGGGACAGCGCAACGCCCGACTGCGCGGGATCGTGACAGATGGCCACGGGGATCGTTGCGGCGTCGGCGATGGCAAAAAAGTGCGCCAGCAGGGCGTCCTCGTGCTGCTGCAACAAGGGCGGTGTGGCGACAAAGACCCCCGCAGCGCCGGCGGCGGCCGCATCCTGGACTTGGGTGGTGGCATCCCGGGTGGCCAGGGCCATCACGCCCGCGTACACCGGCACCCGGCCAGCGACCGCACGCATCGCAACATCAATCACCTGCCCGCGCTCTTCGCCGGACAACAACGCGCCCTCCCCCGCAGCGGTGCACACCGCCACCCCGTGCACCTTTGCGCGCACTTGTCGTTCGACCAACCGGGTTAAGGCATCGGCGTCGACCGCATCTGCCTGTAGCGGCGTTGCCAACGCGGTAATCAATCCTTCAAAGGGAGACATCGCCATCCTTTCTTGGCACCAGCAGCAGGTGCGCGGCCATCTCCACGGGGTCTGTCGTCTTGGTCAGCACCATGTCGACATCGCCGGGCAGCGACACCAGGGGCGCCAAAGTGCCCGTGAGAATTAAAATGCGCCGGATGCTGGCGTGCTGTGCCTTCCAGCCCCGCACGAGCTCGGTGCCCAGCGGCTGCCCCGGCCCCAGCCACTGATCGCACAACACGTGCGTCACCATCTCCTGGGCGACAATGGCCTGGGCGTCGGCGGCATTGGACGCCACCACAATCGACGACACTTGGTCGCGAAAGGTGCGCTTGAGGGCGCGACACACCGCGCTTTCATCATCGATGATCAGCAACACCGGCGCTGTGTCGTTGGCACGGTCGTTCATAGCGCCAGCAGGGGATTCGCAGCGCTGGGCACCGGAATCACGTAGCGCTTGAGCACAGAGAAGGTCTCGTTGACCTCGAGCATTTCAAAGAAATCGCCGCAGATGTCCGAGATGTCCTCGCGGATGAACTCCCAGTGATCGTCGCCGGTGGCAAAGATGGCGTCCCACTGCGCGCGGGTCACCACTGAGGCGGGCATCTCCGCCGCGTCGCCGAGCACCGTCATTTGCCCGTCGCGCGATACGTCGTCGCGCTCGTCGAAGAGCCACTCCTGCCACCCCACCGCGTGAAACGATGACGGCAGCTCCGAGGACGCGTCGGCAAACAAAATCGGCGCCTGAAAGTTTTCGGCCAGGGCCGCCATCATCACAGCGGCCACGCGCCCGGCGTTGTTGTCAGTCGCCGTGTCCATGCGAAAAATCAACGGCCCCACCTCCATGTTGTTGGCCGCATCAAAAATAATGCGCGCCATTTCAAACGGCAGGTGAACGATGTCCACCACGGGGATGCGAAACGAAAGGTGGTTGTCGCGCACCATGGGAGACAAGATGGCCTCCGCCGCCACATAGGGCATGCCGATCATTTCGCTGAGCCACCACACCAACTCCAGCGACTTTTGGCGCACCTCCTCTGGGCCCAACGCACAGTTCATGGCCAATTGCGGCGCCACTTCGGTACGCAGGTGCTCAAAGTCGGTAATGACGCGTCCGTTGACGGCATCGGTTTGCACGGAGGTCTCCCATAAATCTAGGACATCCTGCAGGTGGGTTTGGGTGCTTCTCGACATGATTTTCTGCGCCTCGTCGCGCGTCGGTTTCGTTGACTTAAGATGCCCGCCAATATTAGGCTGTGTCAAGGAACCATATGCTGTTTTCACCCTCTCATCTGCGCCCGATTTGCAGAGCGACCCTGGTCGTTTTGGCGCTGTTTTTTGCCCCAAAAATCCACGCGGGTGATCCGGATTTGGTGCTCCACTCCATCCGCACGACGCATTTCGAAATCAGCTTCGACCACAAGCTCACGGCCATGGGCCAACAAATCGCCACCATCGCCGAAGAGGCCTACCAAACCGTCACCGATCTCTTTCGCTGGCAGGTCGAGGGGCGCATCCGCGTGCACATCGAAGACTCCCAAGACTCAGCCAACGGACTGGCCTCCGCCACGCCGGCTCCCTACATCTTGCTCTACGCCATCCCCCCCGAAATCGATTCCTCGCTGCAGCACCACGACGACTGGCTCCGCACGCTCTTCATCCACGAATTCACCCATGTGGTGCACCTGCAGATGCAGCACAAAATCCCGCGGGTGATCAACCGCGTCTTCGGCGACATCTACTTGATCAACAGCATGCAACCGCGCTGGTTCGTCGAGGGGCTGGCGGTCCTGATGGAAACCGAACAAACCAGCAAGGGCCGCATCCGCTCCGCGTACTACCCGATGATTTTGCGCACCCACGCCCTCGAAGATCAGCTCCAAACCCTCGACCAGGCCTCCAACATCACCACCGACTATCCCCGGGGCACCGCCGACTACGCCTATGGCGCGCTGTTTCTCGACTGGCTCAAGCGCCGCTTCGGCATGGAGCGCCTCGTCGAGCTCGCCCACGCCTATGCCTCCGAGCCCATTCCCTATGGCCTGAACCGGCTCTTTTTACGCATCACCCAAGAGAGCCTCATCGATCTCTACGCCCAATGGCAGCGCGAACTCCGACAAGAGGCCGAAGCCCACCGCACCGCCTGGCAACAACGCGGCGGCATGTCTTCAACACCCATTACCGTCAACGGCGAAACCAAGGGACGCCCCATCTTCACTCCTGCGGGAGATCGCATCATACTGCCCATGGCCGACGCCGCAGAGCGCCCCGGTATTTTTTCAATGCGTCTCGACGGCACCGATGTGCAGCGCATCGCGTTGACCAGCGGCAGCGTCACGGTATCCAGCACCGATGACGGCACCTTGTATTACACCCGCACCGCCCCGGTGAAAAATGTCTATCGTTTCAGCGATCTGTTTGTCGCAAACCCCGACGAACACAGCGTGCGGCGCCTCACCCACGGCCTGCGCATCCGCGACATGGCGGCGTCGCCGTCGGGCGAAACCCTGGCTGCGGTGCTCCACGATGAAATCGGCTCACGCCTGGTCCTGCTCGATGCCCATGGGCGCATTCAGCAAACCCTCAACGGCCCCACACCCGACATTTACTACACCCCGGCCTTCTCCCCCGACGGCAAATACCTGGCGCTGGCGGTGCGGCGCCACCACCACGTCAACCTGGTCGAGCGCGACCTGGAGACCGGCGTTGAAACACCCCTCACCGATGATCCCGCCATCCAGTCTTGGCCCACCTATTCACACGACGGGCAGTGGCTGCTGTACGCGTCGGACCACAGCGGCACCTCCAACATCTACGCGCGCCACCGCGCCAGCGGCACCGTGCGACAAATCACCAACGCCCTCACCGCCGCCACGGCACCCGCCCTCTCGCAGGACGGCCGCACGCTGGCTTTTTTGTACTACCGCACACAGGGCTGGGACCTGCACGTCATGGACTTCGCCCCCGAACACGCCCCCTTGCAAGACGACATCGCCTGGCAACCGCTGGAGTCGCCGGTCACCCCACCGGCGGGCAACTACGCCCTGGCACCCTACAACCCGTTGCCCAGCCTCTTGCCGCGCACTTGGCGCTTCGATCTGGCCAGCGCGGGCGGACACACCCTCATGAACATCGACTTATCGATGACCGATGCCGCCGACCAACACGAATTCAGCTCGACCTTTCAATGGGATTTCACCCAGCGCGATCCCGCCTTGCAACTCACCTACACCTACAAGGGCATGCGCCCCTCGTTCTTTCTCAACTTTTCCTATGCCGCCGCCACCCAGCAGCGAGGCTTTGTCGTCGACGGCGTGGCACGGCCATGGGAACAGCGCTCCTTGGGCGGCTCGGCGGGGCTCTCCGTTCCCGTCCTCGGCGTAGATCGCAACCACGCGCTTACGTTTTCCTACACAATCAACGCCACGCACCCCGCCTCCGATCTACAGCGCATCGAACCCGACCCCAACGCGGACATGCCCAAGGTTCCGGTCAATTATTTTCGCGCGGGCTTGAACTTCGGCTGGTCATTTTCAGAGCTCTGGTCGAGCCCCTTTGCCATCTCCACCGAGAAAGGGCGCGCCATCGCCGCCTCGATGCGCCTCTACAACCCCGCCTTTGGCGGCAACCAAAAACTGCTGCAATTCAGTTGGGCCTGGAAAGAATACCTGCGCGCCCCCTGGCATCGCCACCACGTATGGGCCTTAATGATCAACGGCGGCGCCTACATCAGCCACCCGCCCCACCAGGCGTATTTCAGTGCGGGCGGATATCCCCCCACTGATCTCATACAATCCGTTATCGACGGCACCGGCGCCTCCTTGCCCCGGCTGCGCGGATACCCCTGGAACAGCATCAACGGCGACCACTACCAAGCATTTCGCCTCGAATATCGCTTTCCCATCTGGCGCATCGAGCGCACCTACCACACATTACCCGTGTTCTTTCAATACATCAGCGGCAGCGTCTTCAGCGACAACATGTTCATCGCCTTTCACCCCTTTACCCGCGACGACTTCTACAGCGCCACGGGCGGGGAGCTGATCTTGGCCTTTTCCACCGGATACTATAATCCGCTGCAGTTGCGCCTGGGCTACGCCAAGGGATGGATGGACACCGGCATGCACGAGTGGATTCTCGTGGTGGGCGGCACGTTTTGAGCGAGAAACGACGCGGTTATTGGCGCGGTCCCAAAAAGCGCTGGGCCGCCTGAAATGCCGAGGTTTCCGAGTCGATGAGGAGGTCCATGAGATCGGTCGTCGAGCAGCGCAAGCTCTCATAGTACCGCTGGCGCTCGGTGGCGTGGATGACGGCGGGCAGATAACCGTTGCGCATCAGATGAATATGCATCACGGCGCGGCCAATTTTTCCCGAGGTACCCGACCAGGGAAAAATGCGCATGAAGCGGTGGTGAAACCGGGCGGCCCACGCCATGGGATGCAACTCCTGCTGTTCGTCGCGGTCGTTCATCCAGGCGAGGAGTTCGGCCATGTCTCTATCGATGGCCGCCGCCAAGCTGATCTCGTGGAAATAGGTGCGGTGCAGGGGGATGTCTGTGCGAAACTCCGGGTTGTCCTCGCCCTCGCGGGTGGCAAACAACCGGTGCAGCGACAAAAAAACATCGAGGGAAAACGAAAAGTTTTTGCGGCGAACGTATTCGCGAACCAGGACAAACGCCTCGCGGTGATTGCGCAAAGATGCAAACAGCGCCTGGCGTGAAATGTCTGAAATCATTCGCGGATCGAATGCCGCGCTCAATTCGTCGGGGGAGATGACTTCGCCCTCAATGGCCCGATCGTGATAAATGGCCGAGCTGTCGAGCTTGGCCCAAAAGGTCGCGAGATCGGCTTTGGACACTTTTTCCATTAGGGCGCGTACGCGCTCACCGCGGTCGTCGAGTTTGTCTAAGGCAGCGGTTAAATGCTCGTTTTCCAGTGGCAAATTTCGCATAAATCTCTAATGTTTTTGAAATGTTAAACTGTTGTTTTAAAATTTATCATAATCGAATCGACCCATTTGTAAAATAAAATATTTTTCTAGGGCATTAATAGTTAATTATGTCCGCTTTGTCGTTGATTCACCTGCGTTGTCGGCCATCCCAACGGTTTGCCGAGGCGGTTTGGCGTTACAAGCTCGGCGGCAGGTACAGCAGTCGATTGGGGGTGCTGCGTCATTGCGAGCGTTCTTTCGCGTCATTGCGGGCTTGACCGCAATCTGTCCTTCTGCTCTTTCGTGAAGATTCTTCTTGTTCGTTTGGACATCATTGCCTCTTCCGGGGATTATCCCAGTTAAGTCAATTGTCCACAAATTCAGGGAAAGACCACACAGACGGAGGTTTGCCGGAAGTGGGAATTACGCGCGCCGTACGCCTACAAATAATAAACAAGGCCGTGGAAATGCGTGCCGATAGTGAGGCGCTACTTGCCTTTCTTGGGGGATGCAGGCGGTAGGATGGTGCGTACCGGGCGAAAACCAACGGATGATGACCGTCCCAACGCTATATCTTGAAACAAATACGCGGGGCGGTTGAGGCAGGTACCCATCAGAAATGATCCACCGGCAGGGGCTTTAAAGAACACACCATCGGGAGCGGTTTCGCTGTGGCCGATGGGATCGGTGAGGGGACCCGATGTTCCCTCGTCGTACTCAAGCCACAGCCCGACGTTTTGTTGATCGGTCCACTCCATGGCGTTGCCCAGCATATCGTAGAGATGCCACAAATTCGGCTTGCGGGTTTTGACAACCTGCAGGGCATCGGCATTGCCGCAGTGCCAGGCGATGGGGTCGAGGACAGGCTCCTGTTCACAGCCGCCGATCCTCAATTCAGGGGATATGTCGCCGTTGTAGGTGGCCGCCGAGGTGCATGCCCGCGCCGCATACTGCCATTCGCTGCCCGTGGGCAGTCGGTATCCGGGACAGTCGTAGCGACGGGGATACTTGTGCACTTCGCCGAAGGCAAAGTAGAGCCCGGGCACAAACTCATCGTGGTTGTCGTGTTTTTCAACACAGCCGTTATCGTAAAACCAGCTTCCCGTGGGACAGCCGGTGCCCACCTCCCCCTGGCACCCAGACAAGTCGTAGCAGGTATCCAGGCCTTCTTTTTCGGATAACGCGTTGCAATAGGCGAGCGCCTCAAACCAGTTGATCCAGGTGATGGGCTTGTCGGGGTGCACATCTCGCGCGGGATTGGGAAACCCCATCGCCTCCCATTGGGCCTGGGTGACCTCGTACTGCTGCATCAAAAAGGGGCGGGTCAGCGTGACTTGTACCGGTGGCCATTCATTGTATCCAGTGCTGCACGGCACCCCAGCCTCTTCGGGGGTGCCATACAAAAAGGTACCCGGCTCAATCCGGCACCACCCGTCCGCGCACGCATCTTTCGCCTGCACCACCGGGCAGTCGTCAAACACCGGAATCCCATTGGCATCCACTTTTTGCTTTGATCCCGAGTCGCTGTCCGAGGGCAACGGCGGCACCGGTTCGCGCGGTCCACTGTCGCTGCCCACACTGTCCGGGCTGGTATCGCCGTCATCCGCCTGGGATGACTGATTAGCGCAGCCAGACAGCGCGAGTAACAGCACGCCCATTGCAATGATTGTGTGTTGTTTCATCGATATGCCTCACATTTCGGTCTGCTGGGCATCAAAGTTCAAAGAACATGTTGTCGCCAAAAGCGTAGCATTTATTGTTGGTGAGGCATTTCACCCCTCTTAACGACCCGGTGCTTTGATTGTATTGCGTTCGCGTCCACATGCTATCTTCGCCTTTCCACACAACGGGGCGAGCCTCTCCGCTTTCGTCTGTAACGTCACCCACGGCATAGATGATTCCTTTGCTGTTGCCGTGGATCCCATACAGGATATCCCCTTCTGCCTTGGCCAGTTCCACCCACGCCTCACAGTCAAATTGCCAAACCGTTCCAGGATGCGTAACGGGGTTGTCAAAATAACCTGAAACCGCAAACAAATCTCCCGATGGGGCAAACCACACGTCCTGTATGTCCGTGGAATTGCTCATGTTGATCTTGCGCCACTCTTCATCTTTGAACATCCTCACCACGCCGTTTTCTCCGGCCACCACCACCTCGCCTTGGTCATTGCCCGCAATGCAATTAAGGGTTTTCGTGGTGCCCAAATCGATGCGAGACCAATTGTCGTCTTTCATGTGAAGCAGGCTGCCATTGTTGCCACAGACATAGAGTTCACCTTGGTCATTGCCCCAAATACCTGAGTAGTATTCATATGTGTCCGGGGGGGAAATTTTCAGAATCGTCAATCCCGTCTCAGTGTAACGCGCAACCAATCCTGACGCTCCCACGAGATAAAAATCTCCAACTTGGTTTTTCCATATCGCATCAAAGGAAATGTCTGCTGTTTGGAGATTAAGGATATCAACGCCAGGTGCATATTCAGTTTTAGATGCGTTCCAATTTTCGTCTATGTGCATCTGACCATCGCGAAATATGTTCACAAAGGTTCGGAAGGCCGGATATCCGGGGCAGGTGCTATTAATCCCCGCATTCCCGATAACGTAGAGCTCGTTCCCGGCATTTTCGACAGCGTCGTAAAACATAAAGGAGCAAATTTTAAAATCCTCGTGGATGAGATCGCTTAAACCGTCGTTGCTGGTATCCGGTTTATAGCCCGGAGGATGGGCGCACTTGGAATAGGGGATATTGGTACTTTCCATGCAATGCAAACTGCAATAGTGCGAGACAAAGCGGTATTCCACGGTTTCGGTTTCGACGTCGGGGTCATAGCAGCACTGATCGTCAAATGAATCGACTTTGCAGTTAAAAACTTGCTCGTCTTGGTCTAAGCAAATGCACTCGCCATCTAACCAGTTCATATCGGCGTCCATCGAATAGTTGCACTCAAATTCGCGCACCGGTTCTTTGGCAAATTCGGCGATGACGTGCACCTCGATGTCACCGGTTAAACCCAAGTTCTCTTTGGTTAATTTTTTAATCTCCACCGTTCCCCGGTAGGCCGGGATGGCATCCAACCCATACTTATAGGAACCATCATGCCTAGTAATGGCGTGCACGGTCGCTCTAGCCCCTTTCTCCACGGGTTCGGCCAACGAACTGATGGGATACACGCCATCTTTGTAGTCCCCAAGGCGTATAGAGAAGTGCTTAAAGCCTTCTGTCTTGGCGCTCTTTCCCAAAAAACCGGTCTTGCAGATTTTGTCAAAGGAGCCTTCTGCCCAATAGTCAATTATAATTGCGGTATTTATCTCTGTGCCGATTAAGCTATAATCAGGGGCATGGGTAGCCAAAGCGTACTCATTGTTTCCGTCGGACTTGCCGTCCTTGTTGGCATCATCGGATTTGCTGTCTGTGCCGGTGTCATCGGTCTTTTGCTCTGAGATTTGGCACCCCAAGGCAAACACAACCAGCAAAATCAGGGCGCTCAAAACCGCGCCTTTGCCCCAGCGCACCAGCCAGTGGATGGACATTCTTTCTCTCAGCATCCTTATCCCCTTTCGGTATTGGAAAACCCTTCTGTTGAAAACCCCTTTTGCACGATGTGTGCCATGAAGGGTATCATTGTCATTTATAAGCAAATGATGTGACAAGCTGAGCAAAACAGCATTGACCCCGAAGGCACAGCGCGCACATCGCGTCATAATATCTCGTTTGCGCAAATGCGTATGAATTTTATACATCTTTCAGAATCGCGATCCCATTGTGGTTCTGAGGTAGCCAGAAGATGTTGAATTCGAATTTGGCTGTCGAAAAATGTCTATTTCGCCCCCAACGCAAATTTCGCGGTGTTGGCCGGACAACCGTTCACCAGTGGTGGCCTGCGGGCCAAGCTCATGCGCTTTCGATATGCGGATGCCCAAGCGGTGAACCATCGCTTGGTGGTGCACCATCGCTTGGTGGCTGGCGATGCGTGTCAGTCGCTGCGGCGGCTACCGTTCATCGATGAGCACACAATGCCAAGGCAATGCCTGTGTGCTAAAAAGAGGGTAATGTTGCATTTGTGTTGCTCATGCTAGTTTAAATTATATGCCCAGGCAAGCCTTAATTGCCATTTTCTACGAAGGAGTGCGATTTACAGCCCACAGCCGAGATGTGGCGTTAATTCTGAGAAATTTGACGCGAACCGAGCCCAAAGCAGGGCGTGAACCAAATGCGCACACGCGGACATTTTTAAATGCTTTATAATGCGGACAAACATTAACCGTCTGGGACATAAAATATTTTTTCAAAACCACCGGCTGGGCGTCCACTGGCAATGAAAACATTCTCCCCTGCCGTTTTTTGCGCCGCGTCCGCAAAAGACGTCGCAAAGCCACTCCCCTTTTTTTTCGGTTCTGCTATGCCTGAGCCCTGAGCACCTTGACGCCTTGCCAGGCCTTTACCAATCACACGGAGTTCATCATGACCGCCAATGTCCGCAAAATCTTCGCGATGGGCACCCTCCTCCTGGCCGCCTCCATCGCCGCTTGTGGCGCCGCACAACCCGAGCCCACCACCCCCGTCGAAGAGAAAGAGCGCTATCAATTCGGACCCGAAGACTTTTCCTGGAAACCCGAATTGCGCGCCGCAGAGCTCACCACCGAAGTCGACGACAAGCGCTACCGCGCCGTGGGCGATATCCTGACCGAATTCAGCCCCGCCACGCCGACCATCTATCTCGTCGGACGCCTGGCCAAAGTGCCGGCGGCAGCGGCCATTGAAGTGCGGTGGTACAAAGACGGCATCCCCGATCCCATGTTCGAGAGCGAAATCGAAGGCTCCGACAGCTTTTCCTTTATCTCCTCGTTTCGCCCAGCCGGAAAGCGTTTCATCCCCGGCGGGTACCGCGTCCGCATCGTCGTTAACGGCACCGATGTCGGCGGCACCGAGTTCACCATCATCGGCAAAGATCCCTTAGCGGGCGGTGTCTCCGTGGTGGGCCTCAAGGTCTCGCAAAAAATCAATGCCAAGACCATGGTACCCGTTGCCCCGGCAAAGCAATTCAAGAGCGGGGTCAAAGAGCTGCACGCGACCTTTGCCGTTCGCAACGCCATGCAACCCACCGATGTCATCGTCCGCTGGCAACGCCAAGGCGAAGTCTTCAGCGAATCCTGGATCACCGTTGAAGGGTCGGGGCGCTTTGGCGCCAACGTGGCCTCTCCCTCTGGCATGCCCGACGGCGGATACTTCGTCGAAGTCCTCTTAAACGACAAAGTGTTGGCATCGCAGCAAATCTCCGTGGGCAAGGCTGGCGACAACCCAAAAGTCGACAAACTCGCCCTCGGACTCGCCTTAAACAACGACAACATGCCCGTAAAAGAGCGCGACAGCTTTGCCGCAGGCGGCGTGGTGTACTGCGGGCTGCGCTTCCTCGATTTGTGGCCCAACACGGTCATCACCGTGGAGTGGAATCGCGTGGACAGCGACGGCGAAACCACCTGGCACACCGTCCGCACACCAGTTCCGGGCGGGGGGTCCGGCACCATGGGCGCCCAATGGGACTCCGCCATGGCCGAACCCGGCAAGTACAAAGTCCAAGTCTACCTCAACGACACGCCGGTCACCGACAAGTCTTTCACCGTCAAATAACACCCGCCACGCCCGCAAAACACAGCCACCCAACCCAACCCACAGGCGCTACATCCGGGTCTTGCGAAAACGCTCCAGCGCCTCGTCGATGCGACGGCGGCTCTCCCCTTCCACGTGATCGACCACCACCGGCGTAATGGCGATGATGCCCTCGACTTGCTCGCTGCGGCGGTGATGGGTGCCGAACAGCAGGCCCAACACCGGCACGCGCGACATGAAGGGCAACCCGTTTTTGCTGCGGCTTTCGACGTGGGAATCCAATCCCGACAAAACAATGGATTGCCCCAGGCCCAGGTGCACCAGCGTGCTGACCCGCGAAATCGCGCGCCCGGGAACCGATTGCCCGGTCTCTTTTAGTTCCGAGACTTCGGCCTCCACTTCGAGATCGACCAATCCATTGGCGCCGTCGAGCAACGGCAACACCGACAGGCGGCAACCATAGGACACCGTGCGCAGCTCTGCGGCCTGGCTCCCGGCAATGGGCACGTTGACCTCGCCCCCGGAATTGTAGTCAGCGCGGTTTCCGCTCGTGGTGAACAGCGACGCCCGCTTGAGAATTTTCACCTTTCCATGCGCCGCCGCCGCCTCGATGACCGGAAATGCCTGGTCGACGATGCGATAGGAAGCCGTGCTGCGCCCGCTCAGCAGATCCATGTTCATCTCCATCGCGCCGGTGGCCCCCAGTTGTCCGGGCCAGCGAATGCCGCCGCCGTCCTGGGCGCTCTGGTGAAATTCCACAAAGGTCAAGTCGAGCCGGATGTTGGTGCGCGGACGCACGCTCCGCCCCACCGTGGCCAAACACAGCACCTGCCCCGGATACAACTCGGCGATGCGCTGCACCCGCCACAACTCCGATTCGCTCTCGGCATACCCGTCGATGAACACCCGGGCCCCCATGCGCTTGAGCCGCAGCCCGCTCTGTTCGGACAGCAGATCCGTGAGCTCTTCAATGATGACCTGCGGATCTTTGGCAAACACCGTGATTTCGATGTTGCGCGTCTCCCCCGTGCGCATGATGAGCAGCAGGGTCATCTTGCCCGGAGATTGCGCGTTGACGACCATGCGGCGCCCGTCCTTGGGCACTTTCACCTCGATCACGCCGCGGGTGCTCTCGCTGAAACTCGCCACGTCCTGCGCGTCGAGCACGATCTGTTCGCCCACCGACAGTGTCATCTCGGGCAAAATGGCGCTGGTCACATCGCTAGGCACTTGCGCCACTGCAGTGCCAAACGCCGCCATCGATAGGCAACACAGCGCAGCCAATAGGGTCTTGGGGGTAATCTTTTTCATGACAACCTCTTTTTTCAATCGCCGCTGGACCTTCCAGGCAGCTCTATATTCATCGGCCGCTTGGCGAGAATGTTTCCTAAAAAAATGCACAATCTGCACAACTGTTCGTTGACCGCGAAAAATAGGGGTGATAAGTCGCCTTCGGTGGTGGACATTCGCACCGTCCCAGGTCCCTTTATATTTTCGATGTGCAAGGGGATTGCCAACACAGCCATGAACGCCAAAATTCAAGAACAAATCATCCGCCTGAAAGAGGAAAACAACGCCGTAATCCTGGCGCACAACTACCAGTTGCCCGAAGTGCAGGACATCGCCGACTTCACCGGAGACTCGCTGGAGCTCGCCCGCGAAGGCGCCCGCGTTCCCCAACAACTGGTGGTGTTTTGCGGCGTGCACTTCATGGCCGAAACCTGCGCCATCTTCTCGCCCGACAAAACCGTATTGCTCCCGGACGAAACCTCGGGCTGCCCCATGGCGGATATGGCCACCGGCGAAAGCCTCGCGGCCCTCAAAGCCCAACACCCCGGCGCCGTCGTCGTCTGCTACGTCAACAGCACCGCCGAGGTCAAAGCCCAAAGCGACGTCTGCTGCACCTCCGCCCACGCCGTCGACATCATCCGGCGCATCGAACCCGGTCGCCCCATCATCTTCGTGCCCGACAAATACTTGGGCGGTTATGTCTCGCAGCTCACGGGCCGCGAAATGATCTACTGGGAGGGCGCCTGTCCCATCCACGCGACGCTGCGTCCGGCACACGTCGAAGCCGCGCGCGCCGCACACCCCGGGGCCCCCATTTTTGTGCACCCCGAAAGCCCGCTCACGGTCAGCGCCCTGGCCGACGAAGTGCTGAGCACCGGTCAGATGTGCACCCGCGCCCGGCAATCCGATGCGTCCACCATCGTCATCGGCACCGAGCTGGGGCTCTTGCACCGGCTGCGCAAAGAGAACCCCGACAAAACCTTTGTTCCGCTTTCCGACGACCTCGTCTGCCCCAACATGAAGCGCAACACCCTGCCCAAGGTGCTGCACGCCCTCACCACCCTCACACCGGTGATCCGCGTCGAAGAAACCTTGGCCCGACAAGCGGCCCACGCCATTCAAACCATGTTCGCAGACGGCGTCATCCGCCCGCGAAACGCCGATGCGCAGCCCGCCCAATAGCGCCGTTCCCCACCGCGCTGACAAACACACGCAACTGCGCCGTTTCTTACAATCGCTGGACAAGGTGGCCATCGGGTATTCCGGAGGAGTCGATAGCGCGTTCCTGCTCGCCCTGGCCCGCGATGCCATCGGTGACAACGCCGTGCCCATCCTGATCCGCGGCCCGCAGTTCCCCGCCCGGGAAACCCAGGCAGCCCTCGATGTGGCGCAACACCTCGGCGCGCGCGTCGTCGTGATCGACGTAGACTTACTCGGCGACCCGACCTTTGTCCGCAATGGTCCCGATCGCTGCTTCGCGTGCAAACGGGCGCTCTTTCAACAGCTCAAAGACACCGCCCTTGCCCTGGGATGCCAGGCAGTCCTCGAGGGCAGCCACAGCGACGACACCGCCGACTTTCGCCCCGGACTGCGCGCCATCCGCGAACTCGGCGTGCACACACCCCTGCTGGATATCGGCTTCACCAAAGCCGAAATACGCCACGGCGCCAAGGCCCTGGGACTGCCCAATTGGCAACAGCCCGCGCGCCCGTGCCTGGCCACCCGCATCCCCTACGGACAGCCCATTACACGCCAGCGATTGGCGCGCATCGAAACCGCCGAGAACGCCCTCGACGACGTGGGGTTTTCCGAACGGCGCGTCCGGGATCACGGCGACCTATGCCGCCTCGAGCTGCCGGCTCCCGCGCTGGCACAACTCACCACAACCCCGTTGCGGCAAAAAGTGATCGCCGCCATGCGCGCGGCGGGGTACGACTATGTCAGCGTCGATCTCGAGGGCTTCCGCAGCGGCTCGATGAACGGCGTTTTGCCCCAAGAGGACCGCGATGAACCGCCCCATTGACGCCCAAGAAGCCCGAGAACTCCTGCAGTGTCAGGGCCCCGAAGTACACGAACTCCTGCAGCGCGCGCACCGCGTCCGCATGGCCGAGCGACCCGCTGTCGTGAGCCTGTGCAGCATTTACAACGCCAAGAGCGGGCACTGCACCGAAGACTGCCGCTTTTGCGCGCAATCCGCCCACAACGACGTCCAGGGCGTGGCCACCTACGACCTGCGCTCCGAAGCCCAAATGATGGCGGCCGGGGCCGCTGCCCAAGACCACCAGGCGCGTCACTTCAGCATTGTCACGTCGGGGTTGGCCGTGGACAGCGACGCCGAAATCGAACGCCTGGCCCGCACGTTTTCCCGCATGCGCGAGGAGCTGCGCGTCCTGCCCTGCGCGTCCTTGGGCAACATCAGCCGCCACACCCTGCAAACCCTCAAGGACGCCGGACTGACGCGCTACCACTGCAACCTCGAGACCGCCGAGAGCTTCTACCCACACATCTGCACCACCCGCCCCTGGCAGGACGCCCGCGACACCATTGTGCACGCCAAGGAGCTCGGCCTCGCCACCTGCTGCGGCGGTTTGTTCGGCCTGGGCGAAACCCTGGCCCAACGGGTCGAACTCCTGGCTGCCGTGGCATCGCTCGACGTCGACTCCGTGCCCATCAATTTCTTTCACCCCGTGCCCGGCACCCGCATCGACAACCCCTGGCCCCTGACGCCCCTGGCGTGCCTGCAAATCGTCGCCGTGGCGCGCTTGATGATGCCCGGCAAGGAAATCCGCGTCTGCGGCGGTCGCGAATACCACCTGCGCGAACTGCAGTCCTGGCTGCTCATTAGCGGCGCCGATGGCCTGATGGTGGGCGGCTATCTCACCACCCAGGGGCGCCGAGTGGAAAACGACCTCGACATGGTGCGCTCGGCGGGATTCGCCACCTCTTTCGATGCGCCCTGAAGCCCCCACCGTGCTCGTGGCCATGAGCGGTGGCGTCGACTCCAGCGTGGCGGCGGGACTCCTGCTCGAGCAAGGCTTTCGCGTGGTGGGCGTCACCCTGTTGATGCGCCCGCAGCAATCCCACCAAGCGGTGACCTGGTGTTGCGCCAGCGGTGCCGTCGAGAGCGCCCAAGCCGCCTGTCACGCCCTGGGCATCCGCCACGAAGTCCTCGACTACACCGACGCCTTTGCCGCGTCCGTCCTGCAACCGGCGTGGCGCGAATACCGCGCGGGGCGCACCCCCAACCCGTGCGTACACTGCAATGTCCACGTCAAATTCGCCGCCCTGTACCAGCACCTGCAACCCGCCAATGCGCGCTATCTCGCCACGGGACACTACGCCGAAGTCGTGCACGGCGACGCACCGCGACTGTGCCGCGCGGCCTTTGCCCCCAAGGACCAAACCTACTTTCTGTTCGGCCTAAATCGCGACGTACTCAACGCCACGCTCTTCCCCTTGGCCCGGCTCTCCAAAGACGACGTGCGCGCCCTGGCCCAAAAGTGGGACCTGCCCACCGCCCAGCGCCCCGACAGCCAAGACGCCTGCTTCGTCGACGCCGACGGGCACTTCTCCGAGGCGCTCCGGCACTGGTTTGACGACGCCCCAATCCCTGGGCCCATCTGCGACCCCAGCGGCCGCGTCCTGGGCGAACACCGCGGCATCCACCGCTACACCGTGGGGCAGCGCAAGGGCCTCGGGGTGGCCACGGGACAACGCGCCTATGTCTCCCGCATCGATGCCCACACCCACACCATCACGCTAACCATCGATGAAACCGATTTGCGAAGCGCCGCGCTCCTCACTGACGATGCCCACTGGATCAGCGGCTCCGCCCCGTCCTTTCCGCTCGCCTGCCAGGCCCAAATCCGCTACCGCAGCGCCCCGGTCGACGCGGTGGTCACCGCCCAAGGCCACGGTCTGCACGTCGCCTTTTCCCACGCGCAAAAGGCCATTACCCCCGGACAAGCCGTGGTGTTTTACCGCGACGATTGCGTCCTAGGCGGCGCCTGGATTTCACGCGCCTTGCCCTGATCTCACGTCGCCTGCACAGATATTTAACAGCACGCGTTGACCTTGTATCGATTGCTGCTTTATGATGGGCCGTTTTCATTTCGATTGGCAACATCACTTGGCGCAAGCGCACTGGCGCACATGACAAGGAGAGCACCATGAGCATCATGAATTTTATCAAACGCGGCGTGCAAGAAATGATGATCGCGCGCTCCGACGAAGCCAAAGAGCACGTCGTGTACAAGCACCCCGATCGCACGGTTCCGGCCTACTCGCAGCTCACCGTCGACTCCGACGAAGTGGCGCTCTTTTTCCGAGATGGAAAGCCCGCCGGACGCCTGCCCGCAGGGCGGCACACCCTCGACTCTTCCAACATCCCGTTTTTGTCCAACCTGATCGACTCCTTCACCGGCGGCAATGTCTTTGTCTCCGAGATCTACTTCGTCTCCACCCGTGCCTTCACCGGCGTAAAATTTGGCGGGCGCATCGGCGACGTCGAAGACCCCAAGTCCGGCATCCCGGTGGGCATCATGGTCCACGGCGAATTTGCCATCCGCGTCACCGAGCCCGAAAAGCTCATCCTCGGCCTCCTGGGTATGCGCCAGGTCGACAACGACTCCTTCTTCTCGTGGTTCAAGCAACAGGTGCTCAAGGTCATCCGCGACCAAATCGCCGAGCAAGTGGTGAAGCAAAAAATGCCGATCCTCGACGTCGTCTCCGGCGCGTACACCGAAGAAATCGAAACCACTGTCCTGCAGGGCGTGGGCCGTCACGTCGAAGAATTCGGCGTAATCATCACCCAACTGGGTAACTTCGTCATCGACTGCAACGAAGACGACAAACAAAACCTCAAAAAACTGTACACCGAAGCCGCGCAAATTCGCATGGTCGGCGGTATGCAGGGCTACCAACAGTTCGCCGCAGCCAAGGCCATGATGGGCGCTGGCGAAGGCATGGCCAAGGGTGGTGGCGGCGGTGAAGGCGGTGGTGCCGGGGGCATGTTGGGAGGCGCCGGACTGGGTGTCGGCTTCGGCATGGCGCAAATGTTCCAAGCCAACCAAATGCAAGCGCAATACGCGCAACCCCAAGGACAGCCCGGCATGCCCCAGCCCCAAGCGGGCAACTTGGCGGGCACCACAGCCCCCGCAGCCGCGCCTGCCCAACAAGCCGGTGGCGTCACCTGTGCCAACTGCAACGCCACGGTGCCAGGCGGCAAATTCTGTCCCGAATGTGGCCAGCCCCTGCCCGTTGCCACGGGTCCCAAATTTTGTCCGGAGTGCGGCAACAAAATGACACCGGGCGCAAAATTTTGCCCCGAGTGTGGCAACAAATTCGATGGCTGACGCCCCGCTCCCGCGCCGTTCTCCCTCTCACCAACACCCCTAACAAACCATCCCATCCCATCGCCATGCCGCGCTATCGCGTGCCGGTGCGATCATCCGCATACAGAACGGCGTCGCATATGTCCGATGCCAACCAGCTAATTTAATGAAGTGAAATCACGAAAAGGAGGGGAAAACAAAGAGGCGAAACATCGCCCGAGGCGTTCAATCGCCGAACTGGGATTCTTCGCGCTCTTGCTCTTCCTTGCATTTGATGCACAGCGTGGTTTCGGGGCGCGCCTCCAGGCGTTTGGGGGCAATGCGTTCGCCGCAATCTTCGCAGATGCCAAATTCACCGCTGTCGATTTTGGTCAGCGCTTTGGTGATTTTGTCGAGGAAGGTGCGCTCGCGGCCGCGCAACCGAAATTGAAACGACTGCAAGTACTCGCTGGACGCCAAATCCATTTCGTCGGGCAAATCAGCGGCGTCTAGTTTCATGTCGTCTTCCAGTGTCTGGCGGGCATTGACCACCAGTTTTTCGCGCTTGTCCTGCAGGATCTTTCTGAACTTATCCAACTCTCTTTTGCTCATCGGTTTTTGCATAAAAGTCTCCGTGAAGGGGGCTTTTGTGTCGTTGTGATATTCAGGAGCACGTTTGCTCACTGAGTTGACCCCGTCTGCCCAATGTAAGCCAACAGCCCTTAGAGGGCAAGACTCCAATGGGGGCCATTTCGTTTTGTCTGCGCCCCCTGCGGTGCGGTTTATTGCGGTGTTTCTTCATCGTCGATGGGCAGGTCCAGCAATGCCATAAAGCGGGCGATATCTTCGGGAGCGTCCTCGTCTTCGGCGTCGTCTTCGCCATCGGTATTGCCTTCGTCCAACGAGACAATGCCGTCCAAAACCGGGCCCTCGTCGCCCGCGTCTTCGCCGTCCAAAATCGGCGCGGTCTCGGCGTCATCAATGGCGATGTCTACCTCTCGCCAATCCAGCGCTGTCGTCGCGGCATCCGCATCGTCGAGCCATGAATCATCGGTGTCAAACCCCGGCATTTCGTCACCCAGCTCCACCGGGGCATCCGCGTCGCCCACCAAGGACGGGACATCGTCGAAATCCAGCATTTCATCGGCAAACAACGTTGGCGACAGCAGCGCTGACGGGTGGTCATCTGCCATCGGCGCGTCCAGGGCTTCGGGGGCAAAGTTGTCGAGGAAGTCGGCCATTGGCAAGGGCGTCACATCGCCGTCTCCCACATCGCCGTCGATGGCCAGGGGCGGCAGCGTCTCGTCCGACAAGATGCCCGTATCATCGAGCAACTCTGACAACGGCGGCAGTGATTTTGGGGGTGTATCCGACATACTATTTTGTTTCCGTGGCGGCGGGTTGTGCCAATTCTCTCATCACCAATTGCATATCATCCCACATCGTTTTTTTGGCATCGGGCTTCTGTAACAAATAGGCCAAGCTGTACACCGGCATCACCAGGCGACCATTCCACGGGTGAAACTTACCGCGCAGCGCAGTAATCGGCGCATCGGTGTTGAGCAACCAACGCGCCACCACTTGCCCCAACGCCACCACAACCCGCGGATTGACGCTGGCGATTTGCTGCAACAAAAACGGACCGCAGGCATCCATTTCGGCGCGGCTCGGAAACCGCGACTCGGGCATGTGGCACTTGGTGAGCTGCGTGAGAAACACCTGCGAGCGCTGCAAGTTCATGGCCTGGATGATCCGGTTGAGCAGAGAGCCCTCGCTGCCCGCAAAGGGAATGCCGGTCAAGTCGTCTTCGGGGGCAGGCGCATCCCCGACAAACATCAGCGCGGCATGGGATGCCCCTTCGCCCACCACCACCGTCTGGCGCGTCTGGTGGCGCGAGCACGCCTGGCATGTGCGCAGCGACTTGTGCAACTGCGACAACTGCGCCTCGGCATCTGCCACCGGCGGTAAGTGCCTTGCGCTGGAGACGGCTTCTCTGGGTGCTGGTGCGGATACGGGTGCGGCCACAACCGGTGACGGCCGGATGGCGGTGTCTGTGCGCGGCGCCGCGATGGGTTGTGCGCGCAACATGTGTTCGGGCAGGGGATCGTCGACCCGATACACCGATTGCCCGAGTTCTTGCTCAAAGCGCACCCGCTCGGCCAACAGGGCATAAATGTCGCTCACAGCATCTGGCATATTACCTCAAACCCACCCGCGGTGTTACGGCGATGGAATGACGCGCGTCCCCTGGCAACGCCCCATAGCCGCGTCGTAAATGGCGTTGTCCTCGGTCATGCGGTACACCACCGCGACCACACGGTTTTCGCGCAGCATGGTCGCCGCTGTCAAATCCATCACGCCCAGGCGCCGCTCCAGCATTTCATCATAAGTGATTTCATCGAAGCGCACCGCATCGGGAAAACGCATGGGATCGCGATCGTAAACGCCGTCGACCTTGGTGCCCTTCATGTAAATATCGCATCCGAGCTCTGCCGCCCGCAGCGCCGCCCCAGTGTCGGTGGAGAAAAACGGATTGCCCGTACCGCCAGCCAGAATGGTCAGTTGTCCCGCGCGCATGGCCTCGCGGACATCGTCGCGCACATAGGGCGTTCCAATGGGACTCATGGGACGCGCCGTAAACAACACCGCACGCCCCCCGGCGCGCAAAATGGCGTCTTTTAGTGCCAGGCCGTTGATCACGGTGGCCAACATGCCCATCTCATCGGCGGTTACGCGATCCATCTGGGCGGCCCGTGCCCCCAGGCCGCGAAAGATGTTTCCGCCACCCAGCACCACAGCGGTCTTCGCGCCCTCGGCTTGTGCCCTCGCCAACTCCCCGGCCACAAAGTCCAGCGTGGCGCCGTCCAGGCCAAACCCCGCTTGGCCCGCCAGCACTTCTCCGGACAGCTTCATCATTACCACGGGTTGGGCGTTCGTCATTTTTCCCTCCTCAGTAGCCGTTAGCGGCCGCACCAAACTGTGCCAGCAGATGGGCAAAAAGCAAAGTTCGCAAAAGAGTACCATGCGTTTTCGATCCGCACACCGGGACGCACGCCCACCGAAACGCACCCCGCCGAAGGCTCCCCGGAATAAGCCCGGCGCGGCGTTCGTACTGTCCTTGGCCCATCTCCGGCGACAGGCGCGACAGACAAACCTGCGGCAAACTTGAGATGCGACAAAGTAACCTGATATGACCAATGCAAATCCGTCTCCGGACGCCCGGAACAGGAAGGACGCCATGCCCAAACGCCCGCAATTCACCACCGCTCTGTGCATCGCCCTATGCACCGCTCTGATCGCGCTTGCCTGCAGTAACAAAACCACCGATGCGCCCAAAATCGGCGAATCCGCCGCCGACAAAACACCCGCTCCCGCTGGCGCTGCCGATGCCGCAGCAGACACCGACACCGAAGAGCCCCCCGAAGCCCCCCCCGAAGGACGACCGGTCCAGGCATGGCAAGACGGCAAAATGACAATGATGTGCGAATCGGAAGCGCGCCAAAAGGGCTTCACGATCATCGACTTGAGCAACTACTGGGTGCCCTATATTTTCTCCGAACGCGACAGCAGCGACGAACCCCGCGTGCCCAATCACTTCCGGCCCATCTTTCGCAAGCTGGCCAACAACTGGCCCTACGAATCGCGCACCATGGCCGCCGCCCGACAGGTGGTGGAACACCAGCAACAACGCGCGCGAAACGCCAAAATGGCCGAACTGCGCGCCCAGGGCATGAGCGAAGACGAAATCCGCGAGCTCATGGGGCTCAGCAGTCCATCCGACACCACAGGCGATTCCGACAAGGGCGCCGACAACACCGACAGCGACACCCAGGGCGAAGCGTGTGAACTCCTGAGCCAGGGCGTCGGCGACTCCGAACACTTTTTGGAGGTCTTTGGCATCCCCCCAAGCCTGTCGGTCCTGCGCAAGCGCGCCCTCGACGAATTGGAGCGCCCCTGCTACGCCGATATCGACTACAACCGGTTTCGCGGCTTCGACGGCTTCATCGCCTATCGGAGCAACAATGCCGCCAAGGAAGATGCCCAAAAGACGCGCTCGTTTGCCGTCAAAATGCGCCGTGAAATCGAACGCTTGGGCCTCAAAGACGCCTTCGAACTGCGCCAGCATCCCGACAACAAAATGTCCGCCGGTCTCATCGATCTGGCCACCCGTTACGAGGCCATTTCCGAGGCCCAAAAGCTGCTGGTCTGCGAAGGCCTCTTCGAAGAGCGCGACGTTGCCAAGTTCACCACCGGTGGCTTGGATTGGCGCACCCACCGCGCCTTGGTGTCCTTCGAGCGCAAAAACCGCATCTTCGGCTGGGGCTTCATCGGTCGCGACACCCTTGAAGCGCTGCGCAAACCCCCCAAGGAACGCCTCTACGATACCTTTATGCGCACGGCGGCCGAGCGCGTCGTGGACGGCGCCAACATCATCGAAGACGGCACCGCACGCCTGCCCAATGGCAAAACCCCCACCTATCGCGACGAACAGGGACAAGAGCACGAAGTGCCCAACCTCGTGGCCGAATACACCGCCCTGCTCGTGAAACACATGGACCTCACCTCGCCGGACAAGCTCGTCGCCTTCTTGAAAAACAACGACGACAAAGCCCTGGGCGCCCTGTATGTCGCCATCCCCCTGCCGCCGCGCCCACCGTATTACAGCGACACCATGGCCCTGCACTCCGTCATCCACCGCGGTGATGTCTGGTACGACTACCCCTACACCGACTCCGGCAAGGAGCGGGGCCAGCCGCGCAAGGTCCTGCCCACCAACACGCTGTACGTCAAATGGAACGACCAGGACATTCCCCTCATCACCACCAACACGACCATCGGCTCCTGGCGCTCCGAGCTCGCCCCAGACGGCTACGAATACTTTCGCTACAAGAACTCCGATGTCGGCCCCCGCATCTGGAAGGACATCATCGCCGGACCGGTATGGCTACCGCCGGACACGTCACCCAGCGCCTCGTTGATCAAGACAGTCACCTACAAAGGGCGCACCGTGCGCGTGCCCAACTACGACGAGTTTGGCCCGTGGTACGCGTCGGCCTATGGCTTGGTGGCCGGTTTTCACTACCGCCCCACACAGCTCAAAAGCGGCGAGATCAAATACCTCGACAATGGCATCCGCAGCCACGGCTCGGTGGATTACAACTCAATTTTGCGCCGTTATTCCCACGGCTGTCATCGCTTGTACAACCACATCGCCATTCGCTTGTTCAGCTTTATCCTCACGCACAAACCCTTTAAGCGCGTCGGTGAAATACCCTCGGGCTTTGCGCGCACCATCACCGTCGACGAAGAGGACTTCGTCATCCGCCTCGACTCGCGCGGCTACAAATACGAGCTCATCGATCCCGTGCCGGTGGTGGTCGAAACCGGCAATATTCGCGGCGCCCAGAAAACGCCCATCGACGCCCACATGCCCAAGCCCAACGTCAACTACGGATCAGATGCGCGCTTTTTGCCGCCCCAATACGCCCACTTGACGCAGCCCCCGCCCATCGACAACGGAACGGATACCGACACCCAAGCATCCAGCCCCAGTGCGGACAGCCAGGGCAATGACCCCGCCAAACCCAGCGGCTCAAATATAACGGCACCAAAATCCACAGACGCGGCGGTCCCAAAACCCGAAAAGACACCGGCCGCCACCAATTGATCTGCCATGGCCTTTCGCCTCACGATAACCGATACGCGACATCCCGACTTCTCCTACCAGTGCGGTTTTATCCAGGGGCAAATCGCCATTGGACGCGCCCAAATTTGCGATCTCTGTCTCCCGGATCTCACGGTCTGTCCCATGCATGCCGAGATTCGCCTACAGGGCCATCATTACACGCTTGTCGACCTCAGCTCACAAAACGGCACGTTGGTGGCCAGCCGCAAGCTCATCCCCCACCGGCCCACCAAGCTCGCCTCCAACGATGAAATCACCATCGCCCACTACCGCATTGTCTTTGAATCCGGCACGCATCCCAGCGCCATCGGCAAGCAAGCCATTGGGCAATGCGCGCACGACCTGTTGCATCGGCGGCTTGCGCATCAGGGACATCTCGCGCACGTAACGCCCACTCTTCTGGGGCTCTCGGGTCCCGGACGCGGGGCGCGCTTCACCTTCGTGCAAACCGGCGACAGCGCCACCATGGGACGCACGCGCCACAACGCGATACCCCTCGACGATCCCGAAGTGACCAGCGCCCACGCCGCAGTCCAATGGCAAGACGACGGCCAACTCATGGTACGCGACTTGGGCTCTCGCAACGGCACCTGGTGTAACGGAGAGCGCTGCGACAGCTTCGCGTTGGTGCCCGGCCTCACGTTCGCCGTCGGACAAACCACCTTTGGCCTCGAAGACCCCGTGGCCGCCGCCCTGCAAGACATCCAACTAGCGCCGCACGAGGCCACCGTGCCCTTTGTGCCCGACATTCCCACCCCAGCGCCCCACGCCACCGACGCCAACGATGCGGAGACGGCGCCAGCCTCCCCCGCCACACCCGACGACGACCATGTCGCCCCACCGCCTGCAGCGCCCTCACCCGTCGCCACGCTGCCAACTGGCGTCACCGAGCCCAGCCTCGATGTGCCGGGAACGCGCGACAGCCAGGCGCCACAACACGACAACGACGCTGCCCCCAAGGAGGAATCCGACATCGGCCTCATCTTGGTGGGCACCGCCATTATTGTGATGCTCGTGCTCTTTTTGATCTGGTTTCTGGGATAACCACTGAACATTCGTGCGGTTAAATCGGACTATTTCGCAAATATTTCATCTTTTTTTCGCGAAATAGGAAACTTTTCGCAAAAGTGGCCGATGTACCTGGTGTCTGGCCTTTGGACCATTTTGAAGGAGGATACCATGTCAGAACAAACCAATCCGTACCCACACAACAGCTTGTTTTCCCAAACCCGGCGCCTGTCGCTTCCATTGCTCTGCGCCCTGTTTCTCGCAGCCACCAGTGCCTGCGATGACAACAAAACCAGCGACGACGCCCATGCATCTCCTGTTGATGACACCGGCAATAAGGAGCCAAACGACAAAACAACGCCACAACCGCCCGAAAAAACCGACGAAGACCCCGCCAAAAAGGACAACGATGCGGCTCCAGACAATACCGACGATGCCCAACGCAACGACGACAACAGCAGCGATACCGGCAGCCAGGACACTGGAAACACCGATATTGGCGACCCCGACGCGGACGACACCGACACCGGCGACCCCGACGCGGACGACACCGATGCGGACGACACCGACACGGACGACACCGACACGGAGGCGCCCAATGTCTGCCAGTCCTCCCAGGTGGTCATTCACGAAATTTACGCGCATGGCGGCAATGCTGGCGCTATCTGGCAAAACGATTACATCGTGCTGCACAATCGCAGCGATCTGGCCGTCGATCTCGAGGGCTGGAGCCTGCAATACGCGCCCGCTGCTGGCAACTTTGGCAAAATGATCCCGCTGTCAGATGTGCTTGAGGGCGGACAATATCTTTTAATTCAATTGGCGGCCTCTAGCGACACGGGCATGCCCCTGCCCGGAGCCGATCTCGTCGCCGAGGTCAACCTCGCTGCCAATGGCGGTATTTTGGCCTTGGTCGACCACAGCGAACCCCTCAAAGAACGCTGTACCGGGAATGACATTCGCGACCTCGTTGGATACGGCTCGTCACCGCGCTGCTTCGAAGGTTGGGCCAAGGCCCCCGCTCCCACAGCCACCCGCTCCTTACAGCGCATCGGCGAAGGTTGCAAAGACGACAACGACAACAGCCAAGACTTTGAAGTTGCCGATCCGCAGGGCAAAAGCCTCACGTCCGATCCCCACATTTGCTTTTTTTGCGACGCAGGCGTCGGCTAATACCCAAGCCGCCCCGCAAACCCGCCGCGCACCTTTTGTGTGAAAAGGTAACGCTTCGGCGCACTTACCCACAAAACGAGCCGCTCGCCACGCACCCTTCCAGGGCGTTGCCCGGCGATCATCAATGAATTGTAAATGAAATAAATTAGCGGAGTTCGAGGAGTCTCTTGTCGAGGTCGCACAGACGGCATTGGAATTTGCGCACTTGCTCGGAGGTGTCAGAGGGCACCGGGGGCGCCGCGTGGGTCATCATGCCCTGGGCCGGATTTTTCCCGGTCTTTAGCAGAATTTTGTGCTGTATATCTTCGATTACGTTGTTGATCCAATTCATGGGGAACTCTCTTTCTACAAAGACTGCGCCTAGCTAGAGCAATTCGCATGCCAACGCTTTCAATCCGGAAATATCCTTTAATTTCGCCATGTTAGCACTTCACATGACCTAGATCATCTCGCTAAGCGCGTAATCCGTCTCTCAATCTGGGGCCTGCCAGCGGTAGAGAGCCCATATCTATGTGAAATCAAACAGTTTTTTTAGGTGCCACCCAATTTTCGCACCCTTACAAAACAACCGTTTTTTTATTTTTTGATGGTTTTGATCACGGCCTTGCCATCGCGAATGGCCACCTGAAAATCGACGTCGCCGCCTCGGTTGGCCGCCTGTTTTCGCAGCACTTGGGCAATTTTTTGCACCGTAATGTTGGTGGTGGATTCGTTGGTTTTGGTGCGCGCAGCCATGTATGCGCGATACACCGACTGTATGCGATCGTCGGTCAACCCCGTCGATGCGCTCTTGCTGGATTTGGGCGGCGGCGCAGCGGGGCGAACCTTCGAGCTGGCGGACGGGCGGGGTGGGGCAGGTGGCACAGGACGGCCAGGGCGCATGTCAGACGGCAATGGGGGCGGCGGTGGGGGTGGCGGCGCAGGGCGTCTGCTGTGTGGCGCGGATGGCCTAGGCGGCGATACCGGTGCTTGCGCTGTCGATTCCTGAAAGAATCCCGATAAGGCCTCAAAATCCTCCTCGCCCATGTCGGGCAGTTGACGGCCCTTGGACGAAACGGGAACCACGGGCTTTGTCGCTTGAAAGCGGGCAGGAACCGGGACGCCCTGGGGCCGAGAGGATGGATCGACAGCCCCGGCGCCCACGGGAGAAACCATATCTCGCGGCGACGAGGCAGCGCTGGGCAAGGCCGATGGTTCGGCAAAGGGATCATCCAGTGTCGCGTCCATGAACCCCGACAAATCATAAGCGCCATCGCGCGATGCGCTCTCATCGACAGCCGCCGACAGCTCGTCATCCGCATCCAACTGTTGCAACGCCTGCGTGGCGCGCTCGGCTTCTTCGGCCCTGCGCACCCGCGACTTCGCTCGCATAATGTCGCGCTTATATGTGCCCTCTTCAATTTGGCGACAAATCCGCTGCCAGTGGCTCGCGTGTGTCGAATACTTTTGCACCTGTGCCTGAAAACGAAAGCGAAGCGCCGTATTTCGCAACTGCATTTTTCGCAGGGCGTTGATTTTGCGATCGACATCTTTGCGAGGCACCAACGGCTCGAGCTTTTCAATGCCCATAAAGTATTGATTGTACAGCGCGTTCAGGCGATCCAACGCAACTTCGAGTTCTTTAATCAACCGTTCTTGTTCGTCAATCGCCATGCGTTTCACTATACGGTGAATTGCAATTCTCGGTCAAAAGAAACATGAAGGGTCCGCGTGATCTGAGATACCGGGCAACCCGCATTGCAGAGCGCTTTTTTTTCAGTACTATGAAAAGCACGAGTTCCGTATGCACAACACACTGCGCGAAAAACTATACCGACTGCTGCTCCCCATCAATGTGCAGACGCGCAACTCGGCGGGCTATTGGCTCAACTTTGGGCTCATCGGCCTCATCGTCGCCTCATCGCTGGCCATCCTGCTGGAGTTCCGCCTGGACATCGCCGCAGACGCCACCGTCTTTCAATGCATCGACATCGCGGTTGCCCTGGTGTTTTTGCTCGAATACCTCGCCCGGCTGTATGCCGCTCGCAACCGGCGTGCCTTTGTAACGGAGTGGATATCCATCCTCGATCTCGTGGTGGTCATCTCCTCGCTCACCCTCATCGCCATGCCCTTCCTGCAGTTAGAAGCCTGGGACGGGTTGCGCCTCATCCGCCTGCAGCGCATCCTCAGCATCTTTCGTTTTTTCCGCATCCTCCGGCTGTTTCGCTACAAGGAAATCATGCACCTCGCGTGGGTGCGCGTGCGCATTTACTGGGCGTCCTTGCTGTACACCTTTCGCATCCCCCAACTCCTTGGTTTGTTTGTGGCCTTTGGCGTGGTGAGCTTCGCCGGCGCGTGGCTGCTCTACTGGACCGAGTGCGCCAACTCAGCGGTTTGCCAAGATGCCCCGGTCTTTGATCACTTCGGCGATCTCGGCAACGCCTACTGGTCTACGCTGATCATGCTGATCTCCGGCATCGAAGACAAAGAGCCCCTGAGCATCGTCGGGCGCATCGAAGCCGTTGTGATTTTGCTCATCGGCATGATCCTCATCGGCCAATTGACCGCCCAAATCGTCTCGACAGTCCTGGTGCGCTTCGAACGCGTTGGCCGCATCCGCATGTTGCCGCCTTCCACGCGCGTCTTCAAAGATCACATCTTAATCCTCGGTGCCAACGAACACCTCGACAATATCATCCGGCAGGTGTGGACCGCGTTTGCCGGGCGCCGCTACATCGTGGTGGTCGATCCCAACGCCCCCAATCTCAACATTACCGATCCCAAAGTGTACGCATTGGTATTCGCCCTTGAAGGCCACCCATCCGATCCGCTGGTCTTAGAACGCGCTGGCATTTCACGCGCCCATCGCGCCATTGTGCTGTCGGACCCCACCATTGAAGAGCCCGAGCAACAGGACAGCCGCTCTCTGATGATTGCCGTCACCGCCCAGCTCGCCGGGGGCTTTGACGCCACCGTCGACGGAAGCCAAGAACCCCCGTTTTACACATCGGTGCAGATGAACCAAATGCCCGGGCACGTCGCCAAGCACGTGCTCTCCCGCACCAACTTCATTTGTGGCACGCACATCGCCGAGCAGTTGATCGGACAATTTGTGCTCAACCCGCAAGCCTCCGACATCTATCACCACCTGACCCAAATCACCGACGAAACCAACGAAATTTACCTCATCGACGTCCCCCAAGATCTCGTGGGAAAATCCTTTCAAGAGGCGCAGCTCGCCTTTTTGCACTGCGACGCCAACGACATCACCCTCATCGGTGTGGTGCACACCAACGAAGTGGACGGCGCGTTGCAGCCCTTCATCCACTTGGGCACTGACGCCAACGGCACCGACACCGACGCGGTACCACGTCCACTGCGCCGCGAAGATCAACTGCTGGTCATCGCTTATTCCGAGGCGACCGCTCATCTCGAATCTCGGCACCACGGAGAACGACAATGACCCACGCCTCGCCGGCATCACGAGAAGCGCTCAAAGCGCAAATACAGCGTTTTCTGGGCCCCCCAGCAACCGGCCAAGAGCACGTCGTCTTTGTGCATGCGAGCCCCCGGCTGCCGCGCGTCATTGCGGAGATGGACGCCGAGCGTCTCACCAAAAACTTGCCGCCGTTTTCCTACATCGTGGTGTTGCAACCCGGATACGCTGCACAAGAGCAACTGCCCGAGGGCTACTTGCCCGCGAACCATGCGCAGCGATTGCTCTGCATCCCTTTCGACAGCGCATTCGCCGCATCACACGACATTCTGCAAACCATCAGCGGACCCGGCATCCGATCGGTTGTCATCCTGGCGGATCCGTTGCGCGGGCAAGATGCCGATGCCCATGCCATTATCGCCGCCACGGCCATTGAGAAGTTTTCAACCCTGCAACAAAAAACAACGGGCGCGCCCGACATCCATACCGTTGTCGAATTGCACTCCTCGGCCAACCGCATTTATCTCAAGTCGCTCCACGTCGATACCGTGGTGTGTTCGGGCGAGTTGACCGAGAACCTATTGGCGCAAGACTGTTTTTCTCCGGGCATCACAGAGGTCTTCGACAAGCTCTTGCACCAAACGCCGGGCGCGTGGCACTTCGCAACCCACGCTATCTGCGCCGACGGACCCCTCGGGCATCTGTTGGGGCACACCTATCGACAATTGACCGAAGCCATTATCCGCACCCATAGCGCTCCGCTAATATTGTGTGGGTTCACTCGCAAATTTCCCTACGATGCACACGCGCCACACCTCTGCCACCTCACGGCCAAAAAGCGCGGCGTCATACACAACGACAAGCAAATCGACTTGGTGGTGAACCCCGGTCACATGAGCCGCAAAGCCGCCGAGCGCGGGTTTCTGCTCAAACGGGGTTACGACAAAGACACCGTGTTACAAGACCAAGACCGCCTGGTCTTCATGACTGGCGATCGCGAAGCCGCCCTGCAATGCCTGTCGCAAATGCGCCTCAACAACATCAAGGGTACATAAAGGCTTGTGAGGATGAGAGAGAGGCCGCAGGCCCCTCGCAGAAGCCCGAATAACCTACCGAATTGATTGGTGTTTTTATTGCGCGCCCGGAGCGATTCGAACGCCCGACCCTCGGTTCCGTAGACCGATGCTCTATCCAACTGAGCTACGGACGCAATAAACATGAAGCCAATAAAATATCAAACAGCGGAGAGGGAGGGATTCGAACCCTCGGTACCTTTCGGTACACACGCTTAGCAAGCGTGCGCCTTTAGCCACTCGGCCACCTCCCCGGAACACGGTTGCAGTCTTCCGCTGGCGGAGGACCAGGGATTCGAACCCCGGGTGCCTTTCGACACAACGGTTTTCAAGACCGCCGCCTTCGACCGCTCGGCCAGTCCTCCATCGAACCCACATCGCTTAAAAGAACGCGACACATTGTGTCGTGAGGGTATGGCTATTGCCATTAGCGCACCGTTTTGTCAAGATTCCAGCGCTTGTTTCTCAAAGGATTTTCGCAACGCATTTTCGAAGGCAAATATGGACATTTTTCAAATGGGCAATGCGCTGGCCCAAAACACCGGGTTGCGCATTGAACACGGCGTTTCGCTAAAGAAATACACCTCCTTGCACATCGGTGGCCCCGCAGCCTTGTTCGCCACGGTACACACGCTGCCACAAGCCCAAGCGCTCTTGTCCGCCGCCCACGAGCTGTCGCTCCCCGTCTTGCTGCTGGGAGGCGGCACCAATCTCCTGATCAGCGACGAAGGCTACGAAGGCCTCGCCGTGTCACTCCGCTTTGCGGGCTGCGCCATTGCCGACGACGGCCTCTCGGTCACGGTGGGTGCCTCGGTGCCCGCCGCTGCGCTCGTAGACCACCTCGTCCATGCGGGCCGACAGGGACTCGAGTTTGCGGCCGGTCTTCCGGGAACCGTTGGGGGAGCCATCGCGGGAAATGCGGGGTGTTTCGGCAGCAGCTTTGGCGAACATCTGCAAAGAGCCACCGTACTCGACGCGCAGGGCAATTTGCTCGAGATCACCGACCCGGCATGGTTTCGCTTTGCCTATCGCCACTCTCGGCTCTCCGAGGAGCTCGCCCTCATCGTGGATGCCACGTTTCAATTGCAAGACGGCGACACAGCAGAGCTATGCCAAACCGCGCAGTCACATTGCCACACCCGGCGCACCAAACATCCAGGCAAACACATCCGCACAGCCGGCTCGTACTTTAAAAATTTGCCGCCCAAAAATCCCGGTGAGTGGCGGCGCCCAGCAGGAGCGCTGCTCGACCAAGTAGGGGCAAAACAACTGCATGTGGGCGATGCGGCGGTCTTTGAAAAACACGCCAACATCTTTATCAATCGCCAAAACGCTTCGGCCAAAGACGTACTGCAACTGGAGGCGTTGCTGCAAGCGCGCGTGTACGACGCCTTTGGCGAACGCCTCGAACCCGAAGTGCGCTTTGTCGGTCGACGGCCGCACCACCGCAGGTGAACGCGGCACCACGCCCGTTATGACCGCCATGGTTGCTTGTCTGTATGGTTGGTTGTTTGTGAGGGGATGTGAAATCAGACTTGAATGCGGAAGAGCTGCGTTCCCATCAAAATAAAATCACCGTCTGCCAACTCTTTTTCGCCCGCCACCTTGATGTAACTGCCGTTAGAGCTGCCCAGATCGGTGAGGAACACCTTGCCGCCTTCCATGTGGATGCGCAGATGAACCCCAGAGATGTACCCATCTTCGGGAAACAAGATGTTGCCGCGCTCGCGTCCCAAAACCACATTGTCGATGCCGATGGGAAAGGAGTTGCCGAGGCGACCCTTGCCGATGATCAAAGAAATGCGTCCCCACAAACCGGTGATGGGCGACCCCATGCGCGCCGTGTCATCGGGCCCCGTGGCGCCTTGGTCAATCGCTTCGAAGAGGATGAGCTCTTGGCCGATGCGAAAGATGGTGCCAGAGGTGATTTCAATGGGTTGATTGGGCAGAATTTTGTAAAAAACGCCGTTGAGGCTGGCTTCGTCTTTCACGACAATTTTGCCGTCTTGTGTGCGAAACACCGCGTGCCGGGGCGACAAATATGCGTCCTCGCCAAAAAATCCACCCGCATCACGCCCCACAGCCACAGGGCTGGTCGGAATTTCGACCATGCCGCCTTCCGTGCCATCGGGCTTGATCAAGATGAGCTTGCCAGCGCCTGCACTGGCGCCCGTCGCCTTGGCAGCGGCCTCAGGAGCAGCGGCTGGGGGAGCCGCACCGCCAATCGGGGTGCCACAAGCGCCGCAAAATGCAAATCCCGGTGGAATGGCGGCACCGCAATTGGCGCAGGCCACACCCTGCGATGGCGCAGGAGAGTCTGCGGGAGGAGCCGGAGCCGCTTCGGCCTGGGCTTCCGGAGGCGCTGGGGATGCCGCAGCAGTTACCGGAGCAGATGCTGGTGCCGGAGCAGCGGTGTCAGCCGTCGCCGTCGCAGCGGGAGCGGCTGGGGCAGCCACGGCTTGCGCTGATACAGCGGCAATGCCCGCAGGAGGGGTGGCCGTAGACAGGGGCTTGGCCTCATCACCACTGGCGCGCGGCAAATCCGAGCCACAACCGAGGCAAAACTTGTAATGGTCCTGGTTTTCTTTTGAGCAGACGGGGCAAACTATCACCGGCGGACCTCCTATTCGGTAATTTCAACTCTGAGCAGTTGCCGACCGAGAAACAAGTAGTCACCGTGACTGAGTTCTTTTTCGCGGTCAATTTTGACAAATGTATTATTTTTGCTTTCCAAATCGACGATGTTGAGAATGCCGTCCGAAAACTCAATTTTCACATGTTGACCCGAAATGTAGGGATCGTTGGGAAAATTCATGTCGCTGTCTTCGCGGCCGATCACCACTTCATTTTCGTGGGCGCACACCACCATGCCGTCTCCGCCACCCTCCAAGATTTGCACCACGCGAAACGCGCTGTCTTGGTGCGGACTCGAAAAGAAGTAAGTGCCGTCTTCCTCGGGAGATTCGTCGACAGGTGCCGACGTCTCAATGCGAAACACTTGTTCGCCAGCCATAAAAATCGTGCCAGAGGGAACGGGCAATGGATGGCGCACCGAGATAAAGACACCATTGAGGCTGTCTTCGTCGCGCACCATCAGCCGGTTGTTTTCGTAATAAAAATTGGCGTGGGTGGGGGACAACCAATCGTCATCCGCAAACACAATGGGCCCATCAAGGCGACCAGCGACGTGCTGTTCGGAGTTGAGGTGATACGACATGCCGTCGACACCCGCGCCCTTGATCAAAATCAATTTGGCGCGCCCCGGAGACTGCAATGCGCCAAAATAATCGGACGACTGGGCCACATTGCTCTCCAGCGAAGCCCCGCATTTTCCGCAAAACTTATGTCCGCTGGGGACAGGGCTATAACATGAATGACACACAAATTGACGCGCCTGTTCCATGGGTTGCTCCTCTTCTGTTTCTGCCGTCGACCCAACGACCGACGGTGCCTGAAACGCCAAGTCAGATTGGCAAGACAGACAATGCCGACTGTCAGCCGGGTTTAGTACATCACATTTGCCACAAACAATGCCCGCCTGAACGGTCATGACTCTCTCGTTTTCAAAATATGGGTTCGTTCGAAATCGTAATTGTGTTGCATGCGTAGCATCGGGTCAACACCATTTTTCTCAAGGTCTAAGAGTGCCCGCATTGTAACAAGACTGCCGCAATTGCGAACCCCTTTAACCCGCCTAAAAGCACAATTGTTTGCCATATTATCAAATGCTTTTCGGGCCCCGCGCTTCAAGAGCGCTCTTTGCGAAACAGCTCTTTCAAATTGAACAGCGAAGACGGCTCTTCGTTTTGGCGCATGCGCAACAAACGCAACTGCCGTGCCGAGTCGATGTGCTGCGGATCAATTTGCAATGCCTTTTCAAACCATCTGATGGCTTCGTTGGTCTTTTTTTCCTTCAAATAAAAATTGCCCAACAGAAAGGCCAACAATGCCTCGTCGGTATTGGCCGAAAACACCTTTTGGAGTTGCTCTTCTGTAGAAAGCGCGGATGTGACGCTTAACAGGTACTCGGTCCATATGCGAAACGCTTGGTACTTGGCCTTGGGTTCTGCTTTTTCGGCGCGTGAAAACAGCGTCAATGCGGTCTTGGGATCGCCATTGCGCAGCATGGAGAATCCCTCTTCGAAATCAATGGCGTGGCGTTCTGCCGTAGCCGCCAACGCGTTGTACCGGCCTGTGCGACTCCGGGCCGACAACATGGGCGTGCTGCTCTGCTCCAGCTCCGCCAGGTACTGTGCCCGCAATTCGGGATCGAGCAGCGTTTGGCGCGCTTGGTGCAGCCGCATGTAGAGCTCTTCCATTTTCTCGCGGATCAAACTGGAATTGATGCCCACCATGGCGTCGGGATGATAGCGTTTCTGACGCACCTGAAACGCCTGCTCGATTTCGGCCGCCGTCGCGCCGCGTGCCAAACCCAGCAGCTTAAAATAATCGCTGGTGCGATACTTCAGGTACTCAGAGAGCAGTATTTGTCCCCGGGGTTCTACTTCTGGCGGAATGGCTTGGCTGGGATTGAGCGAGGCGGGCTTGTCTTTCGCTGCCTTTTTCGCCGCCACTTCTTGGGCGCGAAACCCGATGCGCCCCATAATGTAAAAGGCGATGAGCAGCTTGTGTGCCCGTTGGGCATCGCCGGTGATCGCAGCGATTTGCGCCACGGTCCCGCCGCGTTTGATGGCTTGATCGATGCGCGCTTCCTGTGTGGTCAACGCCAATTGCGCATCGCTGTAAATGGCACCCTCTCGTACAAAGGGTTGATTGGTGGCCGCCATAATGGCCAGCGACTGCACATATGCGTCGGTCCAATGCTGCATAATGCCGTCGATGATGATGCGCCCAGGTTTCATGCGCACAACGATGACGCTGTCTTTCCAATCATCGCCCGCCTCAAAAGCAAACTGTCCCTCTGTCCAGGCAAACGAGGACACCACTTTTTCGGCCAGATGCTGCTCCAACAATTGAAACAACTCATGAGGCCCCAGATAGCCGAGCCGCAACAACACTTCGCCGTATTGCCGACCGCTCATGGTCATCTCGCGTTGTGCTTGGATGTGCTGCTCCAAGGTCAACCGGTTTTGTGCCATCAAATAAGCGCCGAGGGTTTCCTCGGGGAGAGACGACTCGGCGTACACCGGGAACCCGTTTTGAAAATAGATGCGCTTCTCGGTGGTGCCCGAAATAACGCGCATGCGGCCCGTTGCATTGGCAAAGAAGGCGGCGTGTATCAATCCCGGCATGGGCAGTTGCGACAGGGTGCCGCGTTCGGGCAGCTTGGGATTGCGGTACAACAGCGGACGCGACGTGTCGTTCTCCGGAGCGCTATGAAGCGTTGCGGTAGAGCGAGCCATGGAGAACGAAGTGCGCGGTGCACGAACCTGGGAGGACGCGCGGGCCGAAACGGGCGCTGCCTGCTCCGCTTTATGCGGCCGCGATTGCGCCAAGGCCTTGTTAATGGTTTCCAACAATTCGCGAACTTGAAACGGCTTCTGCAAAAAGGCAGAGATGCCGAGACTCGCCAGCTCGGCCTGGATGTCGCGGTGCTGCAAAATGGCGCTCATCATCACAATCGGAAGCGACGCGCCGCCCGGCATCTTTTTCAGCAGTTTGATCGCTTCGATGCCGTCGAGTTTGGGCAACAACACATCGAAAAGCACCAGGTCGGGTCGCTCTGTTTCGACCATGTCCAGACCCGCGCGGCCATCTAGGGCTTCCACCACTTGAAACCCCTTGGAGCGCAAATACACCGTGACGATATTGCGGACATCTTCGTTGTCTTCTACGACCAAAATTTTGATTGGTTCTGCCAATGAAGACATCTTTATTCCTCAATCACCTGCGTTACCGTGCGGATTCAATCCAGCGCTTTGAGCACCTCTTCGAGGTACAGCGCGGTGCCGCTATCCACTGTGTTTGACAACAACAAATCTTGCAGGGCTTGGCGGGTGCTCTCGAGGCGGGTGCGGTGCGCATCTGCTTCGGTGCGCACGGACTTCAACTCGGTCACGCGTTCTTCCAAATCGTGGGTCACGTCTTTCAGTTGCCCTTTCACTTTTAGGAACTCTTCTTCGGCCACCGTATCGGGTCCGGCCTCGGGAACGGGAGCGAGCTGAACCGCATCGGGATCTCGCAACCGAATCGCCGATTGCAGCGTGGCAATTTCCTCTTCTAGGGAATGGATTTTGGAATCGCGAAATTTGAGCTCCATGTCCCAGGCCAACACATCGCTTTCGGATTCCTTGATTTCCGTTTCGAGCATGCGCACCTTTTTTTCCAACAGGGTCGCGCGCTTTTCGCGCTCCTCAAGCTGCGCTGTCATGCTGTCAAACAGCGGTTGGCTCTCCGCGGTCAACGCCTTCAATTCACCGATGGTCTCGTCTTTTTCTGCCAGCGTGCGCCGCAGCGAAGCCAGCTCTGCCAACACCTCTTGTGTGTTTCCCGAATCCGCTTGGGCAGCGTTTAGCGCATCGCGGGTCAAGGTCAATTCTTCGCGCACAGCAGCCAGCTCCTCGGCACAAGGCGCCGCCTTCGCCGCAAGCTCTTCTCGGCTGCGCGTCTCTTGTTCGAGGCGCCCGGTGAGATCGGCCAGCGCGCCCTTCATCTCGCCGAGATCCATCTCGCGCTGTGAGAGGCGAATGGACATGTCCGCCATCTTGTTTTGCTGCGCCACAAACTCTTTCTCCCGCGCATCGGCTGCGCTTTTCGCCATGGCCAGCTCGCTCATGGTGTCACTGAGCGCCACGTCTTTTTGCCCGACAATCTCTTGCAACTGCTCGATGCGAACCGCGGCATCTGAGGGCAACTGCGCCATGGCCGCATTGCGATCCTCGCTAACGGAGAGCGCCTCTTGCAGCGATTGGCATTCGGTGGAGAGCGCGGCGATTTGCTCGTGGAATTCGCGCTGTCTTCGATCGGTTTGGGACAACTCGTCGCGCAGCGTGGCGAGCACTTCCTCTGCTGCGGTGCCAGCGGTACGCGCCGTCGACAATTCGCTCTCCAGTTGTGCAATGCGGTTATCGCGCGCTGCGACAAAGCCGGACAAGCGCGCCGCATCGGCACCGGCCGCTCGTGTGCGGGACTCCTCCATCGCCAGATCGCCCCGCAACGCCGTCAGCGCTGCGGTCAACGCCGCCACTTCGTCAGCACAGTGATCGCGCGCCTCGCGCAGCGCATCTCTCTCGCCGGTGATGGCGGCCAAAGATTCGTTCGCCGTATCCGCACGCTGCGACTGCTCCGCCTCTTTCGTGGCCAGGAGTGCCTCTAGTTCATCCACGCGCTGCTGAAGCTCATTGCGGATGGATCCGAGTTCTCTCTCGAGATGATCGCGTTGGTCGCGGGCGCCGTGGAGTTCGCCTTCCAAGTGACCGCGCTGTTCGTGGGCACCGTGAAGCTCCCCTTCCAAGTGCGCACAATGCTCGCGGGCGCCGTGGAGTTCGCCTTCCAAGTGACCGCGCTGTTCGTGGGCACCGTGAAGCTCCCGTTCCAAGTGCGCACAATGCTCGCGGGCGCCGTGGAGTTCACGCTCCAAATGCTCGCAATGTGCGCGCTGTTCGTGGGCACCGTGAAGCTCCCGTTCCAAGTGCGCACAATGCTCGCGGGCGCTGTGGAGTTCACGCTCCAAATGCTCGCAATGCGCGCGTTGTTCGTGGGCCTCGCGAAGTTCGCCTTCCAAGTGACCGCGCTGTTCGTGGGCGCTGTGAAGTTCACGCTCCAGGTGCGCACAATGCGCTTCGGCGCTGCGTAACTCCCCCGTAAGGATGTGCAGTTTTTCGCCTTGCGCTGTCTGCGCTGCCTCGCATTGCGCCTGCGTCTCGGAGAGCTGCCGTTCCCACACCTGCCGCTCATCAGCCAGACGCGCGGCCAGCTCGCCTTCCATGACATCGACGCGTTGGTGTGCCGCCTGTAACTCGTCTCGCAAACGCGCAACCTCTGCTTCCAACGCATCGCGCTGCGTTTGCAGTACATGTTGTTCGTTTTGCAAAGCGACAAGGCGGGCATTCGCCTCTTCTTCGTCGATAGAAGCCGATTCGGCGGGTGATGGCTGGGCCGACAGTTGAGCGATGCGCGACGTCAAATCTGCGATGGCATCATCGTTGCGCGCCATCTCTTCGCGCAATTTCTCGTTTTCGCGCTCCACAGCGGTCAGCGCCAACTCCGCCTCCATGCGGGAGCGGCGATGCCCATTTAGCGCCCCTTGCAACTCCGCCAAGGAGTCCTGCATTGCGGCGTTCAGCGCGATCATTTCGTCCAGTTCGTTCAGGGTTTGTTCGCGTTCCACATCCGATGCAGCGAGTTGCAATTCGGCTTCCACACGGGCGCGCCGATGACCGGAAATCGCTCCCATGGCCGCCGCCACTTGCTCTTCCAGCGCATGGTTGCACGCAAGTGAATCATCTAGTTCATCCAACACGCGCTCGCGCTCCACCATCAATGTGGTCAGGGCCAATTCCGCTTCCACGCGGGAGCGATGATGGCCCGCAATGGCGCCGAGGGCCGCGGAGAGCTTTTCCTCCAGCACATGCATTTGCTCACGCGCTTTTTCGAGCTCTTGGGTGACCGCCGCGCAGTCCTCTCCTGCGCCCGACGACGACGACGCCTCCAGCGCCTCGCATCGCGAACGCCATTCGATCTCCAGGGCTTCCGCGCGTTGTGTCGCCGCCTGGAGTTGCTCTTGGGCCTGGTCGACCGCACGCTGGCCATCCTCGCATCGCGCTGTCAGCTCTTCGGCTTTCCAGGTGGCGGCCTGCAACTCGGCTTCCAGACGCGCAATGCGCTGATCGCGCACGCCGATGTCTTCGGCGGGAGAGGCGCTGGTGGCGTGACGAGACAACTCTGCGGTGAGGCGTTCAATTTCGGCACCTGCCGCTGCCAAGCGCTGCTCTAATTCGCGCTGCGGTGCGGCCTCGGTGTCGTCGCCCTGGGTTGCGGTTTCCACGGCGCCGCTCGCCGCTTCCCCCACAACAGCGCCTGCGGTGTGCGCTGCCATTTGCGCCAACAAATCGCGCACCAAAGTTTCGCGGTGTACCAGCTCTTGCTCCGCCTGGCGCAGCGCGGCCGATACCTCTTTCAAGTGCTGTTCCAGGCGTTGTACTTCGGCGCTTTCATCGCCGTCATCCCCAGCGCTCTCGGCCTGCGCTAGCTGGGCTTCACGCTCGCGCAACTGCGACTGTGCCGCTTCGTGCTCACGGCGCAATTGCTGCACCTGGGCGTTTAATTCGGTTTCACGGCGGCGGCTTTTCTCGAGCAAGGGTGCCAAGTCCTCTTGTTCGCCCGCGCCGCGCAACTCTTCGCTCAAGCGACGAATTTCATCGTGGGCCAAGGCGAGTTGCTCGTGCAGGGTCTCCTCGTGGGTCACCAGTTTGCGCCTTTGGTTTTCGGCTTCGGATAAGCGATGGCGCAGCTTGTCGAGTTCGGCCACATCGGCGCGGGTGCGATCGATAATATCGTCGCGGGAGCGCTCGGCAGACTCTCGAGCGGCGATCGATTGCTTCAACTGCACCTCGAGTTCGGCCAGTCGATCGCTCAACTGGGTGTCGGGCAGCGCGCGCGACATCTGCGCTTCGATGCGTTGCGCTTGGTTGGCCTTTCGTTCGTCGTCGTATTGTTTCGAGATTTTCACCGCGCGCTCTCGGGCGGCTTCGGCTTCTTGTTTTTCGTGCTCCAAGTCCTTTTGCAGCGACTCAATGCGCACACCCCGCGTTCCCAATTCGAGCCGTACCTCGCGAAGCTCGGCCTCCAACGCGGTAATTTGTTCGTTCAGCGGAGCGGTATCAGCAGCCGTGGGCGCAGACCGGCGCATGGCGTAGAGATCGTCCTCGACAAGCCGCAAGTCCTCTTCCATTTGCGTCAACTGCTCGAGCAATTGCGCGCGCTCCTCACGCAGTTGTTCGCTTTGCTGCAACGCCTCATCCAGCGCCGCTGTCGATGCTGGCGCTGAACCCGCCAAACCCACTGTGGACAGCGGAATTTGCACGACTGAGTAGGCGTCCACCGGCAGGGGCTCTGGTCCGCACAGGGCGAGGAACCACTCGATTTCTTCGGCGCCTTCTTCGAGCAATCCGGTGTCGAACGTGATGCCCTCGTCGCCTTCGCGGCCCAGGTCGGAAATCGCATACCCCACAAAGGGCGCCTGCCCGACCATCTGCACGCTGGGAAAGGCCTCCACCAGCAGATCATACAGCTCGTAATAATCAACGCTGCGGCCATCCGAAACCGGGCCCAGGCGTTGGACACACGTTGGGTTGGGCGACGCCACCACCAGGTGACCGCGACGTCCCACTGCGCGGCGAAACTCTGCGATGACAGCGGCGTAATCGCGGATCACCGCGATGTCGGGAATGATGGCGATGTCGAACATGCCCTCCCGAAACGGCAGCGCTGTCGGATCAACCGTGCGAAATTCAATGGGGCCCGCCAATTGATCGCTGGGCCAGGGCGTCTCGGGCGGCACATCGGATACCGCTTGCACATACCGCGCGCGAAATCGATTCACGAAATCGGCCAGCGCGGGGTCATTGCTCAGCAACAAGACCCGGCGATGTGCAAACAGCGACTGCAGATAAGAAAGTCGGGCAAAAGCGTGCATGGGACGATGGGACTCAGGCATTATTGAAATCATGATGCTCACTTCATTGCGTTGTATGGGGAAATTCACCACCAAAAAAAACAATTCATGTCTTGCGACACCAACATACTCACAGTCTCTTTACAAATCGATACAATTATAGCGATAAAGCCCCGGTGCGAATACCTGAACAGGCGTAGGGTTTCCGCGACTCACAGCGCATATCGCAGCGCATAACACAGCGCGTATTGTTCCGATGAGATTGACCCGTGGGCACGCTGTGTTTACCTTTTGCAGGACACAAATTTCGAGGTGAAAATGTTTATCGATCCCCTTTACTTGATGTTGATGATTCCCGGACTTTTGCTGGCCACCTGGGCCTCTATTAGCGTCAAGTCCGCCTTTGCCAAATACAGCCAAGTGCGCGCCTCTTCGGGCATGACGGGTGCGGATGTGGCCGCTGAAATTTTGCAGCGCAACCACATCTTCGATGTGACCGTCGAGGAATCCCACGGCTTTCTCTCCGACCATTACGACCCCCGCTCGCGCACCGTGAGGCTCTCCCCGGCCGTATACCGCGAGGCCTCGGTTGCCTCGGTGGCCATCGCCGCCCACGAGGTGGGACACGCCCTGCAGCACGCCAAAGCCTATGCGCCGCTGCAACTGCGCTCTATGGCGGTGCCCCTGGCCCGGTTTGGCTCGTATGCCCCGTGGATTATCTTGATCGGCGGTTTTATTTTGCACTCCCTCGAGCTGGTGTACGTCGGCATCGCGCTGTTTGCGGTGACGGTGCTCTTTCAGCTCATTACGCTGCCGGTCGAATTCAATGCCTCCCGGCGCGCCCATGCCCAACTCGAAACGTTGGGCCTCGTCTCCAGAGATGACGCCAAAGGCGTTCGCAAGGTCCTCTCGGCCGCTGCCATGACCTACGTGGCCGCCGCCATCAGCGCCCTGCTCACCCTGCTGTACTACCTCATCCGCTTGGGGCTCATCGGGAATCGCCGCAGCTAACGCCGCTTATCCCGCACTTTTCTCGCACTTTTCCCCCTCTGCGCTTTGGAAAATGCCCCCAACTGCGCTATGCTGATCCACAAGACGCGCCCCCAAAAACGGTGCCAGGAGATTTCATGAACACAGAATTTTCCGACGCAATCGAAGAAGAATCCCCAAAACGAAAACTCGAAACCTGCCAAGCACACGGCCTAAAATACGATCCCGCTATTACATGGGGCTGCGTGTTGTGCAAAAAACAACAAAAAAAACGCATCTCCGCCACGCTGGTCGTCGGCGGCATTTTGATCCTTGTGGCCGTGGGCTTTTTGATCATCCCCCCCATTTACGCCAAAATGGTGGCCCGCAAACCGCAGCCGCACAGGGTGATTCACGTCCCAACCCCCACGCCCACTGGCGATACCGACGAAGATGTCAACGCCGCCCCGCGCAAATGCTTGATGGGCATTTCGTCGACCATCGAAAAGTGCATCGCCCAGTTGAGCGACGACGACGAACACCAAATCGATCGCGAGCTGTGCCTCGACCCACTAGACGACCTCGACACGCGCTGTCCTGGCGCCTGGACGCCCGAGCTCTGCATCGAAGGGCCGCTCTATGCCATGGGTGCACTGCCCGACTGGAAGGCCATCTCCAACATCCTCGGGGCCAATCAACAAGTCTTTGAGAATTGCTTGCAAAACCGCATCTATCGCTTTGCCCTGCGCCTGGCCATCGACGCCACCTCCGGAAAGCCGCACACCCTAACGGCCTCCGCCTTTGGTCTCGATGCCAGCGAGCGGCTCTGCGTTTACCAAAAACTAAACGAGCTCACCTTTCCCACCAGCACCGAAAAAGAAACCTATGCCTTCACCATGTTCGTCGATTCGAAAGTGCTGGCCGATCAGCGCCCCGCCCAGGACGACCCTGCCCAAAAGGCCTACGAACAGTTTGCCCGCGAACAACGCCTGCAAGCCGAACAAGCCGAACGACGCGAACAACAGCGCGCCAAAACCAAAGAGCGCGAAGCCGAACTAAAGGCCAGCCAGACACAGCGCGACGAATAGCGACCCCTCAGCCGAGCCACTGCGCCAACGCCGCCGCCAGCGCATCCGCGTCCACATCCGCATTGTCCACACCGCCAAAACGCACCGCTTCATAACGGCGCACCAACGCCGCCGCCGCCTCGCCCGCCGGCATGTCGCGCGCCACGCGATCGGCAAACGCAGATAAGGGCTCCGCGCGCTGCCGGGCAAAACCCTTGGCCGCCATGCGCGCCAAAAATTCGGCAAAGAGCGGATCTAACGGACGATACGCCAAGATGCTCCGCGCGGGCGTGGCCCGGGTTTTCCGCAAGCGGCGCACCACGCGCACCGCCACCCAAATGCCGAGCAAGGCGCTGACCAACAACACCAACTGCAGCGCTGTCAACGCCGCCATGAAATCGAGCATTCGATCGACCTGCCACGACGCGTAGTCCAGGGCGGCAGCGGCGGTGCTGGATTGATCGCGCATGCCCGAAAGCGACGCCGGAGGTGTGGGATCGTATGTGCGCCAGCGGCCGTCAATCCAGGCCTCTACCCAACTGTGGGCGTTGCGCTCTCTCACGATGAACCAACGGCCCAATGGGTTCCATTCGCTGACCAGGTAACCGCTCACCACGCGCGTGGGGATACCGCGGGTGCGCGCCAACAGGGCCAAGGCCGAAGCGAAGTACTCGCAATGCCCCTGCTTGTGCACCATCAAAAATGCCGCGAGCGGATCGAGACGCCCCGCCTCGGGCACCGTCAGTTGGTAGCGATAGTCCCGGGCCAACGCCGACATCAACCGCGCCATGCTCTGCGCCGGGGGCAAATCATCGCCGATCATTTGTGCGGCGAGCGCTGCCAGTGCTGGGTGCAGCCCCGCAGGTACTTCGCGGTCGCCCTCCACGGGGGCGAGGGTGTTGATGGATTCGCCCGGGCGCGGGGCAAAGGCGATCCAATGGGCGTAAGCGCCGGGCAAGGGCGACAGCACGCCGGTGGCCGACACCGACACCTGCCCTTCGGGCGCGGCGATGTCCCCGGTGTGCAGCGGGGTAAAAAAGACGCGATCTCGCTCGCCCAGGTGCATCACCTGTATCGCCTGCGGCGATGTGGGAGCCGTATCGACATCCATGGCCTCGGCCGTGGGCGCCCCGCTGAACAACCAGCGCGCGGACACGTAGCGGTTGTGCACCACGGCGCGCAAATGGGTCGGCACTGTTGGGGCGTCTTCGGGCGGCATCACGCGCAACACCGGGCGGTGCGATAAAAACAAATCCGACAACGCACCCAGGCGCATGTGGCTTGAAAACCCGGACTTCTCGCTCCAGCGGTTTTTCATGTAAGCGCTCATGACGCGCTGGTAGACCGCGGGCAACACCACCACGCCCGCCACGGAGAGCAGCACGGCCACCAACACGGTCCACGCCACCCGCGAACGATGTGCGGGGCTCATGCGAGATGCGACAGGGCGATGCGCCGCGCCGCGCCACATGCCCACAAACAACAGCGCAAACCCCACAACGGCTACCAGCGTGTAGCGGTGGGACAACCGCGCCGAACCGAGCGCCAACAGCGCCAGCACCATCACCGCCGCCGTGGCCCCGTTGCCGCCGTGGGGCGCTTTCAGCAACAGGCGAATGGCCGCGATGCCCAGCAGACCCGCAGCGATTGCGCAGGCCAAAAAACCGAGCTGTGTGGGGTTGCGGTGTTCCGGCGGGGTTTGCACGACAAAGTACCAAGTGTACACTGCGGCACCCCAAAACAACGCCACGATGACTTGCCCAATTTTATCGAGCGGCATTCTCCTTGGCAGCACCAGCGCCACCAACACCAACGCCAACAGGACACCCGTGGGAAACCAGTGCGCCGTCAATAGCGCAAAGCCCACAACGCCCGCTGTCACCGCAGGGATCATCGCACGCGGCGACGCCTTCACAACCGCACCTGCGCAAAGCGCTCCACCGCTTGTAACGGCACCCACTGCACCGGCGCGCCGGATGTCTGTCCGCCCTGACCCACGGAAAGCGTGCGGCACATCACCCCTTGCGCCGCGATCCACTGCTGCAGCTCGCGCGTCGCATCGTCGTCTTCGAGGGCCACCAACACCAGGCTGGATAGGCGCGGCAACAGGGGCGCCAGATAGTCCTGCACCGCGTCCATCGACACCTCCGGCGAGCCCTGCACGCAGGCCAATGTATCGAGCGCTGTGTCCAGCGTCCCGGTGCGACGACCGATGGTCACCGGAGGCATCTGCTCGCAACACAGCAACAAATCCACCAAGGCATCGCCTTGCAACAGCGCCGCCACGCAGCCCGCAGCCAGCGAAACCGACGCCTCAAAACGGCGCTCCGAGACGCGTCCGCGGCGGGTAAACACGTCGAGCAACACCGCTGTGCGCAAATAGTATTCCTGCTGATAATGCCGCACGTGGGGTACGCCGGTGCGGCCCCAGGTGGGCGGGTGCAAATCCCGGATGCGATCGCCGGGCTGGTAGGGCCTGACCCCCATGAGCTCAAGGGCCTCTCCAGCGCGCGAAGCCAGGGCGATGCCGCCGGGTTGGTGGCGCGGATACAGCGGCATGTCGAGCCCCAACACCTCGGGAAAGCCCGGCACCACCGTGAACGAACTGATGGCGCTGGCCACTTGTCGTCCGCGGGTCAATCCCAATGGCGCCAACGGTGCGGCGACAAAGGGCATGATGCTGTGCTGCCCGCGGGCGCGAAAACGCAACCGCGCGACCACCGTGCGATGCGCGTCGACCGGCAACACGTCCACGTGTGTGGGCGATTGGGTCAACACGCCGTCCCAGGGTAAAAAAGGCGGCTCCAACTCCAGGGCGTGCACCGGTTCGGGGCCGCTGTTGTGCAGCGCAATGTGAAAGTGCATCTCCTCGCCCACGCGCACCCGTTGCGGATGCGACACGCGCAGCGACACCCCGCGGGAGCGCACCCACGGACGGATGATCAAGGACGCGACCAAGGCGCCGCTCACCAAGCTCCAAACAACGTAATACATCGTGATGTGCAGGCTAAAGCTCAGGGGTGTGATCACGAGCCACAACAACAAGACAAACAACCCCAGGGGCGTAAAGGCGCTGTAAATCCGCAGCGCGCCGCGCACGATGAAGCCCCCTTTGGCATGGCGCAGTGCCATGCGTTTCTCCGCGCGCTCGGGGATTAAAATGTGGTTGAGCCGGGCGAAGTTCATGCCGGGACAGATTCAGTATCGAGGATTTCCCGCAGCACCTGCGCTTCGCTGCGCCCGCTGTAACTCGCCTGGCGTGTCAAGCGAATGCGGTGTGCCACCACCTTGAAAAATAACGCCTGCACATCGGCGGCGATGACGTATTCGCGCGACGACAAATACGCCTGGGCTTGGCTGGCCCGAAACAAATTTAACGAGGCGCGCGGGCTGGCCCCCAGCGCGATGTCCGCATGCTCCCGCGTGCGATCCATCAGGCGAATAATGTACCGGGCGATGTCCTCCTCGACGCGGACATGGCGCACCTGCTCTTGCCAGGCCAACACATCTGCCGCCGACAACAACGGCACCAGGGCGTCCAGCGGCTCTTGGGTTTGCCGGTCCAACAGGAGTTGCAATTCGGCTTCGGCCTGCGGGTATCCCAGGGACAACCGGATCAAAAAGCGATCGAGCTGCGCCTCGGGCAGTGGATAGGTGCCGTGAAAGTCGGAGGGGTTTTGCGTGGCCACCACAAAGAAAGGCGCGGGCAACATGCGGGTGTTGTTGTCGATGGTCACCTGGCTCTCGTTCATCGCTTCGAGCAGCGCCGATTGCGTGCGGGGAGAGGCGCGGTTGATCTCGTCGGCGAGCAACAGGTGCGTGAACACCGGACCTTCGTGAAAGGTGAAGCTGCCATCGCGCGGGTCGAGCACCGCGTTGCCGAGCAGGTCGGTGGGCAGCAGATCAGGCGTAAATTGAATGCGCGAAAAACGCATGTCGAGGGAGCGGGCCAGGGCCTTGGCCAGGGTGGTTTTTCCGGTGCCGGGCGCGTCCTCGAGCAAGACGTGCCCTTGGGCCAGCAGGGCCATGAGCAAATCCTGCACGATATCGTCTTTGCCGCGAATGACGCTGCGGATGGCGGAAAGGACCCGGCTGAGATCGGCGCTCATGTGGCTTAGCGGATGTCGTCGTTGCGCACCGCGCCTTTGTCTGCGCTCGACACATGGGCGGCGTAAAAACGCAGGGCTTTGGATACTTTTCGATCGCGCTCACACGGCGTAAAGGCATCGTCTCCGCGCGCCTCTTCGGCTTCGCGTCGCTGCGCGAGTTCGGCGTCGCTCAGCAGCACTTGAATTTTGCGGTTGGGAATGTCGATTTCGATGATGTCGCCGGTGCGCACCAGGGCGATGTTGCCACCTGCGGCGGCTTCGGGCGAGGCGTGCCCAATCGACAGCCCCGAGGTGCCGCCCGAAAAGCGCCCGTCGGTCAGCAGCGCACAAGCCTTTCCGAGGCCGCGCGACTTGATGTACGAGGTGGGGTAGAGCATCTCTTGCATGCCGGGACCGCCCTTGGGACCTTCGTAAATAATGACCACCACTTCGCCGGCTTGCACCCGCCCGTCGAGGATGCCCTCACAGGCTTCATCCTGCGAACAAAAGACGCGGGCCGGACCCTTGAAGTGAAAAATGGATTCGTCGACCCCCGCGGTTTTCACCACGGCGCCATCGATGGCGAGGTTGCCGTACAGCACCGCCAAGCCACCGTCCGGAGAATGGGCGTGGGCCACAGAGCGGATGCAGCCGTTTTCGCGGTCGCGATCGAGTTCGTCGTAGCGCGTGTCCTGCGACGCGAGTTGCAAATTGAACTTGCCCGCCGGGGCGCTGCCGTAAATGCGCGTGGCCTCGGCATCGGGCGCGGCTTTCGCAATGTCGTAACGCTCGAGCGCCTCCCCCAGAGAAAGACCGTCCACGCGGCCCACAGAGGTGTCCAGCAGATCGGCGCGACCGAGCTCGGCCAGGATGCCCAAAATGCCGCCCGCGCGGTTGACGTCTTCGACGTGGTAATGCCCGTTGGGCGACACCTTGCACAGCACCGGCACCTTGCGCGACAGGGCGTCGATATCGGCCAGCGTAAAGTCGATCTCGCCTTCGCGGGCAATGGCCAGCGTGTGCAGCACGGTGTTGGTAGACCCGCCCATGGCGATGTCGAGGGTCATGGCGTTGAGAAATGCGGCGCGGTTCGCAATGGAGCGGGGCAGCACGGTGTCATCGCCTTTTTCGTAGTGTGCCTCTACCATGCGCAACAGGTGGTGGGCCGCGTCTTCGAAGAGGCGGCGCCGGTTGGCGTGGGTGGCGACGATGGTGCCGTTGCCCGGCAGCGCCAAGCCCAGCGCTTCGTTGAGGCAGTTCATCGAGTTGGCGGTAAACATGCCCGAACAAGAACCGCAAGTGGGGCAGGCGGCGGACTCCACAGCGTCGACCTCTTCATCGGACACGCCCGTATCGCCAGCCAGCACCATGGCATCGATGAGATCGAGGCGCTGTTCGCCGCGGCGACCGGCTTCCATGGGCCCGCCGGACACAAAAATGGCCGGGATGTTGAGCCGCATGGCGGCCATGAGCATGCCGGGCGTAATTTTGTCGCAGTTGCTGATGCAAATCATGGCATCGGCACAGTGGGCGTTGACCATGTACTCAACGCTGTCGGCGATGATCTCTCGCGAGGGCAACGAGTACAACATGCCGTCGTGGCCCATGGCGATGCCATCGTCGATGGCGATGGTGTTGAACTCCGCGGCAAAGCAACCGGCTTTTTCGAAAATGGCTTTCACATCTTGGCCGATGCTGTGCAGGTGGGTGTGACCTGGGACAAATTGCGTAAAGGAATTGCAAATGGCGATAATCGGACGGCCAAACTGCTCTTTTTTCATTCCATTGGCCCGCCACAAACTGCGGGCACCCGCCATACGGCGACCTTCGGTGCTGGTGGCGCTTCTCAATTTGTTTTTCATGCTGTCTCCCATGGGCAAAAGTCACGGCAGTGCGTCGCCGTTGTGGATGGTCGGCACCTTACCACTTTGCTCTCACGGCGTAGACATGAAAAATCCCTGCGGCGGAGTATTCTAATTTCCAGGCACTTGCTATATATAATAACAATATCAAATTATGAATGCCGCTGAAGCGAACCACAGGAACGCCGCCCGATAAAACAGTGTGATCATTGGCGTGCCGCAGCAACACAGAACGCAAAACGATGAAGCTACCCTCTCTCGATACCGTGCCCATTCCTTCGCGCAATCCCCGCGGCTCTCGTGTGTCCCTGGGCGTCATGGAAAATCTCGTCCTCACGTTGATGGATGGGCGCAACAGCATCTGCGATATCGGCGATGCCTGCGGGCTCGAAACCGAAATGGCCCAGCGCATCTTTAAGAGATTGTACCAGTTGCGCGTAGTAGATCTGCCCGGCTTTCACGACACGGCTTCGGTCCCGGTCGCGACGGGCCCCACCGCCGCTGCGGCAGCGCCAACTGTGCCCCAAGCCACGCCCTCATCGCCGGCAAATACAAACGACCGCCGCGAACAGCTCGAAGAAACCGTCGGCCGATTTTACGCCAAACTCGATCAGCTCAATTTCTACGAAGTCTTGAGGGTCCCGGTCGACGCAGATCGCAAAACCATCCGCACCGCATACTTCGCCCTGTCCAAACAATTTCACCCCGACAAGGCTTTTGGTCGCGATATTGAAAAAACGCGCTCCCAGATGACGCGCATATTTCACGTGTTGACGCGCGCCTTCGAAACCCTGTCGAACGCCAAACAACGCCAGGCCTACGACGCATCGCTGCACCGCACATCGACGCCCGCGCCGACGCCCGCAGTCCCGGCAGCATCTACGGCGCCCGCTGCACCCACGGCCCCCGCCAGAGCCGCCGCCGTCACCCGCGCCCAACCCAACGCAGTGCCCATGACCAGCCCCACGGCCTCCGGCATCGTGCCCCGGCCCCCCATCGGTCGCCCCAAAGTAAAACCGGCGCCGGCCTCAAAAGCACCTGCCAGCCCGGTGCCGCGCACCACCCCCATGCCCACACCGCGGCGCACCTCGGCCTCGCCCCATGCCGCAATCCGCAACCACCAGTCCATGCCCAGCCCCAGGCGCTCCTCGATGCCGCCCATGCCCACCCTCGACGAAACCGAAATCGAAGCCCGTCGCGAACAGTGGAAACGGGAACGCCTCCAGCGGTCCTTGGCGGGGCTGCAACCCAATGCCCGCACCGCGCAGACGCGATCCATCGAGGCGATGATTGCCCACGCGCGCATCGCCCTAGAGCGCTTCGAGTGCGACGAAGCCTTGCGCACGCTGGAGACCATTTTGGCCGCGCACCCCAACCATCCCGAAGCCCAAAAGCTCATGGCACACGCCATGTCGCGGCAATCCAAGAGCTGCGCTGCCGAATTCATTAAAGAAGGTCGCCTGTTGCAAACGCGCGGCCTCATGGGCGAAGCCATGCGACAATTCGAAAAGGCGCTGTCTGTCGATCACGAAAATCCCGAGGCCCGTTACTTCATCGCCAGCCTGTTGCTCGAACTCGACCAAAATCTGTCTCGCGCCCTGGCCCTTACGCGCGAAATCATTTCGGGCACAGCGCCAAAAGCAAAATATTACGCATTGTTCGGCGATTTAATGATAAAGGAAAACTCACTGCTCAGGGCCGCAGAAGCCTATCAAAAGGCATTGCAAATGGACCCGAGAAACCCAGACTATAAGAAACGACTCAAATCGCTGCAAAGGGCGTAAATTGAATGCGAAAGAAAGAGGATTGCGCATGGAAAGAGTGATCGGTATTGACCTGGGCACCACCAATTCTTGTGTGGCTGTGGTGGAGGGCGACACCCCATCGGTAATTCCCAACCGGGGCGGTTACAAAACCACCCCTTCCATGGTCGCTGTAACAGAAGCCGACAAACGGTTGGTCGGGCACATCGCCAAGCGCCAAGCCATTACCAATGCCGAAAATACCGTGTATGCCGCCAAGCGGCTCATCGGGCGCCAATGGAACTCTCCGCCGGTAGAGGCCGCTCGCGACACCGCACCCTACCGAGTGATCGAGGGCCCGCACAGCGATACCCGCATCGATCTGCGCGGCAAGCTGTACTCGTTGCCCGAAATCTCCGCGATGATTCTGCAGGAGATGAAAATCATCGCCGAAGATTACCTGGGCGAACCGGTGGCCAAGGCCGTGGTGACGGTGCCGGCCTATTTCAACGACAACCAACGGCAAGCCACGCGCGACAGCGGCACCATCGCCGGCGTCGAAATCATTCGCATCATCAACGAACCCACCGCAGCCGCACTGGCCTATGGGTTTGGCAAAAAAATCGACCGCACCGTGGCCGTCTACGACTTGGGCGGCGGCACGTTCGACATCTCCGTTCTCGAGATCAGCTCCGACGAAGTCTTCAAAGTCATCTCCACTGCGGGCGATACATTCTTGGGCGGCGAAGACTTTGACACGCGCATCATGGACTGGCTCGTCCAGGGCTTCTTGGACGAACACGGCGTCGATCTGCGCCAGGACCGCATGGCCCTGCAGCGCCTGAAAGATGCCGCCGAAAAGGCCAAAATCGAACTCTCCACCCAACTGGAAGCCGAAATCAACCTGCCGTTCATCATCTCGGTGGGCCAAAACGAAGCCCTGCACCTGCAGCGCATGTTGCGCCGCGAAACCATGGAAGAGCTCTGCTTCGACCTGGTGCAGCGCACCATGGAGATCTGCCGGGCGACCATCCAAGAAGCGGGCCTCGAAGTCTCCGACGTCGAAGATGTCATTCTGGTGGGCGGCATGACCCGCGTTCCGCTGGTGCAGCGCTCGGTGGCCGAATACTTTGGCCGCGAACCCTGCAAGGGCGTCCATCCCGACGAAGTCGTTGCCCTGGGCGCCGCCATCCAAGCCACGGCGCTCATCGATGACCGCAGCGAGATGCTGCTGCTCGACGTAACGCCCCACACCCTGGGCATTATGATTGCGGGCGGACTCTTCGAAGAGCTCATCCCGCAAAACTCAACGGTGCCCACCTCCCGTTCTAAAATTTTCACCACGGTGCGCGACAACCAAACCGCCGTGAAAATCTTGGTGTTCCAAGGCGAAAACGAACGCGCCGAAAAAAACGAGCTCCTGGGCGAATTCGTACTCACGGGTTTGCGCAACGCACCCAAGGAGCAAGTCGAAGTCGAAGTGAGCTTTGACATCAACGCCGACGGCATTGTCAGCGTGTCGGCCAAAGACCTCGAAACGGGGCTGAAGCAATCCATCACCGTCACGGCGTCATCCGGACTCACCGAAGAAGAAATCCTCAACATGGCGAACGACAACCAGGAGTACATGCTCGATCGGCGCGCCTCCGAGGAGTTTGACGCCATGCGCCAAGAGGCCGAGCGCATTATGCGCGAAATCGACCGCTCCTTTCACAAGGCCGAACAAACCGTTGGCAACTCGGAGTTTGGTCGCGAGGCGCTCGCCAAGGCCCGGGATTTGCTCGACAATGCGCAGCAATCCATCGATCAGCGCGACGCCGCAAAACTAAACGAACACCTAGAGGCGTTAAAACGCACACAAAAAATCTTTAAGGGGGTGCTGGCGCGGGCCTAATGCCGCCAGTGGCAACAAACGAAATGTCGGATTCGGACAAAAGCAGTCGCTGGGCAAAAATCCTGGCAGATGCGGGCCTCATCGACGAGGTCGACGATGTCTGGGAATTGCCGCCGGGCGATATCCGCGGCGCCACCATTGAGGTGATGCACTCCGAAGCGCCCAAGTCCCCCGTAACCGATCCCAGCCTCACACCATCGCCATCCACGCCAAACGATGCCGCGCAACCCGTCATCGTCATTGAGTCGACCAAGCCCCGCAAGGGTCGCACCGAGGACATCACCCGCGAGATCGCCACCAAGAACGCCGCGGAGCCACCGCGAGAAGCGGAAGCCTTTCGCAGTGAAGCGCTCAAAGTGCGCAGCGTACGCGCCACGGTTTCCGGCATACCCTTACTCCGCCAAACACCGACGCCACTGGTGGCGCCACCGAACATGGGCTTTCCGCCCAGGCCCGCCAAGCGAACCCAAACCGACCCGGCGCCCTTCGCCCTCCAGTCCCGGGCACCCGCACCCATTGCCGCCGACGATGACGCCTACATACGGCCCACGCGCGAAATCGACATCGCCGATGAGCGGCCCACGGTGGAGATCGAAACCTCCGACCCCGCCTATCGCGCCATCCGCGAAGAAGACGACACGCGGCAGACGCCCTTGCACAACTACGACGATACCGCCGCCCTACAAGAAGCGCTGACCACACTGCAGGAACAACAAGACCAAAAACGCCACGACCACACCGTCGACGTGTGCGGCGCACGCATCTCCATCGCCTCCATCCCACCGCCCGCACCCGATTTAAACGCCATCATCGATCTGCCCGCCGATTACCGCGGCGACGATGCGCCCCTAGAGCTCATCCCCGAAGCAGATGACGATGACCGGGATATCGCCATTTCCCTGCCGCCGCCCTCCCCTCGCGAACAGCTCAAGGCCAAGTACAATCTCGGCGATTTTTCAGGCGCCCTAGACCTCGCCAACGAAATTTTAAAAGACGATCCCGACAACATCGAAATGCTCAACTACCGCGAGACATGCCGCGAAACCCTGCTGCGCATGTACGAATCGCGCATTGGCGACATGACGCGCATCCCCAAGCTCTTGGTCCCGGCCAACGAGCTCATGTGGCGCAATCTCGATCCCACCACGGGCTTTGTCCTCTCCCGCTTTGATGGCATGAGCTCCTTCGAAGACGTCATCGACATCTCGGGTCTGCCGCGCTTCGAAACATGCCGCATCATCGCCAAATTGATTCAGGACGGCATCGTGGGGTGACGCGCCGTACGGGCAACGCGACGAGCGACGACATTTATACCGTTGTCGCCCATTGGCGCGCCGGCGGCATTTCCGGCGATTTTTGCGCCCAAGAAACCACCAACCCCACCCCGGGCCAAACCGCACGCTTCCCCGAGTGGATCGACATCCCCATTTTGCAAGCGATGACGTCTTTGGGCATCACCTCTCCGTGGCAACACCAGGTGGATGCCTGGAACAGCATTGCCGCTGGGCGTGCCACGGTCATCGCCACCCCCACGGCTTCGGGAAAATCCCTGGCCTACATCGTGCCCATTGTCGCGCGCCTGTTATCCCGGCCCTCGGCCAGGGCGCTGCTGCTCTTTCCCACCAAGGCCTTGGCCCGCGACCAAGAGAGCACCATACGGCGCTTCATCGATCTATGCGGCGCCGATCTCAAAACCGTGGTCTACGATGGCGACACCCCGGGCGATGTCCGGCGCAAGGCGCGCACCGAAGCCCATATCATCATCACCAATCCGGACATGCTCCACACCGGCATCTTGCCCCATCACACGGCGTGGGCGCAGTTTTGGGCGGGCCTCACCCACGTGGTGGTCGACGAAATGCACACCTATCGCGGCATTTTCGGTTCCCATGTGGCCAATGTGGTGCGGCGATTGCAACGCGTCTGCGGGTTTTACAACGCCCGGCCGATCTTCATTGGCTGCTCCGCCACCATCGGCAATCCCGGCGAACTCGGCGAGGCGCTCTTCGGCGCACCCACCACCTTAATCGACAAAAGCACCGCGCCCACTGGCACGCGCACTTTCGTGCTCTTCAACCCGCCCGTCGTCGACCCCGTGATGGGCATCCGCGCTTCGGCACACCGCATCGCCGCACGCATGGGGGCCGACCTGGTGTTGGCCGGCGTCACCTCGCTCATCTTTTGCCAAACGCGGCGCGGCGTCGAAATTGTGCTGCGATACCTGCGCGACAAAGTGCGGCAAAACGGCGGCGATCCCGGGCGCATCCGCGGCTATCGCGGCGGTTATCTCCCCCTGTTGCGACGCGAAATCGAAACCGCTCTGCAGCAGGGCGACGTCGACGCGGTGGTGGCCACCAACGCCCTGGAGCTGGGCATCGATGTGGGCGCGCTAGACGCCGTGCTGTTGTGCGGCTACCCCGGCACCATCGCCGCCACCCACCAACGCGCCGGACGTGCCGGAAGACGCCAGTCCCCGTCCCTGGCGGTGCTCATCGCCGGCAACGCGCCCCTCGATCAATTCCTGGCCCGCGAGCCCGCCTATCTGTTGCACAGCACCCCCGAGGTCGCCCTGGTGCAACCCGACAATGTCACCATCTTGCTCGCCCACCTGCGCTGTGCTGCCTTCGAGCTTCCCTTTGCCACCACCGATCGCTTCGGCACCTTGGGCATTGAAGACACCGACGCCGCCCTCTCCTGCCTCACCGCCGAATCCGATTTGGTGTTGCGCAACGGTCGCTATCACTACATCGGCAGCGCATATCCGGCGGCCCAGGTGAGCTTGCGCGACGTGGGCAATCCCGTGGTGGTGGTGCAACAAGAGAGCGGTGAGCCCTTGGCCGAAGTGGCCTGGCGCGCCGCCCATTTCGAGCTCTTCGACCACGCCATTTACCAACACGAGGGCGAAACGTTTGAGGTGCAGCGCTTTGATCCCGCCGCGAGCAAGGCTTGGGTCTCTCCGGTGCCACCCGTTTACTACACCACAGCCGTGGCCCAGAGCCGCATCGCACCGCTGGCGACGCACGCCACCACCGACGGGCCCGGCGGCACCATTTTCATCGGTGACGTCAGCGTGGTCGAAAACGTGGTAGGGTGTAAAAAAATCAAATTCCGCACCCACGAAAACCTCGGCTACGACGAGGTCTCCTTGCCGCCATTGCAAATGGAAACCGAAGCGGTCTGGGTGCAACTGCACGAGCACGCGTTGCGCGATTGGCCTCCCGACATTACGCCCCTAGCCCTAGATGGCCTGCGACACGCCCTGCACCAAGTGACGGCCCTGCGGCTCATGGCCGATCCGCGCGACATCGCCACGCTGCTGCAAGGGCCACATCTCGATGCGCCCGACGCCATCCATGCCGAAACCGCAGCCCTCGACCCGGATGCCACAGCCTCGCCCACACCGCCACCGGTTACCCTGTACCTCTACGACACCCACGAAGGCGGCGCCGGTCTGATGGAACGCGCCTTTGCGTCCATCTCGCTCCTGTTCTCCGATGCCCAAACCCTCATCCGGGGTTGTCCGTGCCCCGACGGCTGTCCCGCGTGCATCGGCCCGCTGCCCGTGCCCGCCCACCACAACCTCAAAGACATCGCGGCGCGCATCGCGGCGCACTTGGTGGTGGTGCATGGCGACTAAACTGCAATCCCGGCTCAAGCGGCGCACCACCCCCGACACGACCGCAACACCGGAGGCAAATCAAACCCTCGGCGATGCCACCGAAACGCTCTCCGGGGCCGGGGGCGCAGACGCACCGACCACACCGGTGGACAAAACGAGCTTGATCGCGGAGCTGCGCCAGCGCATGAAGCGCATTGAAGCCCGCACCCAGCCGCACGCCACATCACCGGAGTCACCCCCGCGCAACACCGACACCGCCGAGGCGCCGCCCCGGACACCATCGGTCGACACCGCGCTTCCCGGCGAGGTCATCGACACCGCCATGGGCGAAGTCTGGTGCCACCAGCCGCATTTTGATGCGGGACACCACCATGGCGACGTCCCCATTCACACCTTTTTAACCACGGGCCACGGCCTGGCCACCCTGTGTCGCGATGCGCGCATCGCCGATTTATCCCCCGAAGGCGCCCTGTTTATCGACACCGAAACCACCGGACTCTCCGGCGGCACAGGCACCTTGCCCTTCCTCATCGGCGTCGCTTGGTTTACCGCATCGCGCACCTTTGTCGTCGAGCAGATATTTTGTCGCGATCCCAGCGAAGAGCCCGCCCAACTCGAACGCCTGCGCCACCACATGGCCCGCGCCACGCACCTGGTTTCCTTTAACGGCCGGGCCTTCGATTTGCCCCTCATCAATACGCGCTGCATCCTCAACCGCGCCCCCAATCCCGGGGTGAAACTGCCGCACGTCGATTTGCTGCACGTGGCCCGCCGCATCTTCTCGCGTCGCTTGGCCAATCGCAGCCTCAACAACCTCGAAGACGTCATCTTGGGTTTCCGCCGACAAGGCGACATCCCCGGCGCCCAAATTCCCGCGGTGTACGCCCACTACCTGCGCACGGGTGAGGCCGCCGATATGGTGCGCGTCTTCGAACACAATGCGCTCGACCTGATCGCCCTGGCAGCGCTCGGGGGCGTATTGGAAAATATGTACAACGATCCCGAGGCCGTGGCCCACGCCGCCGACAACCTGGGGTTGGCCCAGTCGGCCTTTCACGCGGGACACAGCGCCCGGGGCTTTGCCCACTTGCACCGGGCCGAAGTCGCAGACGACGCCGACGAACGCCAGGTCGCGTGGCACCTATTGGCGCGGCAAGCCCGCAGAAGCGGCGACGCTGACACCGCCCATCAAGCCTGGCAAAACCTGGTCGCGCGTTATCCCGACGACGCGGCGGCCCACCTGGCCCTGGCCAAAGACTTTGAACACCGCCTCAAAGATTACGCACAGGCCATCGTCCACGCCCGGTCCGCGCAGGAAGCCGAAGGCGAGGAAGCCAGCGAACGCCGCCTGGCGAGGCTCGGCAAAAAAGACATGCGGGAAAAAAACGAGACGTGAAACGAGTGGGAGGGGTGGGGGACGCTCAATAAGCGGAGCGCACACCGCGGGCTTCGGCGGCCGCACAACCGCACTTGACGCCCGTGGGCTTGCCGTTGATCTCGACAATTTTGAATTCGACGCGCCGGTTCTTTTCCCAGGCTTCTTCGTTGCTCGCCGGGTCCAGCGGGCAGTACTCGCCATATCCCTGCGATTTCAGGAGACCGCGATCCACCCCTTTATCGATGAGGTATTTGCGCACGGCCGCCGCACGGCGCTTGGTCAAGCCGAGGTTGTAATTGTCCGAACCGCGCTCGTCGGCGTGGCCCTGTACTTCGATGGCGGTGAGCTGCGGGTTGTCTTGGATGGTCTTGGCCACTTCGTCGAGGATGCCAAACGATTCGGGCAAAATTTTGTCCGAAGCGGTTTCAAAGTTTACCTTTTTGAGAATCATGAGCGAGCTGTTGGCCACCACCACGTCTCCGCTGGGCGGCGGCGGCGGGGGATCGGCCTCCGCAACCTCTGCCTCGGCGCTGGCTTCAAACGCTTTGGGGCAGCCGTGATTGGCAGGGTCGCCGGGCACCAGCGGACACTTGTCGAGGTGATCGGGAACGCCGTCGCCGTCCATGTCGCTTTCGGGGCAGCCATTGTTTTCGGGCGGACCGGGTTCATCGGGGCAATCGTCCAAATGATCGGGAATGCCGTCGCCATCGCGGTCCATATCGGTGTCTTTGATGCGAATGGGAATGGACGGCTCGTAGGAGAAGCCGAGAAAAAAGCGGTGCTCCATGCTTTGAAAGCCGTAGTTGGAATCGGTGGCCCCGGTGGGAATGCCATGGGCATAGCCCGCCATTAAGTACGAGCTCTCTTCGATGAACACCTTAAAGCCCGCGTTGGCCTCCAGCGACAGATAGGGCAAATCGCTCATGCGGTTGATCATGTGGTTGCCATACACCTCCACGACGAAGTCCATAATGTTTTCCCAAATGTTGAAGCTCTGCCCGAGGCCGAAATACAGCATGGGGCCATATTCAAACAGCAACAGCTCCGGCGGTGGCGGAAAGGATGCGGGAAACGAGCTTTCGTTCCAGTTGTGGTAGTTCTCTTTTTTCGCACCCAGCGGCAATCGCACACCCACATTTAAACCAAGGCGATACCAGAGCGCGGGTTCGGCGTCGAAAATGGCCTTCAAGACAAAGGCGCCGCCACCGGGTTCTCCGCTGAAAAACTCGGACTTGCCCGACGGGATGAGGTATTGGGCGATAAACGCGAGGCCTACCGGATGCCAGTCCGAGCGAAAGACGCTGGCTTTGACGTGCAATCCGATGTCGCCAAAGCTGCCCTTGCTCGACCAATGCGACCCCTCGACCTCCCAAATGGATGCCGCCGTGTTTTGCGGCATGACTTGGTAAAATGTGCCGGTGGGTACCACGATGGGGATTTGCAAACCGACGGCCAAGCGGTTGAGCAAGCCAAAGTTGAAGATGAAACGCGCCGTGATCAAGCGTTCAATGACCGCTTTGTTGTATGCCTCAATGGTGGCGTTTTCGTGCGTGTAGGACAAGCCGTCTTGCTCGACCGACACCCAGTTGTTGAAACCAAAGTCGAGCATCAACCCGAGAGAAAATGACAGGTGCGGCAGCACGGCGCTGCCATCCATCGTAAAATGCCCCTTGGTATCTACGGCGGGATCAAAAAGGCTGTGCGACATGCCTTGGCCGGATCGCAGCAGCGGCTTGTCGGCGGCAAAGGAGTGCATGGGAAAAAGCAAAATTAAGGCAACCAAAAATGCGACAGTATGGCGATATAACAACCGGTTCATCGGACGGCCTTTCTCTCGTGTCGTTATGAAAAATAAATATCCCTAGACTTTACTGGAATTGTTTTCAAAACACAACGATTCGAGATCAGTCCTCGCGACCGCGCCGCGTCTTCAAATCATATGCCGAGAGGTGCCAAACCACAAAAACAGCCTGGGCCGGAGGGGGCGCACCCGTAAACAAGATGTCGACATCGCCGCCCACCGCCACGCCCATACCGGTGAACCGACCCAACGACCACTCGTATCCGGTGCCCGCGCCCACCGTGACGCGAAAGGGATGCAGCGCGCCAACATGGCTGTAAAACCGAAAAAACCACCCCTTGTGCGCAAACACGGTCAGCACCGGACCGATTTCGTGGCGGTTGGGCACATTGCTGCCCTGGCCAGCGGTGAAAATTTCCATGCGCCAATCCACCCCCATCTGCACGCGCGGACCGATACAGCCCGCAAAGCGCAGATTCAATCGCGCAAACAATTTCCACTCGTCGTCGACATGCCGCAGGACCAGCCCGGGATCCAATCCCATGACCAGGCCTTCTCGGCGCAGCGGGGGGCGCTCCTCGCTCCAGGCCCAGGCCGCCGCACTGCAAAGCCATATCGCCAACGCGAGCCACGCGCACCCAAATCTACGGGCCCGACGGACGTGGGGACAAGCGCACATGGTTACGGCGATGACGGCAAGGACAGGGGCAGCACCAAGGCGATGCGCGACCACTGACGGGCGCTCGTTTCTGCACGCGCCGTTCCACCGCATGCCTGCGCCGCCAAACCGATGGCGTACATGGCCATGGCGCGGCCGTAACGCGCGTGTGCCAAATGTTTCGCCTGGGGCTGAAAAGTGCGTTCGAACGACACATCGCAATGCGCCGCGGCAATCGGAATGCCATTGTCTTCGCACGCAAAGACCACGTGGTGCGCCGCGTCATCTATGGCGACGGAAAAATGCACTTTCTTGGGGCTGCGGGCGTGCTGCAGTGCGGTGAACAACATGTTGTCGAGCGCGACGCGAACGCAATCGATGGGCCACTCGCAGGTGGCGTCGGGAACATCGCCGCACAGCAAAATCTCCGCATCCGGCCAGGCATTGACGCGCTGAAGCCGCTCTAAAGCAGCCTGGACCAGTTGCGCCACCGAAACCGCGGAGCGGGGCGGCATGTCACCGGCCTCCATCTGCGAAATGCACAAAAAGTTTTCATACATGTGCAAGAGCTGCTGCAGCGCCATCATGGAATCGTCGAGGGCGGCACGCGCGTCTTCATCGGCTGGATCCAAAATCGCTTCAAAATAAGAGAGATTGGCCATCACAACAGAGAGCGGATTTTTAAAATCGTGAACGTACAGTTTGTTTAAGGCGTATTGATCGCTCTTCCACTGCTGTAATGCGCTGCCGTCCTTCATGCGTGTGGCTCCTCGGTGGCGGGCATGGCGATGCGCCATCCTGTGCCCTGGTGGTGAAACATTCCCTTGCTATGGCGCTTGCCGCTGGAGCGACTTTTTTTGCGCCAAAAACAAATCCCGGCGCGCCAGGATGCGTTCAATTTCGCCCGAATACAGCAGTGTCATATCGCAATCTTCGCACGCCACTGCCTCGGCAATTTGCGCCGCATCCAACGCCGTTATTTTGGCCAACAAGTCGCTGGGTATCCATTGCAGGGCGGCGACGCTGTCTTCGAGCCGCTCAAACTGCCGTTCGGAGAGCCGGGAAAAGGCGTTGTCGTTGTCGAGGAGCACGAGTTTTGTCCCCTCGTCTAGCACAAACAAATTGCCGCCGGTGTAGCGATCCCAGTTGCTGCCGGTATAATCGATCACGACCATCTCTACGGCGGCGCGAGACAGGGGATGCGCGCTGGGCTGCGACAGCAGTTCTGGCAAAATGCTGTCTTTCTCGTCCAAGCCCGAAGGCTGCATGTCGTTCACCCACTGAATGACCGCCCCCGCCACCCGACCGGCGCGGTCCACCGCCAATTCATTTTTCAGGCGTTCGGCCAATTCGGGATTTTGGCGCGCGACGAAGCGCTCTAGCTGGGCAAATGAAAGGCGACGCATGGTCGATGGGGGCACGCCGGGAATGCCCAACAATTTGGCATAGCGGTAAAACGCTGCCTCGTATCGCGCTGTCTCGTTGTCGAGCCGAATGGGCTTGAACGCCGCATGGGTGCCGTTTTTAAAGGACAGCTTGAGCGCCAAAGAGCGCCGCGACAAAATCGCAGCTTTGACGATGGGTTCGTGTTGCAGCATGTGCAGTACCGATGCGTCGTCAGCGTCGCCGGCAACCTCTGCGGTATCGGCGCGCGCCGCATCGGACACCCCGCCGGGCGCCCCAGTGTCCACATCGGTTTCCACATCGGTTGGGTTGGCCATCGCTAAAGACGGCGCAGCAGCGGGCTGCACGCGCTCAACTTGCTCCGTACTGCCGTCCGCAGAAACCGCCTCGCGCGGCGCGTCTTTTTTGGCGCACCCGCACCACAACAACGCCACCCCGCACAGCGCCCAATGGGCAAACGATACTTTGTTCACCAACCTCGCTCCTTACTGGTAACGCTTTCCATCATTACAACGAAGAAAGCGCTCCGTTTGTCACGCAAAAATCCGCTCGCTCTCCGCTGGTCGATATGTGATCGGGATGGGTCGTCGTAATAAACACTTGGCCGCCCACGCCCGATAAAAACAAAAACAAATGGCGATTTCGATCGCGATCGAGCTCGGAAGAAACATCGTCGAGCAACAGCAACGGCATGCGGTGACACCGCTGCGACAGGACGCGCGTCTCGGCAATTTTCGCGGCCAGCACCACCGTTCGCTGCTGCCCCTGTGACGCGTATTTTTTGGCCGATCGCCCATCCACTTCAAAGTCGAGATCGTCCGCGTGGGGCCCGCACGTGGTGTAGCCCCGATCGACGTCCAGTTGCCGCTTGGCATCGAGGACTTGCAAAAAAGCCGCCTCGTCGCCGCTCACCCGTGGGCGATAGCGAATGGCCCCGCGATTGCCGCCGCTCACCTCCAGCACGCCCTCTTCAAAAAACTGACTGAGCTGCGCGGTAAAGGCAGCGCGCGACGCAACGATTTGACTGCCTAGTTTGGCCAAGGCGCTGTCAAACGGCACCAGGGCGCGCATGTCCAGCGGTTGCCGGCGAATCACCGTGTTGCGATTGGCTAGGGCACGCGCATACTGGCGGTACAATTGCGGATACGCCGCGTCCGCTTGAAACAGCGCGCGATCGAGAAAGCGCCGCCGCGTCTCGGGAGCCCCTTGCACCAGCTCCATGTTGCCGGGATGAAAGAGCACCATGGGAAGCGTTCGAAAATAATCGCCATCCGGCACCACCGCCTTGCCATCCATGGATATTTGTCGGCCCTGGGCGCCCAATTGAATCTCCACCGACAGCCCGTGCAGCGATTGGCCAAAACGAGCGCTGATTTTGGCGTCTCGCTCTCCTTGCGAAATGATTTCGCGGCGCACCGATGTGCGAAAAGAACGCAGCGCGCCCAGCAAATAAATCGATTCGATCAAATTCGTTTTTCCCATGCCATTGCGCCCAGAGATGACATTGAACCGAGGAGATGGCGCGAACTCGGCACGGGCGATGTTGCGAAACTGAACGAGGGAAAGCGAATCGATTTGGACTTTGGAGAGGGTGTTTTGGGGCATCAAATTCGCATGGGCATGATCACACCGACAAATGTCTTTTCGAGATCGTTAATTACGGCCGGGTCTAGCGCACCGGAGAGCTCGAGTTTCACTTCGTCGTCGGAGAGAACGCTCAGGGCGTCGGCGAAATAGCGCACGTTAAAACCGATTTCGACTTCGTCGCCATCGTAAGTGACATCAATGACTTCAACGGCGGTGCCCACAGCGGGATTGTTGGAGGATATTTCAATGCTGCCTTCGGAGATGGCAAATTTTACCGCCATGTTGCGATCCGGGGAGACAATGGAAATACGCCGCAGCGACTCGAGAAGGGCGACCCGCGGGGCGATGACTTCGCGCTCCATGCCCTTGGGAATGACTTGGTCATATGAGGGAAATTCGGCCTCGACGAGCTTGGAGGCCAACACAAATTCGGCGGTGGGCGTGGGTTCGCCTTCGACGGGTTTTTCGACCTCGAGGGTGCGTTTCACAAACAGGGTGCCCGCGTGAAAGCCCATGGAGATCACGGACAAGCTGTCGTCGAGCAAGCGCCGCAGCTCCAAAATGCCCTTGTGGGACACGACGTGCGAGAAATTGTAAAACCCCGTCTCTTCAGCTTTGAACTCGGCCTTGGACAAGCGATGTCCATCGGTGGTTACCATGCGCAAAATTTTGGCATCCCCTTGAAAAAGCGCGCCGTTTAAATGCGGCCGCGACTCGTCGCTGGAAATCGAAAAAGAGGTGCGGTCGATCAATTGGCCCAACAATTGGGTGTTGAACTCTAGATAGTCAACTTCGACGGTGTCGGGAAACGTGGGGAAATCTTCGGCGGGCAAACCGAGGAGCGTAAAATTAGAACGGCCGCTGCTCACCTCGACACTGTCGCCTTCAGCACGCAGCAGGATGTCGCCTTCGGGCAGACTTTTAACGATGTCGTGAAGTGTTTTGGCCGGCAATGTGATGGTGCCAGGACGAACAATTTGTGCCGGAAACACACCTCTGGCAGAAATGTTGAGGTCGGTGGCCGCAAAAACGATGCTGCTCGAACCTTCGGTGGAAATGTATACGTTGGAAAGAATGGGCATCGAGCTCTTGCGATCAGCGATGCCGCTGAGGCGAGAAAGCGCGGATACAAAGCAATGTTTTGAGAGTATGGCTTCCATGGCGTTTGTCCTTTGGGATGCGCGAAACGGCACCTCTTTTTTTATGTCATTGGCTGCTTTATATATAATATTTATTAAATAAAACAAGTAATGAAAGGGGCTGTGAATATGTGGACAAAAACAAAAAAACGTTTTGATTTCAGTTGGTTGTCCGCGTTTTGGGCTGTGTTTGTCCCGTGGGAAAAAATGTTTTTTTTGGGTTTATTTTGGGGCGCTGGATTTTGTCCACAAAAGGTTCATTTTTTTCAGCAGAAAATCCACACTTTTCCACAGATTGTCCACGGGCCTTTGGGATATGAAAGAATTTTATGACAGACAAATTTCAAATGAAAAGCGTATTTGCGCCCCGAGGCGATCAACCAGCCGCCATTGAGGCGTTGGTGCAAGGTCTTGAGGATGGGTTGGCGCACCAAGTGTTGCTCGGCATTACCGGCTCGGGAAAGACCTTTACGATGGCCAGCGTCATCGAGCGCATGAATTGTCCCACGCTGGTCATGGCGCACAACAAAACCCTGGCGGCACAATTGCACGCCGAGCTCAAGGCGCTATTTCCCGACAACGCCGTCGAGTATTTCATCAGTTATTACGACTATTACCAGCCCGAGGCCTATGTCCCCGCGACCAACACATTTATCGAAAAAGACGCCTCTATCAACGAGGCCATCGACCGCATGCGCCATGCCGCCACCCGTGCGTTGCTCACGCGCCGCGATGTCATCGTTGTGGCGTCTGTGTCGTGCATTTACGGCATCGGGGCCCGCGAGGATTACCGCGACATGCTTATCCCCATTCGGCAGGACGAGGCGTTCGGCCGCGATCATTTGCTGCGCCGGTTGGTGGAAATCCAATACGACCGCAACGACACCGATTTTGCCCGGGGCACCTTTCGCGTGCGCGGGGACACCGTCGAAGTCTTCCCGGTACACGAAAGCGAAAAGGGTATTCGCATTGAGTTTTGGGGCGATACCGTCGAGCGCATCAGCGAATTTGACGCGCTGCGGGGGCACACACTCGGCGCGTTGAAACAGGCGGTCTTTTTTCCGGGCACGCACTACGTGATGCCGCAAGACAAAATGAAAGCGGCGCTCTCCCGCATTCGCGACGAACTGCAGGTGCGGTTGACGGAGCTCGACGCCCAGGGAAAACTGCTGGAAAAACAGCGCCTTACAGAGCGAACGCTGTACGATTTGGAGATGATAGAAGAGACGGGGCACTGTGCGGGCATCGAAAACTATTCGCGCCATCTCGAAGGGAGGGGGCAGGGGGAGCCCGCCGCGACGCTGCTCGATTATTTTCCCGACGATTACCTGCTCTTCATCGATGAAAGCCACCAGACGGTTAGCCAAGTGGGCGCCATGTACCGCGGCGACCGATCGCGCAAAGAAACCCTGGTTGAGTACGGGTTTCGCCTGCCATCTGCCCTGGACAACCGACCGCTCCGCTTTGCGGAATTCGAAGAGCGCATGCGTCGGGTGGTGTACGTGTCGGCCACACCGGCTGAATACGAGCTGCAGCGCGCTGGTCCGCATGTCGTTTCGCAAGTCATCCGGCCCACGGGGTTGGTCGATCCCGAGATCATCGTGCGCCCAGTAACTGGCCAAGTAGATGATTTATTAGAGGAAATTCGCATTCGGGCCGAGCGAAACGAGCGGGTTTTGATCACGACCCTCACCAAGCGCATGGCCGAAGAGCTGACGGAGTATTACACCGACATCGGGGTCCGGGTGCGCTACTTGCACAGCGACATCGACACCACCGAGCGGGTGGAAATTTTGCGCGAGTTGCGGGCGGGCACCTTTGATGTTTTGGTGGGCATCAACCTGCTGCGGGAGGGTCTCGACTTGCCCGAGGTTTCGCTGGTGGGCATCCTCGATGCCGACAAAGAGGGGTTTTTGCGCTCCAGCCGCTCGTTGATTCAAACGATTGGCCGCGCGGCGCGCAATGTGGCGGGCCAGGTGATCATGTACGCCGACACGATAACTCGTTCCATGAAAGAAGCCATCGACATCACGGTGGCGCGGAGAGCGCAACAGCTCGCCTACAACGCCGAGCATAAAATTACACCGCAAAACGCTGTGCGCAATGCCAGTGAATACGGTCCGGGTGCGGCGACAGGCGACTATGCGCCGGTCTCCAGACGCCCTGACAAAAGAGAGATGAGCGAGGATCCGTCCATGCTCATCGAAGCGCTGCGCGAAGAGATGCTCGTGGCCTCTGCGGCGCTGGAATTCGAAAAGGCCGCGGCGTTGCGCGATGAAATCAACCGCATTGCGCAGCAGTATGGCATTTCGGGAAAAGCGGTTCGCCCGCAGAGAAGGCGCGCTGGACGTCCGCGCCGATAAAAAAAGCCCTCGAACGATTGGCTCGAGGGCTTTGCCCAGGAACGGAATTGAACCGCCGACACGGGGATTTTCAGTCCCCTGCTCTACCGACTGAGCTACCTGGGCTCCTGTCTGAAGACACGCAAGTATCCCCAACCGCGCGGTTCTGTCAATTCTCAAAATCGAAAAAAAAGTGATGCCCGCATTCGGCGGTGATCCAGTGGGTATTTTGCATTGCGCGGTCACAAATTGTATTGAATCATGGAGACATGGTTTCGCGCGGAGATACAGATATAGAGACGCTAGATCCCCTGCTGGGAACGGTGGTACACGAACGCTACCGCATTTTGGAAAAACTCGGTGAAGGCGGCATGGGCGTCGTTTATGCAGCGGAGCACATCGAGATCGAAAAACGCGTTGCCCTAAAGCTGTTGCGCGACGATTTCTCCAAAAAACCCGATATCGTGGAGCGTTTTCGCCAGGAAGCCCGCGCCGCGAGCCGCATTGGCAACCCGCACATTGTCGATGTGACGGATTTTGGGCAGCTCGACGACGGCGGTTTGTTTTTTGCCATGGAGTTGCTCGATGGCCAAGATTTGGCCGCGCTTTGCGAGTCGGGTCCCGTGCCATTTGGCCGCGCGGTGTCCATTATCGATCAAATTGCCAAGGCACTGCAGGCCGCCCACGACAAAGGGGTGGTGCACCGCGATTTAAAACCCGAAAATATCATTCTGCTGCAACGAGAAGATTATCCCGACTTTGTCAAAGTGTTGGATTTCGGCATCGCCAAGGTGACCCAAGCTGGCACCGAAGGCAAACGATTGACCCAAACCGGCATGATTTTCGGCACACCCGAATACATGTCCCCGGAGCAGGCGGCGGGCCGTTCCTTGGACCACCGCGTCGATGTTTACGCCTTGGGCTGCATTATGTTTGAGCTGTTCACGGGCCAAGTGCCGTACCAGGGCGATTCGTTTATGGCGATTTTAACTCAGCACATGTTTGAGCCCATCCCGTCGATTCGCGAATTCGACGCCGACAAAAACATCCCCGATTCTGTGATTTCCGTTGTGTACAAGGCCATGGCCAAGGACCCAGACCAGCGCTACGACGACATGAAGGCGTTGCGAATTGACCTGGCCAAGGCCCTCACCGACGAAAACTACATCACCGCACATCCCGATCGCGATTCCACGCTGTCCCTGCGCAGCATCCACCAATTTCGCACGCTCTCCACACCGGTGCCCACGGCGACATCTGCGCGCGCCACAAGAAAAAAACACATGCTTATTGCCGCGGCGGGCGCCTTGCTGCTGTTGGTCGCTGTGGTGTATTTCTTTTTCGGCACCGCTTCCCAAACCGACAATGACGGCCAGGGGTCGCGCCCGGTGTCGGCCACCGTGGCAGAAGTGATGGCCGAGCTGCAGGCCATGGACGCCATTCGCGACGCACACCGCGAAAAAGTGACGGTGACGATAGGCTCCATGCCCGCAGGCGCCATCATTGAAATCGACGGTATGGGGCAGGTTTGCTCCAGCGCGCCATGCGAAGTGGAGATGCTCAGCGGCAAGCCGGTGGTGGTGACAGCGCGCATCGGCAGCGTCTCCGCCGAGGCCACCGTGACGCCCTCCGAGCAAAACCGCGACATTTTGGTGACCGTCGACTTGGAAAACGCCCAGGCCAAGCAATCCGGCACCGCGCCCGCGGCAAAGAAACCATCCAAGCCCGCCCGCGCCAAAAAGGGCACCCAGTCACCGAGTGCCTCGCCCTCCAAAGACGATGGATTAAAGATTCCCGAGCGATTTCGCTAGTGTTGCTGCGACACAACGGGCGGCAATGAGGGTTCCCAAAAGTGGTTGGGACACTGCCGAATGATGGTGCGCCGCCACTGTTGGAGTGCCGGGTTGCCCGGAACCAGTAGCTGGGTGTGAAACAGTTTGGCGGTGCCCCGGTCGACGTGCTGCGTGCGCAGGAGCAGTTGCGTCACCGCGACCAGCGCATCGCTATCGGCATAATGGGTGTCGAGGAGCAATTTTCGGCCCATGGCGATGCCGCGCTGCTGTTCTTCTGCAGAAAAAGCGGCGCCTGGATGAGCGAGCAATGCCACCACCGCCGTGCGCAGCTCGATGTCGTCGGGTTGTTGCGCCAGAGCGTGTTCGAGGATATCGAGGGCCTCGGAAAACGCCCCTTCGGCGGCCAGTCCGCTGGCGCGCATTTGCGCACATCCCGGCAAGTGGTGCATGGCCGGGGTGCACAGGTGTTTCACGATGCTTTCGGCCTCTCGGAAGCGTTTGACATCGAGCAAAATGCGGTGCTCCAGGCGGTCCAAAAACACCACGTTTACCGGCAGCGATGTAATGCGCCGCAGGGCGTGGATGGCATGGAGGGCCTCGTCGTAGCGCTCGTTTTGGTAGAGCAGCTCGGCGGTGAGTATTTGCAACTGCAGGGGCGGGTGCGCGCCGTGGCTTTGTTGGGTCACGATTTGCAATGCCCGATTGGCTTCGCCGCGCTTGAGCGCCGCGGTGGCGGCAAAGATGGTTTTGTCGGACAGGGCGATATTGTGGCGCGTGGGGGTGACCAAGTGCAATATCTGTCCGTTGGCCGTGGCTTCGGTGAGGTGAATGGCAAATCCCGAAAAGGCCGTATCGAGGAAGAAGGCGATTTTGTCTCGGTGGTCGGCAAAGTCCGATACGCCGGGGCCCAGCGCGATGTAGTGGGCGCCGGTCCGGAAGGTGGGACCCACGGCGGTGTCGATGGACTGCCAGCGGTGGCCGTCCCAGTATTCGTTCCACATATGGTAGATCCACGCACCACCGCGGGCCAAGTACACCCCGGACACCAAGCGGGTGGGGATGCCCGCTGCCCGCATGATCGCCGCGAACAAAACAGAGTGTTCGGTGCAGTCGCCCTGACCATCGAGGAGGGCTTGCGTGGCGGTTTTCATCGTGTGCGTGTGTGCCTTGTCCGGCAAGATGTCGTAGACGTATCGCATCAACCAGCGGGCTGTTTGGTCGGGGGATTTCCAGATGGCGCTGCGCTGGGCCAGTTGGCCCAGCTCCGAAACGACGGCTAGGGCATTTTCTTTGCGGTGCGGGGGAAGTTGGCCCTCGGCGCCGGCGGATTTTAGGTATTGCAGGGCCTGCGTGATGAGCGGCGAAGCGGTTTCAATGTAGCGATTGTCGTCCAAGTCGCGGGATGTGGGCTCAGCGCTGCCGCTCGGACCACCGGCCTGCACGGTCAAAGAAAAGGTTTGGGCGTCGACGGATTCGAGGCGCTGATTGGCGGGCTCATCGAGGAATGAGATTTCGGACCAGGTTAGCTCGCAGTCCGAAACAATCTGATAGCGATTCTTTGTGGACAATCCGGGCAGGGCCAGATACGTGTCGGAGTGCAATCCCACAATGGGGTTGGCGGTTTGCGTGGGCCGCGTGGGGGCGCCTGGTGCCAATGTGCGGACTTGGTGCAGTTGCGGATAGCGCTCTTCTAAGACAATGCCATCACTGGAAACAAACAGCGACAGCCAAACGCGATCCGTGCCCGCGTGGACGGCCATGACCCGGTTCCCTTCGATGCGTTGCTGTTGCCATGCGAGAATTTCGGTTGTGGGCGGCAGAATGTCGAGTGTCAGGGTTGTTTGCATGCGTGCCACATAGTGCGCTAGGCCTTCTTGTGGCGATTCTTGGCCCAGGGCCACAAGACGCATATGGGCATTTAAATCGAAGCCGATGAGCACCTCCTCCGGTAGGTCTAGGTCGGTGGGTTTGGTGCGAATGTTGTCTCGTATGGTGTGTTTCTCTTCGTGAATCCGCTGCCAGCCATCGCCATCAAAGCCCACCAGAGAGAGCCAGATGCCGCCTTCGTCCATCGTGACAAAGGCGTTGCGCAACAATGTATTGTCTTCCTTTAAGATGCGCTGCGAGATGATGGTGGCGCGATCGAATGTCAGATCGTCTCGCTGGAATTGCCGCACCATGTGCGATAACGCGACGCGTTCGGTGCCAAAGGGGCCTTCTTCTTCCCATATGGAGCGGATCTCGCGGCCAATGTCCCGACCGTCTTGGTGAATGGCAAAGCTCTGCAGCGCAACGCTGTGATTTTCGCAGCGCAGTGTGGGCTCGGGGCTGCGCGCCTCGGTGGACGCGCCTGCGCTGTGTGTGTGGGGTGTGGATGGGGGTGTGGATAATAGGGCAGGGACACAGCCGCAAAGCCATACCATTGCAAAATATGGCAGTCGCGTTCGCATCTCAGGTCAATGTGTGAGGGCAAAAAACAGCATGACGGGTGCGCCAAACATCAGCGCATCGCAGCGATCGAGGATGCCGCCATGCCCGGGAATGATGCGCCCCGAGTCCTTGACTTGAAAGGCGCGCTTAATAAAGGATTCGGCCAAATCGCCAGTTTGCGCGGCCACGCCGACGGCGAGACCGATGAGGGGGGCCTTCCACAGAGGCAGGGAAGGCAAGAAGATGAATTGGCACGCCACCATGGCGATCACCGCGCCCAACGCCCCGCCCACCGCACCAGCCCACGTCTTTGCTGGACTGATGGCCGGCGCCATCTTTCGTTTGCCAAAACGCCGCCCAAACGCATAGGCAAAGGTATCGTTGAAGGTGGTGGTGGCCAGGAGCGCAAAGAACCAGTAGCGCCCCAAATCATGCGTGGCTTCGCGGACCATCATCGCCATGGCACCAAACAAGGCGCCGGTGTAGATGGCACCCAGGGTGGCAAAGGCGCTATCGGCCGCGGCGATTTTCTTTTCGGTTTTGATCGAAAACATAAAAGTGGTCATGAACAGGGGCGCCACGGTAATCAATACGATGGTCGGGGCATCCGGGACGGCATTTCGGAACGCCAATGACGCCGCCACCATGGCGCTGACGCCCGCCAGAAAGAAGCGCATGGGGGGCGGAGAGGCGGAGAGGGTGATGTTGCCAAATTCCCATCCGGCGATGGCGGCGGTCAGCACTGCGGCCAAGGCGAAACCGTCGACGGGGGCCCAAAACAAAATGGCCAATACGACGGGCAAGATGAGCAGGGCAGTGATAATGCGCAGCGTCAAGTTGTTCATGAGCAGGTAATATCTCCGAAGCGCCGCTCCCGGCAAGCATAAGCAGCCAAGGCTTCGTCCAGATCGGATTCGGCAAAGTCCGGCCACATTTTGGGGGTGAAGACCAGTTCGGCGTAGGCCACGCTATACAACATAAAGTTGGAGAGGCGCAGTTCGCCAGAGGTGCGGATGAGCAGATCGAGGGGACCGAGCCATCCCGACCATGTGGCTTCCGCAAAAACGGTTTCGTCGATTTGGTCGGGGGACAACTCGCCGTTGGCAACGCGCGCGGCCACCTGTTGGGCGGCGGCGACAATTTCTTCGTGTCCGCTGTAGGAGAGGGCCAAGGTGAGCACCATGCCCGTGTTGTCTCTTGAGGCGTCCATGAGCTCGCGGAGGGCGGCGCGGGTTTTGGCGGGTAGACGCGAGAGGGCGCCAATGGCGTGAAGTCGAATGTTGTTTTGCAGGATTTTTTCGCGCTCTTTTCGCAGGTAGTCGCCCAACAGCCCCATCAGTGCCTGCACTTCGAGCGAAGGGCGTTGCCAATTTTGCGAAGAAAAAGCATAGAGGGTCAATGCGGAAATGCCGCGCGCCCTACAGGCAGAGACAACGCGATCCACCGCATGCGCCCCTGCGCGATGTCCGGCGACCCGGGGCAGGCCCCGCGCTTTCGCCCACCGCCCATTTCCGTCCATAATAATACCGATGTGATGCGGAATGGCATTTTGGGGTTGAACCATAAAACACTGTTAGCATAAGCCCGGATCAATAAAAAGACTGCATCCAGAAAACTTCACCTTCTCGCTTCTTTTTTGGTGCATTTTGTTGCCCTATACCCACGGCGTTTGGTGCATAGCTTTGCAGTGAGGTGCAAGACGATGAGACACGATGATTTGTATACAGAACTCGGTTTGAACCGAGACGCGACACCCGATGAAATCAAAAAGGCGTACCGGCGCTTGGCGCGCGAATATCACCCCGACAAAACCAAGGGCAATGTGGAGGCCGAAGAGAAGTTCAAAAAGGTCTCCGCAGCCTACACCGTATTGAGCGATGAGAAAAAACGGGCCTTGTACGACAAATACGGCCCGGATGGTTTGCGGGATGGGTTTGATCCCAGCAATTGGGAACAGTACCAACGCGCAGCCGGCGCTGGTGGGCCCTCCCCTGATTTTGGCGGATTTTCCGGGTTTGGCAATTTGGGTGATATTTTCGAGACGCTCTTTGGGGGGCACCGCGCGGGCCGCAGCGGTCGGGGACCCTTTGCCAGCCCACCGCCCAGCAGGGGCACCGATATCTCTTCAACGCTGACCATCGATTTGATGGATGCCATTTTGGGCCGCGAGGTAACGTTTCAGCTCGCTGGGGAGTCTGCGCTTCCCACCACCATCAAAGTGCGCATTCCCGAAGGCATCGAAGACGGCCAAAGCATTCGATTGAAAGGAAAGGGCGCGGCGAGCCCTTTTGGGGGGCCTCCAGGCGATTTGCGGCTTGAAATTCGCATTCATCCCGATGCGCGCTACACACGCAATGGCATGGATTTGACCTGCGAGCAAAACATAACGCCCCTTTTGGCGTTTCGCGGCGGCGATGTGGAAGTCGAATCTCCATGGGGTAACGGGACATTGAAGGTTCCCCCGAAAACCCAGGGAGGGCGCAAGTTGCGCATTAAGGGTCACGGGATACGAAAAAACACCCAGAAGGGCGATTTGCACATCCGTTTGAACATTATTATTCCCCTCGAAGACAACCCTGAGACCGAAAAAGTCCTTTCAGAATTAGAACAGCAATTCTAGTTTTTTCTGAAATGTTTCACGTGCAACATGCAAAGTTATCCACAGGACCATGTGTTTCACGTGAAAGCAACGCGGCTCCAGCCCTTGTTTTATGGGGGGTTGAGTTGGTGGAGAAAAGAGCGTACTTTTTATCCACAAGTTATCCACAGGTTGCGGATAACTTGTGAGTGGCGGCAAAAATGACAAAACAGACGAAAAATAATGTCCGCAAAGCCGTGGTATTGCTTTCGGGTGGAATGGATTCCACCACGGTGTTGGCCCAAGCCATTTCGATGGGATTTGAGGTGCACGCGCTAACATTTGACTACGGTCAGCGGCACAAAACGGAGCTGCTGGCGGCCCAAAACCAGGCAAATGCCTTCGCCGTGGCATCCCACCGCACCCTTGCGTTGAATTTGGCGAGTTTTGGTGGCTCGGCGCTCACCGGGACCGTCCCCATTGCGGAAACCCCGTGTCCAGCGCCAGCGCCGAATGTGCCGGCCACCTATGTGCCTGCGCGAAACGCGGTTTTTTTGTCACTGGCATTGTCACTGGCCGAAGCCATTGGCGCCCGCGATATATTTATCGGCGTCTCGTCGGTCGACTATTCCGGCTATCCGGATTGCCGTCCCGCGTTTGTTCACGCCTTCGAGGAGATGGCCAACCAAGCGACCTGTGCATCGCCAACGGGCGAGCGATTTCGCATCCACGCACCGCTGCAACACTTGAGCAAGGCCGCAACCATTCAATTGGGGCTCTCCTTGGGGGTCGACTTTCAACAAACCCACACGTGTTACGAGCCCGATGGAGCGGGGAAGCCTTGCGGTGCCTGCGATGCCTGTGTGCTGCGGCAAAAGGGGTTCGCCGCCGCTGGCATGGCCGATCCTTTGTTGGGGGACTAGCTAAGGCATGGAAACCACGCTGCGCGTCTTTTCAATTTTTACGTCGATTCAGGGCGAGTCGACCTATGCGGGCCTGCCCTGTGTTTTTGTGCGCCTGGCGGGTTGCCCCCTGGCGTGCGTCTATTGCGACACACAGGCGGCGCGGTCGGCAGTGGGAGAGGCATTGCCGATATCCGCGATTGTGCAGCGCGCATTGCGCGGCGCTCCGTCCCTGGTTGAGGTGACGGGCGGAGAACCCCTGGCCCAACCGGGCACCCACGCGTTGCTCCGCGCGTTGGCCGATCAGGGGTGTCGCGTATTGCTGGAGACCAGCGGCGCGTTTTCCATTGCGGCGATCGATCCGCGCGTGGTCGTCATTATGGACATCAAGACACCGGGCTCGAGGATGGCGCACCGGTTTTGTGCCGAAAACATAGCGGTGCTGTCCCGGCCGGGGCACCACCACCAAGTGAAATTTGTGGTGACCGACCAAGAGGATTTCAAATTCGCCTGCCAAATGGCAGCGCAGCATCGCCTCGCCGACCACACCGAAATGCTCATTTCTCCCGTGGCGGGTCTTGATCCCGCGCAAGTCGCCGAATGGATTTTGGCGTCTTCGTTTCCCTTTCGGTTGCAATTGCAGTTGCATCGGTTGATTTGGCCGCACGCTGATCGGGATGGCATTGAGCGTTGACGCCATTCTCCCGCCCAAAAAAGAGCGGCCAAGAGTTGGCTTTCTCACCGGCGATTCCTATATAAAAGATGGCGATTCAACCTGCGGGAAACGCGCGCTTTTGGCCGCCGGGTCCCCATCGCATTTTACCGGAGTTCCTCCAATGGAAAGGGGTCGTGTGTGGCGCCGAAATTAGCGGAGATAAAAGAAGGATTTCTGTCATTAAACGCTCGCCCGGACGCTGTCCAGAGCGCGTTGTCCAATATTGCGGCTTGGCAAAACGATGTGGCCTACCAGCCGTATTGGGCGTTGATCGATTACTTGGTCGCAACAAAAAACTGGAAAGAGCTGCTCGATTGTTTTTATCGCTTGATGCCGTTTGGCACGGGCGGTCGCCGGGGTGCCGTCGGGGTGGGTCCCAACCGCATCAACGCGGTGACCTTTGATTTTTCCGTGCAGGGGCACTGCGATTACCTGCGGTCGATTTACAAAGAACCCCGAAAGCTGTCGGTGGTCTTGGCCTGGGACGTGCGGGCGTTTTCCGATCACCGACGCGTCTATGGCCCGTCGGCGGGGATTTTGTTGGGGCTCTCGTCATTGGACTTGGCGCGTTCTGCGGCCGAGGTTTATGCCGGAAATGGCATTCAGGCATGGGTGGTGGGGCCCATGGCCGACGAAGGGCCGCAACTGCCGCGCACAACACATTATATATCGACGCCGGAGCTGTCGTTTTTGATCCGCAGATTGGGGGCCGATGGCGGGCTAAATGTGTCCGCATCGCACAACCCGCCCGACGACAATGGGGGCAAGTTTTACAATGGGGCTGGCGGTCAGGAGGTGCCCCCACACGATGAACAATTGCTGGCCTTTGTCGAAAAAGTGCGCGCGGTGCAAAAAATGCCTTATGAACGCGCCCGCCTTGATGGTTTCATTCAGTTTATTTCACCCCAGCACCGAGACGCCTACATCGCGCTAAACCAAGCGCTTTGCCCCAGCCCATTGCGTTGCGCCCCCATTGCCTTCACCCCGCTCAATGGGGTGGGGGGCGAAAGTTTGTACCGCAGCTTGGTGGAATTGGAGTTCCCAGTGCATCCCGTACAGGCCGAAATGGCGCCAGATGGGGACTTTCCCGGCGTGCGTTACCGCACGGGAAACCCCGAAATTCCCGCGGTTTTGGGACATCTCAAGGCGGTGGTCCTCGACAAGCAGTGCGCCATCGGTTTGGCCACCGATCCGGATGCCGATCGGTTGGGCCTCATCGTGAGAACCGGCCCAGCAACGACGCGATTTATCACCGGCAATGAAATTGGGGCCATTATTTTGCAGGCGCGCATCGACGAAGCACGGCGAAATGGGCGCCTCAGCGCACAAACCCTATTCATCAACACCATCGTCACATCGTCGCTGCAGCGCCGCATTGCGCGGCACAATGGGCTGCAGGTGGTGGGCGATCTCATGGTGGGGTTCAAATATATGGGCAATGTCCTGCACGCTCTGGAGACCGCGGGGCGATATCCCGTGGAGGCGCCATTTCCCGGCATGGACAGTTGCCAGGCCACGGTGGATGATTTTTTGTTCACCACCGAAGAGGCCCACGGCTTTTTGTTATCGGCGCAAGTGCGGGACAAAGACGCTTGCGGCGCCGGTGTGTTTTTGGCAGGGCTCGCCAGCGAATTGCAGGCGCAACAGCGCACCATTTACGACTATTTGCGCGATATTTACCGCGATTACGGTTATTTTGCCCATGTGCAGCGCAATCTGGTGATGGAAGGGATTGAGGGAATGGAGCGGATGGCCCACATTCAACAGGTGTTACGCACCGCTCCCCCCAATGAAATCGGGGGGATGCGCGTCGTGGAATTCCGCGATCACCGCGTTTATGGTGGACCTTTGCTCAGTGAAAGCGATGGGAGCAACCGCAATGTGTTGCAATTTTGGCTGCGCAACGAAAAGGGGCAGGAAGCGCGGGTGGTGGTGCGTCCCTCGGGAACGGAACCCAAGACCAAAATTTATATCGAGGTACCGGAACCTCGCTCCACCGACAGTATCCCAAATGATACCGAGCATAATTTGATACCTAACCCAGACAATACACGACCAAGTGAAACACAACTCAATGAAACCATTGAACAATTTAATGCCATTGCAGAGGGTCTAGGGGAGGCGTTTGTGCGTTTTTGTTTGGGTCCTGCCGTACATGAGGGGAAATGGGGTGAGATCCCAGACGAAATTTTTGATCTGCCGGACATGGTTCCGCTGGATCGCAAATTGCGTTATTGCCGAGAGGTGTTGCCCGCTTTGGGCGAACGCTTGCGGGCGTCGCAACCTGTACGAGCGTGGCTGCGCAATGAACAAATACAACATTTGGGTGCGGATGGGGTGGCGCTGGGCGATCTTGCGTTGCTGCGCTACTTGAAGAGAGCCCAATTGGAAGAAAAGTTTGCTTTGGCGGATTGAAGGAGAAAGCCCGCGCAATTTGTGCTATGACTTGACATGTGTTCACCCGACCAAATTGGTATGTATAATTAATGATAACACTGCTGCGCCTTCATTGCCGTGGCGATGGGGCGCACAACACGGAAAAAAGGACAAACAATGGCTGAAGGAATCAACAAAGTAATTTTAATCGGGAATTTGGGCAAAGATCCGGAAACCGGCTTTACCGCCAACAACACGCCGCGGTGTCGTTTAACGGTGGCCACCACTGAGTCCTATATGTCCAACAACAACGAGCGCCAGGAACGCACGGAGTGGCACAACGTGATCGTTTGGGGAAAACAAGCCGAAACCGTTGGGCGATATTTGACCAAGGGGCGGCAAGTCTATATCGAAGGTCGCCTGCAAACCCGCAGTTGGGACGATGAGAAAACGGGCCAGAAGCGCTATATGACAGAAGTTGTGGCGCAACGCGTGTTGTTTCTCGGTGGCGGCCGCAGCGAGGGCGGTCGCGGTGGCGATGGTGGCGGCGGCGGCGGTGGCTACGGCGGCGGCGGTGGTGGTGGCTACGGCGGCGGCGGTGGCGGTGGCTACGGCGGTGGTGGCGGTGGCGGTGGCTACGGCGGTGGCGATTTCAATCCTCCCGACAATGCATCCAATCCCCCCGACGACGACATGCCCTTCTAATTGGGTGTATTGTGCGACGTACGCTGGGTTTTCTGTTACTTTTCTTGGCGGTGGTGGCGCCCATGGGCTTGCACGCCCTGGGTTCGCTTTCCGACCTGCAGTACAAAATCAAACCAGCAGATGGCAACCGACTGGAGGCTTTTTTTCCGGCTACGGCCCGTGTGCTGCGCGGGGGAGAGGCCCCGGGATGCATCACTTTCACGTTTGATGACGGCCCAGATCACCGCACGACTCCGGTGTTGCTCGATCAGCTAGACCGCTATGGCGTGAAAGGGACATTTTTTGTCAATGGCGCCCGCTTTCACGGGAGAACCGCTGGGGGAGAAGAAAACCAAGCGGTGCTGCGCGACATTTATCGCCGCGGCCATTTCATCGGCAGCCACACGTTTTCTCACCAAGACATTACCGCGCTGGACGATGCGGGCTGGAAGTCCGAGGTCAGCGCCATGGGCACGCAAATTCAAGGCATTACGGGCCGCCCGGTCCGGTTGTTTCGCCCTCCTTTTGGCCGTGTCTCGTCCGAAACCCTGTCGCGCCTCTCGGCGGAGGGGTTGACCGTGGTGATGTGGAATCTCGACTCCCTGGACTGGCAGGCCACCACCGTGCGCCAATTGGTGTCTCGGGCCCAGCAGCTCATCGACGAAAACCCCGAGGGCGGCATTTTTTTGTTGCACGACACCAACCGCAACACCGCCGAGGCGTTTCCGTTGATTATGGAATACTTGGCATCTCGCAATGAAATGCGCAAAGCCCAAGGGAAGTCCATTTTGCGCGTTGTCGGCATCGATCAGTTCTTGCTCAAAAAATAGCCACACGGGCCTTCTTGGGCCGCGCGCTTGACCTCATTTCATCGGCGCCTACCTTGTCGGCGTTATGGGAACGTCACCCATGATGTAGCGAAAAGAAGGATGGCGATGAATCTCGATAAGTTTACGGTAAAGTCCAAAGAAGCGCTGCGCGACGCCGAAATGCTGGCAACGCAAGCCCGGCACCCCGAAATCAACGATATCCATTTGCTGCAGGCACTGTTGGGACAAGATGAGGGGCTTTCACAGCCATTGTTGGCGCGTGCGGGCGCGTCTCTCGAGCGGTTGCAGGCAGATGTTGGTGTCGCACTCTCCAAACAGCCCTCTGTGCAAGGCGGGACCGTATATGCGGCGGCTGTTTTGCGGGATGTGTTGAACGATGCGGTGCGCACTGCGGCGCAAATGAAGGACGAATACGTCTCTGCGGAGCACCTGTTATTGGCGATGTTGGGCCACCGCACCGCGGAATCGGGGCAAATTTTGTCTCGAAATGGTATCAATGATGATAAATTGATGCTGGCATTGCAAGATGTGCGCGGGCACCAACGGGTCGCCGATGAAGATCCGGACAGCAAATTTCGCGCCTTGGAGAAGTATTGTATCAATTTGACGGAGCTGGCCCAGCGCGGTCGGCTCGATCCCGTGATTGGCCGCGATGCGGAAATTCGGCGAACCATGCAGGTCTTGTCGCGCCGCACCAAGAACAACCCAGTATTGATCGGGGAGCCAGGGGTGGGCAAGACAGCCATTGTCGACGGGATCGCCGCGCGCATTATCAATGGTGATGTGCCCGATAGCCTCAAGGGGAAGAGCGTGTTGTTGCTGGATATGGGGGCCTTGGTGGCTGGGGCCAAGTACCGCGGAGAGTTTGAGGAGCGCCTCAAGGCCGTGATGAAGGAAGTCATCGGCCGTGATGGAGAGGTGATTTTGTTTATCGACGAGCTGCACACCATTGTTGGTGCCGGCGCGGCCGAGGGCTCTCAGGATGCGGCCAACTTGCTCAAGCCCGCCTTGGCGCGCGGGGAATTGCGGTGCATCGGCGCCACCACATTAAATGAGTATCGAAAACACATTGAGAAAGACAAGGCGCTGGAGCGGCGTTTTCAGCCCGTGTTGGTCGGCGAACCCACGGTGGAAGACAGCATTGATATTTTGCGCGGTATCAAAGAAAAATATGAATTGCACCACGGCATCCGCATTTTGGACGCTGCGTTGGTCGCGGCCGCGGGTTTGTCACATCGCTATGTATCCGACCGGTTTTTGCCCGACAAAGCCATCGATTTAATGGATGAGGCCGCCAGCCGGCTCAAGATGGAGAGCGAGTCCATTCCCACGCCCATCGATGATTTGCAGCGCAAATTGACGCGGCTCGAAATTGAGCGACAGGCGATGAAATTGGAAAACACAGAGGCGGCTACCGCGCGTTTGGGCGCCCTGGACGGAGAAATTGCCGCGCTAAAAGAAGAGATCAATACGCTGCGCGCTCACTGGACGCGACAACGGGATCTGTTGGTGCGCCGCCGTGAAATTCAGGTGCAAATCGACGGTTTAAAGACAGAGGCCGCCCATGCACAACGCGCCGGCGAATATGAAAGGGCCGCCGAAATCAGCTATGGCACCATTCCTGGGCTCGAAAAAGAACAGGCCGATATCTCTACCGAAATGGCCGCTGTGGCAGAAAAGGGCCATGGGTTTTTGCGCGAAGAGGTCACCGAGGAAGACATTGCGGATGTGGTGTCGCGTTGGACGGGAATTCCAGTGTCCAAGATGCTCGAATCGGAGAGCCAACGGTTGTTGCACATGGAAGAGCGCCTGAAGACGCGTGTTGTGGGGCAGGACGAGGCCGTTTCACGGATTTCTCGGGCCGTGCGGGTGTCACGTGCGGGCTTGAACGATCCCAACCGCCCCATAGGGACTTTTATGTTTGTGGGGCCCACCGGGGTGGGAAAAACCGAGTTGGCGCGCGCCGTGGCGGAGTTTTTGTTTGATGACGAATCAAATATGATACGAATCGACATGAGCGAATACATGGAAAAACATGCGGTGGCGCGGCTGATCGGCGCCCCTCCGGGGTATATCGGGTATGAAGAAGGGGGACAGTTGACCGAAAAGGTGCGGCGCCGTCCGTATAGCGTGGTGTTGCTCGACGAGATCGAAAAGGCGCACCCAGAAGTGTTCAACGTGTTGTTGCAGGTGATGGATGATGGCCGTTTAACGGATGGCCAGGGGCGCACAGTGGATTTCCGCAATACATTGATGATTATGACGAGCAATGTGGGCAGCGATTTGCTGGTGGACACCCAAGATGGCGCCGAACGCAGCGCCGTGGTGAGCGAGGCCATGAAGCGCGTCTTCCGCCCCGAGTTCATTAACCGCATCCAGGGCATTATTCCGTTTGCGTCGCTGTCGAAAGAGCACTTGAAACAAATTGTGGCCATCTCCATGCGAGACGTGGACAAGCGTTTGGCCCAGCGAAACATCTCGTTGCAACTGAGCGAGGCGGCGGTCGATGCTGTCGTGGCGGCGGGCTGGGATCCGGCCTTTGGCGCGCGCCCCCTCAAGCGTTTCATACAAGAGGTTGTGTTGGAGCCGGCTGCTGAGAAGTTAATCGGGGGCGAAATCTACGACGGCGATCAAATCGATTTGGATTGCGATTCCGCTGGCGATTTTGTGTGGCGTATCACACATCGCGCCGATCACGAATGAGGGCGCTCGTTGTCGTCCAACAGTTCGGCCAAAGAAATGGAGAGGGCCACGGCGATGCGTTGGAGGGTGGCGATGTTGGGGAAGTTGGCGCCGCGCTCCAGGCGTGCGATGTTGGGCCGGCGAATGCCGGTGGTGTTGGCCAGCTCTTGTTGGGTCATGCCCGCTTGTTCGCGGCAGGTGCGCAGCCGGTTGCCGAGGGTTTCGGGGGTGATGTCCTCCCTATGGCTGGCCGTTGTTGGTGGGGTTGGGGGCTCGGTTCCCGGGCGGGGAGCGTCGGGAGTGGGCGCAGTAGTAGATGAGAAAAACAGCGGTGGGGAAGGGGCATTGACGCGAATGCTTTGTTGAAAGAATGCGATGTCCAGCTCGTGCTCCAGCGCGCGGATTTGGTGGATATGCGCTTCGGCATTGGCCAGATGCCGCTGGCATTCTGCGTTGGCGTGGGCGCCAAAGAGCCAAAGCGATTTTTGTTTTCGCGGGTTATTTGACATCGTCAATGTCTTGGGTTTCGGCAAAAAGGTCGTCGAGTTGATCGCGGAGCCAGGAGACTTCATCTACCAGCACCGCGTTGGCCCGTTTGAGCAGCACGTAGCGATCTTTCCAGGCGTTGTATCGATTTTCCAATTTTTGTAGGTGAGCGTCCATTTGTTTGGCGATGTCCGCACATGCTCGGACCGCGGGATCGGCAGCGTGGCGATGTTGGGTTTGCCGATGCAGCTCTTTGATGAGTGTTTTGAACGAAGATAGGCCTAAAGGGTCTGGGGAATGGCTGGCATTGGGTGCGTTTTGAATCATTTCTGATACGTATTGGGTTTGATACGGATGGTCAAGCTTTTTGTCCCTTGTATTGAAAATACTTGAATGCTGTTTTTAAAATACTGTAGAATGGGCGTGGTTTCAATGCCAACAGAACCCTTAACCCGTTGCAGGAGAAAAACATGGATCTGCAAGAGCTGATTGAACGCATCGAGCACTGGAAACAAAATGGCCGACCGGCGCCGTCACAAGCGGCGAGGGCACAACTGAGCCCCGAGGCGGACGCTGTACAGGAAGAAGGGCTGACTGCGCTCGAAGAAATTCCTGCGGATGATGTGCTGGAGTCTGCCGACGTGTTGGAGTCTGCCGACATGCTGGAAGAGATAACCGATGCGGACGCGATGATCGACGTGGCGGCTGATGCGGTGGCTGACGAGCTGGTTGACGAGCTGGCTGACGAGCTGGCAGCGCCGACCGATGCAGAGGGCGTTGGCGGTGAAGATGTCGCGGCAGAGATGGCCGAGGATATCGCGGCAGAGGAGCTGTTGGAATCCATTGAGGACACACCGGATGCGGCAGCAGCGGACGAAGTCGAAAGCGACGCTGTATTGGCGGCCGTGAATGGCGCAGAGACAGACCTCGAAGAGGCTGTCGCAGTGGACGCTGTGGAGGAAGTGGCACCAGAGGCCGAAGTGGTGGGATTTGACACCGGTGAACTCAGCATCGAAACCGGAACCATGGAAGTGGAAACCCTGCCCATTGAGGACGATGAACCGCAGTCCTAACCGTTTGGCGTGGGTCTGCGTTGTTCTTTTTTTCCTGGCTTGCTCTTCCCCTCCCACCCCCGTTGATACGGACGCATCGCCGAAGACCCTAACCCGGCAAGGCGCCATGTCAGCGATCGCGCAGCGGTTCTTGTCGCCCGACAACCCCAACCCCATTGCGCAGTTCTCTTTTATGGCGGTGTTTCCCGCGTATTACACAAAAGACAATCCACCGCTGGACAGCATTTTGGACGCCCACGTGCCCGATGTGGACTTGCCCATGGATCAGTGCTCCGTGCCGGAGCCTGCGTTCGTGAGCTTGACCCAGGACACCCCCCAGAAGGCGGCGCGCATCTCCTTGCTGGATGCCGGAGACATGTTTCTCATTCAGGGCCGGCAGCGCGTGGGGATTCCGACGCGCACGTTTCCGGATTTGATGCAGGTGGTGGACGGCGTGATGTACACGGCCAGTCACCGGGATGGTTTGGCGTTTTGGCCCGGGAAAAATTATGCCATACGCGCCATGGGAACAGATGAAGTGGCGGGCTTTGAGGTGTTGCTGGAGGCGCCTGAGGATTTGGGGGACGTGCGCGTGAATGCGATCTCTCCCGGCGACCAGGTACCCGTGTCCGCAGCGGGACAACCCCTGGAGTTGACTTGGGAAGGGCCGGGTTATGGCGATGAAGTCATTGCGCGCATTCGCTGGTCGAGCATGGGCTTGGCTTGGCACATGGTTTGCCGCATGCGCGACGATGGCGCGTACACGTTTGCACCGGATGTGACCCGGCGCATGGGGGCGGGCGGTGGCTCGCGCAGCGATTTTGAGATGACGCTCTCGCGGGTGCGGCAAATTTCGTTTCGCGCGCGCGGCATTGATTTTGGCGATTTCAACTTCGTGGCTTCCACGGGCTTTTTTTTTCGATTTGAAGAGCCACAATGAATCAGGGCAGGGTATAGTTCGTCCTGAATGAAAACCGCGTGTTTGCTGCTAGGGGAGCGGCCAAACATTGTTTTCCGAATTGATGAGGAGGATGTCATGCGTCGTTTATCGGTTCTTTTGCTGACGGCCCTAATGGGGCTGGCGTTTTGCGGCGTGGCCGAAGCCCAAAAGGCGGGCCTCAAAATTTCCATTGGTCGCAGCGACGTCGACTTGGCCAATCGCACCATTTATTTCAAGTTGAACAAGCCCGCAGAGACCGCTGAGCTCAAAGCGTATGATTTAGACGGCAACCTGGTGGGAGAACAAATCGAAACCTACCAAGGCGCCGCGGCCGGCAAAAGGCTTTCGATTTCGTGGCCTTTTTTGAGCGGTGACCCCGACAACTTCCGCATTGAGCTGAAGGTCACCGACGTGAACGAGTACTGGGCGTCGTTTGAAATTGTCCATTTCTATGGCTTAATTCCCCACGAAGAGGTGGTGTTTGAATCGGGCAAATCTGAAATTCGACCCTCTGAGGCGCCCAAGCTCGACGCCGCATTGCCGCTGATTGTCGAGATGCTCCGAAAATTTCAGCGTTTTTCCACCCAGCTTACCTACAGCCTGTATATCGCCGGCCACACCGACACCGTTGGCAGCGCTGCCGACAACGCGCAACTGTCGCTCGATCGCGCCCGGGCCATCGCGCGGTATTTTCAGGAGGGCGGCCTCAAAAAAGAAAAAATCTCCATTTTTATCCGCGGCTTTGGCGAGAGCTCCTTGGCGGTTCCCACCAAGGACAATGTCGATGAGCTGCGCAACCGCCGCGCCGATTACATCATCTCCAACTTTCCGCCTGCCATGCCGGGAACGGGTTCCTGGATAGCCATCCAAAAATAATTTTGCTGCGCGCGTCGCTACGGTGCGCTGTGGGGGCGAGTGCCGGGCGCGAGCGCCTGTAGAACGCGCTCCATGGCGGGGTAGAGGCGTTGCCGGGGATGGGCGCAGTTGGCGCGAAACCAACCGTCGCCATTTTGCCCAAAGAAGGCGCCGCCAGAGAGCAACACCTGGGCGTCGTCGATGAGTCGCTTGGCCACTTGGGTCGGCGTGCCCAGGGCGCGAAAATCCCCCCACACCAAGTAGGTGGCTTCCGGACGCATAACAGAGACACCGGGGATGGCGCTGAGGATGCGGTGCACCTCTTGCGTGTTTTCGGCGAGATAGGCGATGAGCTGGCGCTTGTATTCGGCACCTTGGGGGCTCATGGCCGTCGTTAGGGCCACCTTGCCGAGGAGGTTGATATCGGCGCAGTGGGACCGTTGGGTGGCCGAGACAAATTGTGCGCGCAGCTTTGGGTTGGGGATGAGGGCAAAAGAGGCGTTCAGCCCGCTGGTGTTGAAGAGCTTGCCGATGGAGAAGGCGACGATGCTGATGGGGTGCGCGGCCTCGATCGACAAGATGGATGTGTGCGCATGCGGGGCAAAGACGATGTCGCAGTGAATCTCATCGCTAAAAATATGGACATTGTGTTTGTGGCACAGGTCGACCATGGCCGAGAGCTCGGCACGTGAAAAAACGCGGCCACCGGGATTGTGGGGATTGCACAAGAGCAAGAGCGTGGCGTCGGGGCGGGCCAGGGCGCTTTCGAGGGCGTCGAAGTCGATTTCGTAGCGATTTTGCTGTGGGTGCAAGGGGACGTCGAGGGGGTGGCGGCCGTTTTGGCGCACAGTGGTGAAGAAGGGGCCGTACACCGGGGAGAGAAAGACCACGCTGTCGTTTGGTTGGGAGAGGACTTGTATGGCGTGGCTCATCGAAGTGACCACGGAGGGGGAGAGGCGCACCCAGCTCTTTTCGGTGCGCAGGCCGTGCTGGCTGTCGAGCCACCACTGAATGGCCGCGGATGTGCCTGCGTCGGCGTCGGTGTAGCCAAAGATGGGATGTGCGACGCGTGCGTGCAGCGCGTCGACGAGAAAGGCGGGGGTGGGCAGGTCCATGTCGGCCACCCAGAAGGGCTCGGCGGTGTCGTTGCCGAAGATGCGCTTTCGGGCGTCGTATTTTTCGGCGTAGGTGCCGGTGCGGTCAATGATGCGGTCAAAATCGTAAGGCGTGTGTTGGGGCACGGGGTGTTCCTTTGGTGCGTGGTCTTGTTGGTTTGCCGTGGCGCTGCGTGGCGGTTAGTCGTTGCCTCGGCGACAATCGGTGCAGAGGGTTGGTTTTTCCCATTGTCCCAGGTGGACATGGAGTTGGTGTTTTTTGGTCCACAGGATGTCGCAGCCGCATTTTTCGCAGGTGAGATCCTGGGTGTGGGCCTCGGTGAGAAAGCGCTCGCAGTCGCGGCACATGCGCCTGGGGTGCGTGTTGGCGTCGAAGCCCTTGCGCAGGGAGGCGAGCTGCATCTCGGGGGTGTAGGTCCACGTGTGGGTGCAGCCCTCGTTGCGGCAGGGCAATTCGATGGGCGAGAGCGCCTTGATGGCGTCATTGCAGAGATCGCACAAGCGCCGGGGAGGACCGAGCTTGCGGCCTTGGTCGTGGAGTTGCGCGCCGCGCGTCCAGGTCCAGGTGTGGGTGCAGCCCGCAATGCGGCATTTAACGGTGCGGTCGGCCAGTTGGGTCCATTGTTGGTAGTGGGCGTCGCACATGCGCGGGGCGATGTCGGTGCCCGCGATGGCGGCTTCGAGCTGGGCCAATGGGGTGAGGCGCCACGAATTTTCGCAGCCGGAAATGCGGCAGGGCATCGGTTGTTCGGTGAAGGTGGCCAGCCGAGTGGCGCAAGTGGCGCACATGCGCTTTGGGGGCGTGTCGAACCCCCGGGCGGCGGCCTCCAACTGCATGTGGCGGGTCCATGGCCAAGTGTTGTGGCATCCCTTGACCCGGCAGGGGATGGGTTTGTCTTGCAGGGATTGAAACCGGGTGTAACAGGCATCGCACATGCGCGGTGGCGGTTCGGCGGTGCCCGCGCCGCTGTCGGCGAGCAGGCGATCTTGGGCGTGCCAGACCCACGTGCCCTGGCAGCCCTTGATGCGGCACGGGACGTCGAGGGACTCGATTTGTCGGGCGGTTTTGCGGCAGGTGTCGCACAGATGATCTTTGGGCGGCTGGGTGCGCCCTCTGCCCGCTGCATGGGTTTGGGCGGCGCGGGTCCAGACCCACGTGTTTTCGCAGCCCTCTTTGGCGCAGGGGAGCGTTATGTCTTCGAATTGGTTGAACTTGGCGAAACAGGAGGGGCACATGCGCGCCGGGGGGTGGTCGTGGCCTTCGCGCATCCAGCCGATTTGCTCTTCGCCAGTAAAGGTCCAGGTGTTGGGGCATCCAGCGATGCGGCATGGCAGGTGTTTGTCTTTTAGATTGCTGAACAATGATGCTTTAAGCGTCACGGTGATACCCTCTTTGCGCCCTGCCTAACGGTGTAATGGGAATGCCTGCAATATAACATGGTCGGCGGGATCTGCCAACAAGCGGCAGCGGATGAGGGCGCCCCTTTGGGCCCCTTGGATGCGGACGCTGAGGTAGTCTTCGGTCAGGCCGTTGTCGGCGTCTTCCACCAGGACTTCGGCCGCTTGCCCGATGCGGAGCTGTCGGTGTTGCCGCGCCAGCTCATCGGAGAGATCGCGGAGTTTGGCGACACGGCGCTGGGCCTCGTTGCGCGACACAACGGTGGGCATGCGGGCAGCGCGGGTGTGGTTGCGCGGCGACCAGGGAAAGGCGTGCAGATAAGCCGGGGCGAGCTGTGACACCAGATCGAAGGTGTGTTGGAACGCGGCCTCGTCTTCGGTGGGGAAGCCCACCAGGACGTCCATGCCCAGGGCGAGGTTGGGGATGTGGCGCTGGGCGTGTCGGACGATGTCGTGAAACTGCGCGGCGGTGTAGCCGCGGTTCATGTCCGCCAGCACGCGGTCGTCTCCGGATTGCAGGGGGATGTGCAGATGCGGACAGATTTTGTCTTCTTCGGCCATGACTGCCACCAGGTCGCGCGTGACGGCCCAGGGTTCGATGGAGCCCAGGCGGATGCGTCCGGGCGCGAAGGCGCGGGCGACTTGGCGCAGCGCGGTTGCGAGCGTGGGGGTGCCGGGTAGGTCTTTGCCCCAGGCGCCGATTTGAATGCCCGACAGCGTCAACTCGTTGTGTCCCGCTTCGCGAAATTGACGGGCTGCGTCCACGATTGCCAAGAGGGGCATCGATTGTTCGGGGCCGCGGGCCCTGGGCACAATGCAGTAGGTGCAGTTGTGGCGGCAACCGTTTTGGATTTTGAGGACGGCGCGGGTGCGTTCTGGAAGACTGCGCAGGGGCAGCGGAGGGCGCTCGTCGGTGAAGTAGGGCAGCGCGGATGTGGCGGGGAATGGGCTGGTGGCGTTGGTTTCGCCGTTGGCGTCGGGTTCGCTGCTGGCGCGGGCCACGGCGTTGATGCGGTGGGCAATTTCGCGCAGCGGGGTGCGGCCGTCGCCCACGGTGGTGATGCGGGGATCGGCAAAGGTTTGGGCGAAATCTGCCAGGGCGGAGATGGCGCAGCCCATGAGCAGGACGCGGGCGTTTGGGTTTTGGCGGCGTGCCCGTCGTATGGCTTTGCGGCAATCCCGTTCGGCTTGGGCCGTGATGCAACAGGTGTTGATGGCGACGATGTCCGGCGCGTCGGCCATGGTCACCGGCACCACCAGCGCGGGATCGAGCCAGGAGAGCAGGTATGCGCTATCGGCTTGGTTGGCCCGGCAGCCCAGGGTGAAAATCGCGAGCTTGAGGGGAGCGTGTTGGGAATGCGCGGTCATTCGTAGGCGATTTGTTCGACGGCAATGCCCACTTGTTCGAAGAGGTGTAGCGCATCGAGCGAGCGGTATTCGTCGGCGTAGTACACTTTGACCACGCCGCCCAAGTTGATGAGGCGTTTGGCGCACATGATGCAGGGCAAGTGGGTGACAAAGACGATTTTTTCGAGAAAGCGCGGGGCGTCGCAATTGATGACGGCGTTTTCTTCGGAGTGCAGGCAGCCGCAATTGCCGGGTTCATTGCGATCGCAGCGGTTGGGGAGCCCGGTGGCGTTTCCGTTGTAGCCGATGGCCAACACTTTGCGGTAGTCGGTGGATGTAATGACCGTGCCGACATTGAGGCGAACGCAGGTCGAGCGGGCGGCGATCTCGCGCGCCAGTCGAAGGTAAATTGTTTCAAATGAAGGGCGGTTGTTTTGTGGCTTTTCCATGTGGTCTCCCTTGCAAACCGTTGACAAACCTCGGGCGTTTTGTCTACACCAAACACGCGATCCCAGCCGCAAGAAAGGAAGTCCCATGGCCGAAAAACTCCTCCCTGTAACCGATGCTACTTTTGATGCCGAAGTCTTGAAATCGAGTCTGCCTGTCCTGGTGGATTTTGGTGCCACCTGGTGCGGTCCCTGCAAGGCGCTCGGCGTGACCCTGGACGGCATGGTCGACGCGTATGCCGGACGTGTCAAAATGGTATATGTCGACATTCAAAATGCGCCGATGGCCGCCACGCGCATGGGCGTTCGCTCTGTGCCCACCCTCGTCATGTTCAAAAACGGCACGCCCACGGGTTCCATGATGGGCGCGCAACCGCGCAACAAGCTCGAAGAGCTCATTTCAACGGCGCTTTGACAATGGTTACGGCACCGCGCGTGGTGTCCGTAAGCTGCTGGCAAAATACATCTCGTTGTTGTTGGGGCAGGGCCACGGTCATGGTGAGCCCGTCATCCAAGTAGGTCTCGTCGGTGGGCGTGGCTTGGTGGACCGGCAGCAGTTGGTAGACGGCGCTGGTCGCGTGAAACGGAATTTGCAGCGTTACGCTGGTCATGGGGACGCGCTCAATGCACTCGACGCGTTGCAGGCACTCGGCAGCCGCGGCGCCATAGGCCCGTGCCAGCCCACCGGTGCCGAGCTTGATGCCGCCAAAGTGGCGGATGACCAACACCGCGACCTGTTGCATGTTGGCGTGTTCGATGGCCGCGAGAATGGGGCGACCTGCCGTGCCGCCGGGCTCTCCGTCGTCGAAACAGCGGTGGAGATCGCCGATGCGAAAGGCCCAGCAATTGTGGGTGGCGCTGCGGTCGGCGTGGGCTTTGAGCCACGCTTGGGCGTCGGCTTCGGTGTCGACGGGGTGTGCCTTGGCGAGGAAGCGGCTGCGGCGCACTTCGATTTCGGCTTCGGCGGGAGATACGGCGATCAATACCGGCATGTGATGGTGTCTTCTTTCTTTGCGGTCTTGCCCAGGCGCGGGGTTGCGGGGTGCAGGGACTGCCCCGGTTCGCCGTTGCCAAAAGGGGAACAATTGTATTATTTCTACAACGCATGAACACATTCAAGACCGGAGATATTTTTATCGGCGTCAAGGCAGAGCAGCACTTGCGGGATGTGGTGCGTCACGTGATTGAGAGCGACGACAAGAGCACCTTGGAGTTGACACCCGTGGGGCGCAAAGACTGGATTGCCGGGCAGCGTTTTTCGGCACCGATGAATGTGGGGGAGATGGCGCAGCACTGCCGCGAGGTGTATTTGCAGCTCATCTCCTTGGGGTCGCAGCAGCGCATCCGCACCGAAAACATCCGCATGTACGCCATTCAATTGCACGTGCCGGTCTTTGTGGACAGCAGCGGCGCCGCCCTCGACCCAGCGGATTTGGCCGCAGAGTCGGGCCTTTGGGATGGCGACGACGAGGCGTCGGGCACCGCGCCCTTTGCCGCAGACGCAGACGCAGACGGCGACAAAGACGAAGCAGAGGGCACGTCCCACATGGCGGGCGGTCCCGCGGTTTGCCCGGTTTGTGGCCGGACGGTGCACAGCTTTAATTTGCACCGCAACACGCATGGACAAGTGGTGGGTTGCTTCTTGTGCGGTGGCCACGGCCGGCGTTTTTAAGCCCAGTCCCCTCGCGGCAGAAAGGCAGCGTCACGCGGTGTTGCACCCCTTCATTTCACCGATCGCATTGGGCATTCGGCCTCGCAAACCATCTCGGTGCCGCTGGATTCCGGTAGCGCTTTGCGCCTTGCTCTGCGCTTGTGGTGCGCGCTTTTCCGCCATCTCCCGCGATGCGCAGCAGGCCCATTGGCGCGGTGCGGCGGACAAAGCCGCGGCCGTGAAGGGCGGCGCATACCACCTGGCGGCTTGGCAGTTGGGCGAAGCGCTGCGACAAGCCCCGAACGACGGCGGCGCCTACTTGCGCATGCTCCAGGGCAATCGCCGTTATGGCCACGCGCAACTCGACAAGCTGCGCCGCGCGGCGCCCGGTGGTCCCCTGGGTGAATTGTTGGCGGCCGAAAAAGCGTCGCGGCGTTTCATTTCGCAGTCCAAGGCCCAAGGCTGGCTGCAGTCGGATTCGTCAACCGTGCGGGCCTTGGTGGCGGGGCAGGTGGCGGGGCATTTGTCGGATGCCGCGCGCGATGCCCTGCGCGAAGACATCTCGCCCGAGGTGCGACAACACGCGGTGTCAGCGCTGTGCAGGCGCCGCGCAACCGATGAGAGACGCACCAGGGCCGTGCAGGCGTTGCGCTTTGATCCCGATGCGCGCGTGCGGTCCGCTGCGGTCGCTTGCGGTTCTTTTTTTGGCGCGCAAACCGATGAACTGCTGCGCGAGGCATTAGAAGACGAGCACCGCACCGTGGTGTTGGCCGCCCTGCAGGCGTTGCAGCGCCAGCGCACTGATGCCAGCCTCGAAGCGTTGCGATCGGTGGCGGTCGGTACGGTGTCGGAGCGCGCCGTTTACGCCAACGCGGTGTTGGCCCGCCAGCGCGATGCCGCGGCCTTGGTTCGCCTCCAAGATGCGTTGATGAGCGCCGACGCACCCATGCGCGCCGCAGCCCTGTCCGCCATGTCGTCCATGGGCATTGCGGGAGCCGAGCGCGCCTTGGAACAAGCGTTGGCAGACCCAGCGCCCCAGGTTCGCTTCATCGCGGCGTCACAGTTGCTGTCCGCGCGGCGCCACCAGGCCGATGCCCAGCAGGCGTTGCGCGAGCTGATGTCGGGTGAAGACACCTGGGCCCAATCCGCAGCCCGCGCCTTGGCCCAACACGGCGACACACAGGGCACGGCGCACCTCCGCACCCTCTTGGCGCGCCTCAGCGATGGCGATTCCGCTGCGTTGGCCGCGCAAATTCGGCGCAGTGCGGGCATTGACGCGCTGTCGTCCGAGTTTGTCTCGCTGATGGGACACGCGGATGTTCGCGTGCGGCTGGCGGCGGCGGCGGCGCTGTGGGCTGGGTTATTGCGGTGACAGCAGCGCGGACAGCGTGTGGCTCAACACATCCAAATCGAAGGGCTTTTCAATGAAGGCACCGCCGGCGCTGTGGATGGTGGCGAGGAGCGCGGCATCGGGGAGGATGCCCGAGGACAGGACGATTTTGGCTTTGGGCGCCATTTGCTTGATGGCGGCAAACGCTTTTTCGCCCCCCATGCCCTTCATGCGCATGTCGAGCATGACGAGGTCGATGTCGGACTGGCGCTCGGCATAAGCGGCCACGGCCTCTTCACCGCTCTCGACAGCGATAACTTGTGCGCCCAAATCTTCGAGCATCATGGTGACCAACATGCGCAGACGCGGCTCGTCGTCGGCAAACAAAATGACGCGATTCCGCAGCGGTTGATCGGTATCCATTTCGGCCTTTGTTGACATATTTCATGTGTGTATGCTCATCTCTTGGGGCTGTCAACTCGGCTGTGATCCAGCCAACGAGGCAACGCGCATATGGAACAAAAGCTCACCCCCCGAAGCCGGGTCGTCCTCTCGGCCATTATTTCCCGCTATGTGGAGACCGGCCAATCCGTCAGTTCGCTGTGGCTGAACAACGCTGTCGACATCGGGCTTTCTCCGGCTTCGATTCGGCGGGTCATGAACGAGCTGACGGTGCTGGGCCTCATTACGCAGACCCACGCGTCTTCGGGGCGCATCCCCACGGATCAGGGATTTCGCGCCTTTGTCGACGCGCTGCGCACCGACGAGGCCGACGTGGACACCCAGGCGATGCAAGCGCTGAAAACCACGATTGAGAGCAGCGAGCGGCCCAGCGGGGCATTGTGGCAGCGCACGGTGCGCCTGCTGTCGATGGTCTCGCGCCAAGCCGCCCTGGTCATCACGCCGGCGTTTTCCGATGCCGTGCTGCGCAACATTCACTTCGTGCCGCTAGATCGACAGCAACTCTTGGCGGTCATCGTGACGCGCAACGGCCTGGTGCACAGCAATTACATCCAGCAAGAGGGCGACATCGACGCGGCGGAGCTGGAGCGCATGCACAACTACTTGCAGCAGACCATCGCCAACCGTTCGCTCAACGACGTGCGCGCCATTTTGCGCCACGAGCTGGCCGACGCCATTGCCCAACGGGATGCCCTGCGCGAGAAGGCGACGCGCCTCAGCCAGGCCGCCATCGAAAACGATACGGACGGCTCCTTGCTGGTGGTGGAGGGGCGCAGCCTGCTCGTCGAACAACCCGAGCTCGAAGGCAAGCTCTCGGCGCTCATGGAGACCCTCGATCACAAAAACCGCATCTTGGATATGTTGGATCAGGCGGCCCAATCGGACGCGGGGCCCATGGTGATTATCGGGGGCGAAGGGGGCGATGATTTCGCTGGATGCGCGTTGATCTCGTCGCCGTTTGCCCTGGCGGGCGGGGTGGGGCAAGTGGGCATTCTCGGCTCTAACCGGATGAACTACCCGACACTGCTGCCGCTGGTGTCGCTGTCGGCGCGCTTAATTTCCGCCGCGCTCAATCCGCTGCCCAAGTAGCTGCCGCCGGACGCGTTAAATTTCCCAGGCCAAGGGCGATGCGTTGCGCTCGTAGCTGTCGATGGTGCAAAGCGAGGAGGCGATGTAGCGGTCGCAATTTTTGCACGAAAAGGATGGCCAGAGGAGTGCCGATGCCTCGTGCAGACAGCCGGTGTAATTGGCGCAGTCTTCGCGACGGTGTTCGGCAACGCTTGAAAGGTCTAGGGGTTGATCTATTTTTTTCATGGTTCACCTCACATTAATTAATTTAAGTCCTTTGCAGAGGAACCCAACAAATCACCTGATCATTAGTTGTCTTTTGTGACAAAATCTGCCATTGGCCCGGCGAAAAATAAAGAAAAAAAGGAATTTATGCGGCTTGGCGAATGTTGTTTGGTGTCGCGCTGACAACACGGAAGCGCGTGCGGTTTGGCAAATCGGTCCAAGGAGGTTGCTTTTTGCCGCATTCGTTTTGTAAGGAAAGAGTATGCATAAAAATTCCGATGCCCCCACCGCCCCCACCACCGAAGCCGTGGACGACGCCCAAGCGCCGCAATGCCCCGATTTCGCCGAAATTGTGCGAAACAGCGATGTTGACGAGTCCCTGTTCGAGCAGGTGGCGTCTTGTTTTTCCAAGCGGCTGGCGGACTTTGCCAACTATTACTGCAACGACTTTACCCTGGGACAGGATGCCTTTCAGGAGGCGATGATTACGACCTGGAAGCAACTGGGCACCTACCGGGGCGATTCGCCCATCGAGCCCTGGCTGCGGCGCATCGTCGTTTCGTCGTGTAGCCGGCTGCGGCGCGGCAAAAAAAACAACCGCTCCTTGCACACGCCCTTAGACGATCACCCGATGCTGCCCGAGCTGTCCGATCACGGGCCCAGCGCGGAGATGCGCACCATGATAGCCCAGGGCATGGAGCGGGTCAGCGCCGAGATCGACCGCCTGAACGAACCCAACCGTTCGCTCTTGCTCCGCCACGATGTTTACGAAGAGTCGGTGGCCACCCTCGCGGGCGAATTTCAAATGACCGTCGATGCCGTCAAATCGCGCTTGAAACGCAGCCGCGCCCAGGTGCGCTCCGCCATTCTCGAAGCGCCGCTCGTATAAAACACGCGCGTATCCAGCCAAGAATTGTGGTGTCTGTCGCTGTGCGGGGGTGTCGTGGGCAGCGGGGCGGGCCTAGTGCAGGCGCCGACCGCCGGGGTTGTTGCGCTTTAAAATCGGCAGCGCGAAGGCTTCTTCTTCGTCGTCGGGCAGGGGCATGATGATCGGGTGGGGAAAGCGTTGCCAATCCTCCAGGGTGTCGGTTTCGGCGAACACTTGTATTTCGGTGGCGTCTAGGGCCGAGAGGAGCATCTCGACGTCTTCGAGCTGGACGCCGGCGTCGAGTGGCCAGATGAGTTCGTTTCCCTCAAGGGTGATGGGCGCGCTTTGGTGCCAGCCGTTGTCGTTGGTGAAGCCGAAGGGACTGTAGAGCTGTTGGATGTCTTCGAGGGAGGCTTGGCCGTTGTTGGCGGCATAGAGTATGTCGAGTTGTTGGTCGATTTCGGCGAACAGGGCCTTGAGCGCGGAATAGCATTCGCGGGCGGCTTCGCGATTTTCGAAGCGCGCCACGACCAGTGTGCTGTCCTCTTGTCCGTAGTTGGGGTTCACTTGGTACATACGAATAACCTAACATGAAGCGCGCGGAAATGCAGCGCCTTTTGGCGCCACGCAAGGAGCACTGCAAATGTTCGGGTATGCGCTGTTGCTTACGTCCGATGATGGGGAGTTTGTGTTCGCATGCCCGCCTTTTGCCGCGTTTTCATCTCCTAATCACCCAAATGCCCCCTCTTGGGCTTTTTGAGCATTGCAATTGCTGTGTTCATAAAACATTCCACTCAAAATGCGCATGCCATGTTTGTTTCTTATCTTCTTAATAATCAATTTTGACATCATTTGACACAAGCAAGCATTGCACCGTAATGCAGCGTTCATTCCACAACCATTGCATTTTATGCTTTCACAACAAGGGGGGCTTCATGCCGCAACTGGCACGTCAAAACACACACCAAAACAACGCACACATCCATCGCAACCGTTTGCAACCCAAGCCCGCAACGCCGTTTGCGCTTTGCAGCGCCATGTTGCTCCTCCTGGGGATGGCCTTGCTAGCGTCGTGCTCT
>JAAYKL010000016.1 GCA_012522445.1 Myxococcales bacterium | reverse complement strand
TGAAAATTGCCTCCCATGGTGATTGCGGAACGCAAATCCGTTCCGACAAGTGATTGAATTGTTTGAATGGTGGCGATGTAGCCTAATGGTTTGCTTCGCAGCAAGGGGGATATTCAAAATGAACATGTAATAGATTTGAAATGCGTACCTTGGGCTGTACTTGGCAAGTGGTGTGCTGTTTGGGGCGGGGAAAAACAATGACGACGGGCGGGGAATGTCGGTAAAACGGGGTATGGAACGCCCCTCCCAAACGGCGAAAACGCCCGCGTGGCCGCGCATGATTCTCCACGCGGACATGGACGCCTTTTACGCCTCGGTGGAGCAATTGGACCACCCGGAATACCGCGGCAAACCCCTGGTGGTGGGGCAGCGCGGTCCGCGTTCGGTGGTGGCCGCAGCGAGCTATGAAGCGCGCGCCTTTGGCCTGCACAGCGCCATGCCCATGGCCGAGGCGCTCAGGCGGTGTCCCCACGCGATCGTGGCCCCCAACCGCATGGACCGCTACCGGGAGGTCTCGCAGCAAGTGATGGCGGTGTTCGGCGACTACGCCCCCCTGGTGGAGCCCCTGAGCCTCGACGAGGCCTTCTTGGACATGAGCGGCACCGCGGCGCTGTTCGGTCCGCCGGAGGAAATGGGCGCGCGGCTCAAGGCCGATGTGCGGTCGGTTACGGGCGGGCTCACGGTGTCGGTGGGCATCGCGACGAGCAAGTACGTGGCCAAGGTGGCGAGCGATTTCCGCAAGCCCGACGGGCTGACCGTGGTGCCGCCAGGCACGGAGCGCGACTTCTTGTGGCCGTTGCCGATCTCCCGGCTGTGGGGCGTGGGACCGGTGCTCGAGCAGAAGATGCGCGCGCGCGGGTTGCTACACATCGCCGACGTGGCGCGGTGTACGGAGCCGCAATTGACCGCCTGGTTTGGCAACATGGGGCGCCAGTTGTGGCAATTGTCCTGCGGCATCGATGCGCGCGAGGTGACGCCCCCGGAGACCGCGCTGAGCGTGGGCCGGGAGTACACCCTCATGCGGGACGTGCACACCTTCGACGAGATTTGGCCCCACCTGCGCCGGGCCGCGGACCGCGTGTCCCGCACCTTGCGCGCCGATGGCCTCGTGGCCGGCGGGGTGCGCGTCAAGCTCAAGACCCGCGACTTTCACCTGCAAACCCGCCAGGCGCCGCTCCAACCCAAGGCGGATTGCCCCAAGCAGATGCTCGCGGTGGCGCGCGAACTGCTCACGCGCTTTGCGCCGGGACAGCACTACCGCCTGGTGGGATTGACCGCCTACAACCTGTCGCCCCGCCCCGCCCAGATGGAGCTCTTCGCCAACGCGCCGCAGCAAAAGGAGCGCCGCCTGTACGCCGCCCTCGACCAGGTGACCGCGCGCTTCGGCCAGCAGTCCATCCGCCGTGCCGCCGATTTAGAAGACGACGCCGACCCCGAAGACGGGGCACTGAAAAATCGCTGAAATCAGTCGATGCCGCTGCGTCGCCGCAGGTACCACTCGAGCAGCAGGAGCAAGAAGAGTGCCGCAAAAAGCGCGGGATGCGACCACAGGGGCACGTCGGTGATTTGATCGCGGACCCCGGCGCGGTTGTGCTGGGCCAGGCGGTCGACGTTTAGGTCGTCGTCGAAGGCGATGCCGCCGGTGCGCTCGGCCAGTCGCTGCAGAAATGCCGGCCGCGGGCTGCGGTGTTGGCGCTCCACCATGCCGAGCTCGGAGATGAAGCGCGTGGTGTTGCTGCGGCCGTTGGCAGCGCTGACGGCAATCTCGTGGGGACCGCTCGCCTGCGGCAGCCAGCGCATGGAGAGCTGCCCGTTGTTGTCGGTGTGGGCGCTCAATTGTTGCTGTTGCGGTTCTTGGGCGTCGTCGCGCCAAGAGATGTCGATGGTTAACGGCGCGCGGGGATCGGGCTGCCACTGGGCGTTGCGCAGCGACACCGAGATGGCTACGGCGTGAACGTCGCTTTGCGGGTCGGGGGCGACCGAGAGCTGCAGCGGGTTCATCTCGGGGTCCTGGGTGAGCCAGGCGACGGCGTTTTTCCAGAAGTCGGCAAAGGCACCCGCCGGGCCGCCGTCCATGGGAATAGCGAAGCGCGTCAACCACAGGCTGTCGGTGGCCAGCATCATCGTGCGGCCGCGCTCGACCGCGAGGACCGCCAGCAGGGGCGCCGGGCCATCGCTGGTGCGGGCAAAGGGATGCGCGAGCAACACCTGGGCTTCGGGGTGGGTGGCCTGGGCCATGGCGATGCCCTCCAGGGTGGGCGCGGTGTGCCAGATGCCGCCGCGCTGGAGTCCGGGGCGCGTCAACGGGTGGTGCTTGGCCGCGGGGGTGGGCGCCGGGCGAAAGGGGCGCGCGTCGAAGAGCCGCTCAGGTGGGGCGTCCGCCGGGGGCATCTGCAGGGGCAGCACGTCCGCAAACGCAGACGACACCAGGGCGGGAGCGTTGAGGCCGTTGGGGCCACCGAGGACGACGAGGGCGCCGCCGTGCTGAACGAATTGTTTGATCTGCGGCATCCAGGTGTCGATGCCGACTTCCTGCGGGTCGAAGTCGTGAAAGAAGAGCACATCGAATTCGTGGAGGTGCTGCTCGAAGAGCTCGCGGGTGGGAAACGGAATGAGAGAGAGCCCGGAGGTGCCCTGGCTGGTGGCCTGCAGTCGGTTGCGCAGGACGTAGAAGGAGACCAGGTCGACCCGGGGCCACGCGGTGAAGGCGTCGCGCAAAAAACGCTGGTCCCAGGAGGGGAGGCCGCTGAGGTGCAGCACCCGGTAGCGGTCGCGCACCACCTGGATGGCGATGTGCTGGGTGTTGTTGTCCGGCCGGGTGTCGTCCGGGGAGACGGGCACTTGGGCGGTGAGCACCCAGGGGCCGGGCTTGGGCGGAAACACCGAGAACTCGGCGCGGGCGCGGCCGTCTTCGAAGGCGACGTCGCGGGTCTGCAGCACCACGCCGTCTTCGAGGAGCGAGACGCTGGTCTGGGCGCCTTGAAAGCCCTGGCTCGTGAGCTCGACCTGGACGGGAGTGGGGGTGCGGGTGAAGGCGAAGGGGTCGACGCGGACGCGGGCGATGGCGATGTCCGCCTTGGCGTCGTCGTGGGCGAGCAGGAGCGTGTTCACCGGGACGCGCGCGGTTTTGGCGATGTGCTCGGGGGCGGTGCCCGTGGTGTCGGCGCCGTCGCTGAGGAGCAGGATGGCGGTGATGTCGGGGTCGGCGGTGGCCAGGGCGATGGCCTGGGCGATGTCGGTGCCGTCCTTGGGGGGCGGGATGTCGGCGGGAGCGGGCGGCTGGGGCACGGGCGTCGTGTCGGTGTGAAAGAGAAAGTACTGCGGGTGTTGGGCGGTCAAGGCGTCGCGGTGCTGGGCGAGCAGCGACAGGGCGCGCTCTAGCCTGGGCGGTGAGCCGGCTTCGCGCATGGACGGGGAGATGTCGATGAGGACGGCCAGGTTGCCCGGCTGCGGCACGGTTTGGCGCCGTCGCAGGGCCGGTTGCAGCAGCAGGACAGTGGCCAGGCCGAGCACGAGGGCGCGTAGGGCCGTGATGAGAAGACGGACCCGCAGGGGCATGCCGGGGTCGAGGGAGCGCCAGGTCCAGAGCAGGGCGCCCAAGGCGACGACCACGAGCAGGGCGAACCAAAGCGGGCCGGGGTTGTTCAGGGCGACGAGTTGCCAGGTTTGCGGGGCGGTCATGGCGCGGAGCTTTGGGGAAAGCGCAGGTGCGGCTGTTCGTTTTTGTAGTCGAGGCACAGGGCGTACATCACCAGGTTGATGCCCAGGCGGAAGGCGTTTTCGCGCTGTCGGTCGCCGCCGGGTTCGACGGGGAACTCCCAGTTGCCCAGGTTGTCGCGGGCGAGGGCGCCGGCGAGGTCGTGGTCGGTGCTGATGATGGCCATGCGGTCGCCTAGGGGCCAGCCGGTGAGGGTCTCGGGGCCGCGGATGCGCCCGGTGGGGCGGGTGAGGCGGTAAAAGGAGCGGAAGATGACGTGCTCGGTTTGGATGGGGGTCGCCGCAGCGTCGGGCAGCAGCTCGGCGGCGAGGTTGTGGGCGTGGGCGCGAAAGCCCGTGGGGTCGCCGTCGACGGTGTGGGCGGGGTCGATGATCAGGGTGCCGCCCAGGCGCAGGTAGCGGCGCAGGTGGTCGAGGTGCGCCTTGGGGAAGGGGGCGAAGGGGCGGTCGCCGAGCATGAAGAGCAGGGGGTTGCGGCCGAGGCCCGTCGCGGTGGGCGTGGTGCTGACGGGTTCGAGTTCGACGGGGACAGCGGTGCGCTTGTGGAGCTCCCAGGCCAGGCGGCGCAGGGCTGTGGGGCGCGGCTGCCAGTTGCCGTCGGAGTAGATGAGTTGCGCCAGGCGCAGGTGGGTGGCGGCGCTGCTGGACCAGAGGCGGGTTGGCGCGCAAGTCAGCAGGGCCGTGGCGCCGAGGGCGGACAGAAAGTGTCGGCGGGACAGGCTGGCGTGGGTGGGGTGATTCATGGGGCGTCATTCTAGCCCGTATGGCGACGCGCGGCCAAGCGGGAATGTCGGGCGGATTTTGTTGGCAAATCAGCACAAAAAGAATCTTTTTTGCGCTCAACAGGAAACTTT
>JAAYKL010000108.1 GCA_012522445.1 Myxococcales bacterium | reverse complement strand
TATGCGCGGCAGTTTCTCGGGCAGATGGAGAAGCCGCGTTACGAAAAGCTCTCGGGGCTCTCGCCCACCATCGCCATCGAGCAAAAGGCCGCCTCGTCCAACCCGCGCTCCACCGTGGGCACCATCACCGAGGTCTACGACTACCTGCGCGTCCTCTATGCCCGGGTGGGCGTGCAGCACTGCCACCAATGCGGCAACCCCGTGGCCGCCTTGTCGGCCCAGCAGCTCGTCGACGAAATCATGCAGTTGCCCGCGGGCGAACGGGTGCGCATCCTGGCGCCGCTGGTGGTGAACCGCAAGGGCGAGCACGAAGACGTCATTCACCGCATCCGCGAGCGCGGCTTTGTTCGCGTGCGCATCGACGGCATCGAGTACCACCTCGACGAGGAGATTCCCAAGCTGTCGAAGAAGCACAAGCACAACATCGAGGTGGTGGTGGACCGCGTGCAAGTGGGCAGCACCGAGGTGACGCGCCTCACCGACTCGGTGGAGACCGCCATCGCCGAATCCGGCAGCGAGCTGCTCGTGGCCTGCGAGAGCGGACCGGAGCTGCGCTTCTCGTCGCGCCATCACTGCGCCCATTGCAACATCGGGTTTGCACCTTTGTCGCCGCAGTCGTTTTCGTTTAACACGCCCCTGGGGGCCTGCCCCTCGTGCAACGGGCTGGGCACGCGCCTCGAGATGGACCCCAAATTGGTGGTGCCCGACGGCGATCTCTCCATTCACGACGGGGCCATCGCGCCCTTTGCCACGCAGTTTCAGCGCCTCGACGGCTGGAACACGAAGATGTTCGAGGCCCTGGAGCGCGACTTCGACGTGGACCTGCACCGGCCTTGGCGCCAGCTACCGGCCCACATCCAGCGCCTGGTGCTCTTCGGCACCGAGGAGCGCGTGCAGGTGCACTGGCGGCGCGAAAACAGCGCCTACAAAGTGGCCACGCGCTTCGAAGGGGTGGCCAACACCCTGCTGCGGCGCCTGCAGCAAACCACCTCGCCCCAGATGCGCGAGTTCTACAGCCGCTACATGTCCACGGTGCCGTGCTCCGATTGCGACGGTGCCCGGCTGCGCCCCGAGTCCCGCGCGGTGCGTGTCGGCGACCTGGGCATCCACGAACTCACCGCCATGAGCGTCGTCAAGGCCCAGGCGTGGTTTGACAAGCTCGCGCTGATCGGCGCCCGCAAGGCGGTGGCCGTCGAGATCATCAAGGAAATCTCGGCGCGCTTAGGTTTCTTGAACAACGTGGGGCTCTCCTACCTAACCCTCGACCGCCTGGGGCCGTCGCTGTCCGGGGGAGAGGCGCAGCGCATCCGGTTGGCGAGCCAGCTCGGCGCCGAGCTCTCGGGGGTGATGTACATCCTCGACGAGCCCTCCATCGGCCTGCACCCGCGCGACGGCGAGCGCCTCCTCGACGCCCTCGAAGGCCTGCGCGATCTGGGCAACACCGTCATCGTGGTGGAGCACGATCGCGAAACCATCGAGCGCGCCGATCACATCGTGGACTTCGGTCCGGGGGCGGGACAGCAAGGCGGCCGCGTGGTGGCCCAGGGCGCGGTGGGGGACATCCTCGGCGCCGAGGCGTCTTTGACCGGGGCCTATCTCGAAGGGCGCCTGACCGTGTCCGAACAGCGGGAGCTGCGCGCGCCCAACGGGTGGATCGCCCTCAAAGGAGCCACCCTCAACAACCTTAAGGACGTCGACGTCGACATCCCACTGGGCTGCTTCACCGTCTTCACCGGCGTCTCCGGCGCGGGCAAGAGTTCGCTGCTCTCCTCGACGTTGCTGCCCGCCCTCGAAAAAGAGCTGCACGGCGCCCTGGTGCAGCCCGGTCCGTTTCGCTCGCTGCGGGGCACCGATCAAATCGACAAGGTCATTCACATCGACCAAAAGCCCATCGGCCGCACGCCGCGCTCCAACCCGGCCACCTACACCAAGGCCTTCGACGACATCCGCCGGGTCATGGCCGAAACCCCCGAGGCCCGCGCCATGGGTTTTGCGCCGGGGCGCTTCAGCTTCAACGTCACCGGCGGTCGCTGCGAGGCCTGCGGCGGCGCCGGCGTCATCCGTGTGGAGATGCACTTCTTGGCCGACGTCCACGTGCCCTGCGAGGTCTGCCGCGGCCACCGCTACAACGACGCCACCCTGCGCATCCGCCACAAGAGCCGCAACATCAAAGAGATCCTGGACCTCACCGTCGACGAGGCCCTGGAGCACTTCGCGGTGCACCCGCGCATCGTCAAAATTTTGCGCACCCTCGAAGAGGTGGGCATGGGCTATGTGCACCTCGGACAGCCCGCCACGACGCTCTCCGGCGGCGAAGCCCAGCGCATCAAGCTCTCGCGCGAGCTGGCCCGCCGCGACACCGGCCGCACGCTCTACGTCCTGGACGAGCCCACCACGGGCCTGCACTTCGACGACGTGCGCAAGCTCCTCCAGGTGTTGCAGCGCCTGGTGGACCAGGGCAACAGCGTTGTGATCATCGAGCACAACCTCGACGTCATCCAGAGCGCCGACTGGATCATCGACATGGGGCCCGAGGGCGGCGAGGGCGGCGGACAAATTATCGCCGCGGGCACACCGGCGCAAATCGCCGCGCAGTCTCGGTCGGAGACCGGGCGTTATCTGCGGACGGTTTTGCAGTCTTAGCGGAACGCGCGGCCTTTTCTTCCGGTGTGAAAAGAAAAACCTGCCTCGCGCCGAATGGCGTGATTAATCATCGTAAATAAGTCATAATATGCGCCTCTAATTAAGAGGATGCTCCGGGGACGGGGCATTACGCAAATACTGAAATTATGGCTGCCGGCGATCTGCCCATCCACAACGCGCCTTGCAGCCGAAAGCGCCGCACAAGGAGTGCCACCATGAAATCGATGTTTGCCAAGTTGTCCTGCGTAACAGCGTTCGTCGCCCTCGCCCTGGGGCTGCTGCCCAGCCCGGCCGCGGCACAGGATCCCAAGCCCCGCATCCTCATCGTGTTCGACACCTCGGGGAGCATGGCATTCGACATCGGTGGCACCACCACCCACGGCGACGGCTCCAACGACCCCTGGACCAGCACCCGCACCTGTTGCCCCGGCAACAACGACCCCAACAACCGCTCGCGCCTGTGGATCGCCAAGGAGGCCATGACGCAGATGCTCAACGCCGCCGGCGAAATTGAGTTCGGCTTGGTGAAGTTCGCGCAAACCTATTATTCAGATCAGGACGATGCTCAGGATGCGGGTTGGTATCAGGGCAACCAATCGGCCTATAGCACCACAAAAGATAAAATTCGCTACAAGGGGCGCAGTGGCACCACTGCTTTCAACGATCCGAAATACTGGTTGGCGGTGGGATTTGGCGCCCAGAGCCTTGTGGATCCCTTTCCGCGCGATGTCGGCGCCGAAAACGACCGTGCCGAGGTGCTCAGTTGGTTCGACCACCACGAGTACAGCCACACCAATCTGAGACAGCCCGCCGACAGCCCCTATCCCGGCCCCTATGGCGATTTTAAAGCGCAGGAGCTGCGCGCCGATGGCAGCACGCCCCTGGGCGAGTCCATTAGAGAGGCTTATAATTATTTAATGGCTACGAATGGGGTCATTGCCAATGATCCGTTTGGCTATTGCCGCAAGTACACGGTGCTCGTCCTCACCGACGGCGAGTACGACGGGTCTGTCAACCCCGTGGGGCCGGTCACCGATCTGTACAACGCGGGCATCGACTCCTGGGTCATCGGCCTGGCCATCGACAGCCCCACCCTGGACGCCATGGCGGCGGCAGGCGGCGGTCATTTCGATCCGGCCAATCCGGGCAGGGCCTTCATCGCCAACTCGCAAGAGGCGCTGGTGACGGCGCTC
>JAAYKL010000107.1 GCA_012522445.1 Myxococcales bacterium | reverse complement strand
CGCACGAGGGGCGAATCGAGTGGAGCTCGCGCAGGGCCCATTTGCCGTCGCGCACGGCGGCGTTGAGGTACTCGGAGAGCATCTGGTCGGCGCCCTTGTCCATGTGGCGGGAGGCCCACTTGGTGTCTTCGTTGTAGGCGTCAAAGGTGATGCGGAAGTCGGCCAGCGGGTCGTTGAGGTCGACGTCCCAGCTATTGAGGGTGCCCACCATGTCGCGGTCACCGCCGCGGGCGCCCCAGTAGTTTTGGCCCTTGAGAATTTCGAACATGTTGTCGTCGGCCACGTCGAGGGGGAAGACGTAGAAGTTGAGGTCGATGCCAGACTCGGCCTTGGTATCGACGCCGGACTTCACCAGTTCGACATCGACTTGGTTGCCCGCTGCGTTGTTGAGCACGCTGATGTCATCGGAGACCAAGTTGCCGTTGATGTCGCGCATGGCGGAGGGGCAAACCTCGTCGCATTGCGCCGCGCTAGCGCATTTGGCGCATTGGGAGAGACCGCGGATGTCCGGGTGGGTGTAGGAGTGGTTGGCGATCTCCTGGCCGCCGGCTTGCATGTCTTTGACCAAGTTCCAGTAAGGCGTGTTGTTGACGCCGTCGGGATCGCCAAAGCCCAGGCGCTGGCAACGGCTGACGATGATGCCCCAGCCCACGGGCAGGCTGCGGTCGCGGGCGAGTTCCCAGCCTTTTTCGGTGCCGGTCATCTGGTAGTCGCAGATGTCGTCGTGAACGATGGAGTAGGCCGCGCGGGAGCCGTAGCGCCAGTCGGTGGTGCCTTCGACTTCAACGGCTGAAGTGGGGTTGGGCATCACCATGGTGCCATTCACGCTGATCGCGCCGTTGTTCAGTTGTTCTTGAATGTTCATGACCTTGCTGTCGGGCGGGACATCTTGGCCGATGGGCGGGATATCGTCAGGATTGATGACGTTGTTGTTACTATTGTTATTTGGATTGTTGGGGTCGTTGTTATTGTTGTTTGGATTGTTGGGGTCGTTGTTATTGTTATTTGGATTGTTGGGGTCGTCGTTATTGTTGTTTTTGTCGCCACTCGGGGTGCGAGCGCTGTCATCGCCGCAACCGGCCAAGCCCCAGAGCCCGACAAGTGCGACTAGCACCAAGGTGGAAAGCCATAAGTGTTTTTGTCTTTTCATTAGAAGCCTCCTGTTTTCGTGTATTTCTGCACACTGGGCAGAAAAAGATGTTTTTTTGTATTGAGATTGTCAAAAATGCCCATCAAGTTGATGGGAAATGTACATAACTGATTTTAAAGCAGCGAAGTGCATTTCGTAAAGCAGTTTTCTCACAGGGGCTCCTTTATCGTGACAGCCGAAAACAACGTAGCCATTGTACTTCGAACTGTCGACCGGCGCGCGCACTAAATCTATTCGCAGGGCCAAAAGCGTGCTACGGTGCCCCCCATGTCGCATCGCATACTCCCGACGACCGCCGTCCTCATCCCCGCTCTTAATGAATCCGAAAACATCGGAAAAGTATTGGGCCAAGTGCCGACGTGGGTGGCCCAGCGGGTGGTGTGCGACAATGGCTCGACAGACGATACGTCATTGGTGGCGGCGGCCGCTGGCGCGCAGGTGGTGCATGAACCCCGCCGTGGATATGGCGCGGCTTGTCACGCGGCCTATCAATTTGCCCTGCAAAATTCCCCAAACGCAATCCCCGAGGTCTTGGTGTTTCTCGACGGCGACAACTCGGACGACCCCACCGAAATCGATCAACTGGTGGGCGCGTTGGTGGACGGCCCCTTCGATCTCGTGATTGGCTCCCGCACGCGAGGCGGCGCCGAAAAAGGCGCGCTAACGGCCCTGCAGCGCTTCGGCAACTGGCTGAGCTGTCGCCTGACCGCCCTGTTCTTTGGCGTCACCTACACGGACTTGGGGCCCTTTCGCGCCATTCGCACCGAGGCCCTGCAGCGCCTAGCCCTAAACGACATGGGCTTTGGCTGGACCATCCAGATGCAGGTGCGCGCCGCGCGCATGGGGCTGCGCATCGGCGAGGTGCCCGTGCGCTACCGCAATCGCCTGGCGGGTCGGTCCAAGGTCTCCGGCAGCCTTCGCGGTGCCGTGGGTGCCGGGACGCGCATTTTGTTCATCATTTTTGCTGAGGCATGGGACGCGGCCCGAACGGCGGTATCAGCGGCGGCGACGCGCGTGCAGCAGCGGTTGAAACGCACATTCTTTTTGAACGGATAGCCCAACCAAAGGAGGCATTTATGTCGAATCTCAAACAGGCGTATAAAACAATCGTCGCCGATCAATTCCCTTCGGAGATGACCATCTCTTTTGGCGACGTTCGGTTGCAGTACCGCAAGCGAACCTGGCGCATTGAGGACGATGGGCAACTGGTGGAGCGCGGTTTGCGATACGGCGAAAATCCGGGGCAAGAGGCGGCGCTTTACGAATTGGTGGGGGGCAACCTCACCTTGGGCGACTGCCAGTACATCGATCCCCACAAGGGCCTGGTCTCGGCCTTAGATGAATCCATGCTGCTGCAGTTCGGCAAGCATCCGGGGAAAATCAACCTCACCGACATCGATGCGGCGCTCAATATCACTAAACACCTGATGGACCGCCCGGCGGCGGCGGTGATGAAGCACAACAATCCCTCGGGGGTGGCGCGCGGCGTCGATGCGGCCACGGCCATTGAGAAGGCCTTCATGACCGACCGGCTGGCGGCCATGGGCGGCTGCATCGCGGTGAACCGCCCCATCGACAAAGCCGCGGCGGACTTCATCGCCAAAAATTACATCGAAGTGGTGGTGGCCCCTTCTTACGAAGAGGGCGCCGTCGAAATTCTCCAATCGAGCAAAAATCTGCGCATCGTGCAAATCCCGCGCATCGACCGCCTGGCCGAGTACCGCGCGGCGCGCTTCCTCGACTTCAAGTCCCTCATCGACGGCGGCATCGTCGTGCAAAACTCGCACGTGAGCCTCATCGAAAAGCCCGACGATTTTATCCAGGCCAAGGCGACCTCCAAAAAAGAAACCATTAGCTGCGACCGCACGCCCACCGCCCAGGAGTACGACGACCTGATCTTCGCCTGGAACGTGGACCTCGGCGTGACCTCCAACTCGGTGCTCTTTGCCAAGGACGGCGTGACCATGGCCATCGGCACGGGCGAGCAGGACCGCGTGGGCTGCGCCGAAATCGCGGTGTACAAGGCCCACACCAAGTACGCCGATCGCATCTGTTACGAAACCCACGGCATCCCCTACAACGTGCTGCAGCTCGAAATCGAACAGGGCAAGCGCGACGCGGCGCAAAAAACGGCCATCGACGAGGAAACCAGTGCGGCCCGCGGCGGCCTCATCGGCGCTGTTATGGTGTCCGACGGTTTCTTCCCCTTCCGCGACGGCGTGGACGTGGGCATCCGCCAGGGCGTCACCGCGGTGGCACAGCCCGGCGGATCGCTGCGCGACAAAGAGGTCATCGAGGCGTGCAACGAGGCCAATCCCAAGGTGGCCATGGTCTTCACCGGACAACGCGCGTTCAAACACTGATCGCCACCAAAGCCCACACGGACATCCCCATGACGAAACTGTTTGTGCAATCGAAGATGCTTTGCGAGGCGGGGTTTCCCCTGCATGGTTTTGCGGTGAGCGGCGACTACCGCTTTGACGGCCCTGCGCCCCAAAACGAAGTGGTGGCCCAATACCGCGCGCTGCGCGCCGCACTGGATACACAGTGGCCGCTTCTGCGCCTGCAACAGGTGCACGGCGATGGCGTGGTGGACGCCGAGACCGCGCTGGCGGCCCTGGGCCAAGACGACGGGTGGACATCGCGCCCCAGCCTAGAGGGCGATGCGCTGCTGTCGACGGGCGCCGAGGCGGTGTTGGGCGTGCTCACCGCGGACTGCCTGCCCATTTTGGTGGCCTGCACCGACACGGGACACGTGGCGGCCATTCACGCCGGTTGGCGCGGGCTCGCCGCCGGAGTGGTGCGCCGTACCATTCGACAACTGGCCGCGGCCGGTAGCGCCATCGACGCCATGCGCTGCGCCATCGGGCCGGGCATCTGCTACCACTGCTACGAGGTGGGCGACGACCTGGCCGACAAATTTCCCGAGTCCGTCGATCCCATCGGCAAAAACACCGGGGCCTGGCTGCTCGACCTGCCCAACGCCGCCGAGGTCTCGCTCATCGGAGCGGGGCTCTCCACCGTGCAAATCGAGCGCCTCGACATCTGCACCGTCTGCGCGCCTGAGGGGCTGCACTCCCACCGGCGCGACGGCGACAAGAGCGGTCGCCAGCTCAGCTTCATCGCGGCGCGATAGCCGCACACAACCACGCAATTGCCAACAGCAAAGGTATGACGCGGGCGTTGCCCGGCGTCGGCTGTGGTGTGTTTTTTCAACTTACTGGCGTCCCACGTGGCGGGCGGCGAGCGCTACTGGATGTAGCCCCCTTGTCGCAGGGCCTCTTCGAGTTCGGGGGAGAGCTGCGGCGTGGGAATGGCGGCCTTGGGGCGCGTTTTTTGGGCGGGGGGGTTGCGGTGCAGGGCGCGCAGCAGGCGCTGCACTTCGGGGGCGCCTCGGTGTGCGCGAAAGAGGTCGCGCGTTTCGCCCGGGTCGTGGCCCAGGTGGAAGAGCGCGTAGGCGGGGGTGGGCAGGCGCAGGGACGGGGGCAGTCCGTTGCGGCGGGCGGTGCCGTCGAATTGCAGGTAGCGGTCGCGGTGAAAGGGCGCGTGGTAGACGAGCTTGTGGTCGCCTAAGCGGGCGGTGCGGCGCAGGATGCCCCGGGCGTCGTATTGGCTTACGCGCACGCGGTGGGCGGGGGCGGGGCGCGACAGGGAGAAGCCGGCGCTGTGGCGGTTGGGCGGTAGTCCGGTGGCGTCGAGCAGGAGGGGCAGGACGTCTTCGTGGGTCATGGGGCGGCGGTCTTGGATGCCGCGGGCCGCCGGGACGCCGGGCAGGTGCAGCACGGCGGGGACCCGCAAGGCGTCTTCCCACATGTGGGTGGCGTGTTGAAAGCAGTTGTGGTCCCCCAGCATTTCGCCGTGGTCTGCGGTGACCATCACGATGGTGTTGGCGTCTTGTGCGCGGCTCGCGAGGTGTTGCAGCAGGCGGCCGAGCTGGGCGTCGGCCTTGCGCAGCTCGTCGTGGTAGGCGGCGTGCATGGCGGCGAGTTCGTCGGCGGGCGGCGGGGCCTCGACTTCGCGGGGCGGATTGTAGGCGTCGGTGCCGTTGGCGCTTTCCCAGGGCGCGTGGGGCGCGGTGAGGAAGACCAGCAGGAAAAAGGGCTTGTGGTTGGGGCGGGCCGCTAGCCAGGAGAGGGCGCGCGACATCAGCAGGGCGTCGTCGGGGAAGGGGCCGTGTTGTTGGGTGTCTTCGAAGTGCTGGAAGCCCCGGGCGTAGCCCCATTGCTGTTGGATGACCGGGTTGCCGATGAAGGCGGCGGTGTCGTATCCGGCGCGGCGGAAGTGTTGGGCCAAGGTGGTATAGCGCGGCGACAGGGGGCCGTCGTTGAGCTCCATCTGGTGGCGCTCCTTGGGGAGCCCGGTGAGGATGGTGGTGAAGGCGGGGCGCGTCCAGGGGGCGTTGGAGATCCAGTCGGTGAAGTGGATGCTGCGGTTCGCCAGGTCCAGGAGGTGCGGCGTGGTGTCGCGGACAGCATCCGCCAGCGCCGTGTGCGAGCGGTTGACGGCGTCGATGACGACCAGCGCTACGGAGGCACCCGGGAGTGGCTTTATCTCGGCAATGGCGGGCGGCGTTTCGGTGTTACCGGACGGTGTCTTGGGTGGGTTGTGCTGTGACAACGCCGGCGAGGAGAAAATGAGGGCACAGGCGAGAGCGGTCAGCACACACCGCGATGAAAAGGTCCAACGACTCATGGTTGGCATCGTATCGCATTGTTAGGAATGCGGGCAGTATTCTTTGGGGACGCAGGGACCGTAGCACATGCCTTGTACGGTGAGTACCCAGCCCTCGCTGCACTCGGGCGGTATCATGTCGCAGAGAACTTGCGAGAGGTCGCAGTTGATGTTGAGCACGCAGTTGCCCTGGCTGCAGCGCACGGGCTTGTCGCTGGGAACACCCAGGAGAGCGCACGGTTTGTCCTCCTCTTCGCAGTACATCATGCAAGAAATAATGGGTTCGCTGGCGGGGATTGCATTGCAACCGCAACAGTCCGAGGCCAGTTGGCAATCGGCGTCGACGGTGCATTGGTCACCGGTGCTGGGGCCGTCGGTGGGTTGGGGCGGTTTGCCGGTGTCGGTGCTGGGGCCGTCGGTGGGACGGGGCGGTTTGCCGGGGTCGGTGTTCGCGGTGTCGGTGGGATAGGGCGGTTTGCCAGGGTCGGTGTTCGTGGGGTCGGTGTTCGCGGGGTCGCTGTTCGACGTCGGATCGGTGTCAACGCCCGTATCGCTCTCTTCATCTGATTGACACGCTGCCACCCAGCACAATGAGATCAACAAAAGAAAATAAACATGCAGACGCATAAGCCCTCCTTTAAGTGGGTTGATAGATGGACTGATTATAGGCGGGTTTGGGCGCGCGCGGAAAAAAACATCTGGTGCGGGGCGCGGGACGGGCGGCGATTGAGGGGTGGACTACGCGAGGCCGAGGGCCTTGGCAACTCCTGCGCCGTAGGCCGGGTCGGCCTTGGTGCAGTTTTCGATGTGGCGCCGCTTGATGTTTTCGGGGGCGTCCCCCATGGCGCGAGCGGTGTTGTCGAAGAGGGCCTGCTGCTGCGCGGCGCTCATCAGGCGGAAGAGCTTGCCGGGTTGCGTGTAGTAGTCATCGTCTTGCGGGTAGTGATCGGCAGCGCCGTCCAGTGCCAGCGGCGGTTCGTTGAGGGCGGGGTTGTCCTGCCATTCGCCGTAGCTGTTGGGGTCGTAGCCCAGTGTGCCGCCTTGGTTGCCGTCGACGCGCATGGCACCGTCGCGGTGGTAGATGTGGAAGGGACAGCGCGGCGCGTTCACCGGGATTTGGTGGTGGTTGACGCCGAGGCGGTAGCGCTGGGTGTCGCCGTAGGAGAAGAGGCGGCCCTGCAGCATTTTGTCCGGCGAGAAGCCGATGCCGGGGACGATGTTGGCGGGGTTGAAGGCCGACTGCTCGACTTCGGCGAAGTAGTTTTCGGGGTTTTTGTTGAGCTCCAAGGTGCCCACTTCGATGAGGGGGTAGTCGCTTTGGTACCAGACCTTGGTGAGGTCGAAGGGGTTGTAGGGCATTTTGGCGGCGTCTTTTTCGGGCATGAGCTGGACGAAGAGCTTCCAGCGCGGGAAGTCTTTTTGCTCGATGGCGTCGTAGAGATCGCGTTGGTGGCTCTCGCGGCACTGGCCGATGATGTCGGCGGCTTCGGCGTCCGTGAGGTTTTCAATGCCCTGCTGGGTGCGGAAGTGGAACTTGACCCAGAAGCGCTCGTTTTTGGCGTTGATGAAGCTGAAGGCGTGGCTGCTGAACATGTGCATGTGGCGGTAGCTCTTGGGGATGCCGCGGTCGCTCATGGTGATGGTGACCTGGTGGAGCGCCTCGGGCAGGGAGGTCCAGAAGTCCCAGTTGTTTTGGGCGCTGCGCAGGTTGGTGCGCGGGTCGCGTTTGACGGCGTGGTTGAGACCGGGGAACTGCAGGGGGTCGCGCAGGAAGAAGACCGGCGTGTTGTTGCCCACCATGTCCCAGTTGCCCTCCTCGGTGTAGAACTTGATCGCGGTACCGCGGATGTCGCGCTCGGCGTCGGCGGCGCCGCGCTCACCGGCCACGGTGGAGAAGCGCAAGAAGAGGTCGGTTTTTTTGCCGACTTGCGAGAAGAGCTTGGCCTTGGTGTAGGCGGTGATGTCGTGGGTGACCGTGAAGGTGCCGTAGGCGCCAGAGCCCTTGGCGTGCATGCGGCGCTCGGGGATGACCTCGCGGTCGAAGTGGGCGAGTTTTTCGAGAAACCACACGTCTTGCAGCAGTTGCGGCCCCCGGGGGCCGGCGGTCATCACGTTGGTGTTGTCGGCGACGGGCGCGCCAGCGGCAGTGGTGATTTGTTTTTTGTCGCTCATGTTTTGTGCTCCTTAGCGTGGTTCACAGGTGTGTGGCGCCGGTTGGTGCCGAGATTTTTTCCACACCTGGAAGATTGTTGGGGGGATTTGCATAAAGTTGTTTTACGCGGTTTTGGGTATTCGCAGAAGTCTGTTTTTGCGTAGACTTTTTTGGGGGTGCAAACGGGGTTATTTGGCCCAGTCGGGTAGGTGGGTGAGGACCTCGAATTTGTCCTCGTTGACGGCGTCGTAGGTCTCTTCGTAGACCTTGCCGATGCCCAGGGCGAATTTGTACACTTTTGTCACGTCGTCGTCGTCGGTGCGCGTGATTTGGATGCAATTGTCGAGCCGGGTGCCGTCGCGCAGCGTCACGGTGGCGTGGACGCTGTCAATTTTGTAGGCGTATTCCACATCTTTATTCGTGGTGTACCCCGTGCTGTCGTGGGTCTCGTAGCGCGTGATTGTTTCGGTCCATTCGTCGCCAGCGGTGATGCGGCTGCGGTCGAAGCGCAAGAAGCCCGGGACGTATTGCCGCTCTTTAAAGAGGTCTTCGGCGTCGTCGTAGATTTTGTGCCCGACGCGGTCGACGCGGGTGCCGTCGTCGTAATAAAACTGCTCGCGCCAGACCGTGGTGTCGCTCGCGGGGAAGGTGTTGGTCAGCACGTAGACTTCGAGCTCGCCCACGCCGTTGTCGAAGTGGCGGGTTTTTTTGGCGGTGATTTCGTAGCGCAGCAAGTCGGTGTCGCCGTTTACATCTTCTTCGTAGTACTCCCACACGTAGCCGACTTTGAGCGGAAAGTAGTCGGTGCTCGGCACATCCGTGTCGCCGCTGTCCGTGTCGTTGCCACTCGGGTTGTTGTTGCTCGGGTTGTTGTTGCTCGCGTTGTTGGTTGCGTCGCCGGGCTCGTCGGTGCCGCAGGCGGGTAAGAGGAGCAGTGCGGCCAAAGCAATCCATAAGATATTTCGATAATTGGGGGGTGTGGCGTTCATATTATCCATCCTTTGGGGTGATGCGACGCGTGTCGCGGCTATTGCTATTGATTAGGGCCAGTCCGGGGTTCCGCGCAGGTTTTCGGGGATCTTGTCGACGGCCAGGGCCACTTGTTCGATGGTGACCTTGCGCGGCAAGCGAAAGACATACGTGGTTTGCACCTTCTTGAAGTTCTTTTCTTGCGAGAGCATGCGACAGCCGAGGCTCGCTACGGCCTTTCGGTACTCCTCGGAGGAGGCGGGCATGTCGTTGATTTTGACCCCGCCCACAGCGAGAGACATGACGACGTTGCGCTCCATGGCGAAGATCATCGCCCAGAAATAAACTGTGGCAAAGGCGGCGACCAGTTGGAGTTCCAGGCCCCAGCAGAGTCCGACCACCGTACCCATGATGGCGTGGCCGGTGCTCTTGGAGGCCTCGAGATTTGTGCGGAAGCGCATGAGGCCGCCGATGCCGAAAATCACGAAGGCCATGGAGGGGTTGGCGGTGCAGATGATGGCGATGAGGGCGCCCACGGTGGTGTAGATGATGAGGGTTTTGCGCAGTTCGATGTCCTCGAGGGAGGCGGGGCGCTTGAGATTGATGGGGTGGTAGGCCAGCAAGAACCCCGACACGGTGGAGGTGACGAGGATGAGGGCGTATTCGAGGTATTTCGACAGGTCGAAAAAGGCCTCCCAACCCGGGCCTGCTGTGACTTGCGATTGCATAAATTCGTGCATGGGGTGCTCGTTTCGCTAGGGCGTTTCGCCAGCGGCGACGTGTTCGAGTTTGACGAGGTAGTGGGCCACCTCGGGATCATGTGGATGGGCCTCGGCCATGCGCTCCATGAACGCGCGGCCGCGCTCGGTTTGGCCCAGGATGAGCCCCACGGACTTGGCGACGTACATGGGCCACACATCGATGAGGCGCTCGCGCAGTTGCCAGGCGCGCGGGTGGTCGCTGCCCTTGATGGACGAGACGGCCTCTTTGTCCCAGAGGGCCTGCCGGTCCCGCATGTCCCAGGCTTCGTCGCTCTCGAGGCCCATGGTGGACTTGCTGACCAGCTTGGTGGCCCGGGTTTCGTTGTCGCGGCGAATGGCCCAGGCGCGCTCGGTGTCGATGCCCTGCAGCGAGAGGATGACCCAGGGCAGGTAGTCGCGGCGCCACCTTTCGCGCAGCGCCCAGGCTTCGTCGGTGTCGATGCCCGCCAAGCCCTGGAGCAGGCCCCAACTCAGCCTGCCTTTTTTGGCTTTGCGCCGCAGTTCCCAGGCGCGCTCGGTGTCGATGTAGCGCAGGCTCGACAGCACCGCGCCGCGGTTGTCCTTGTCGTCCCAGAGGCGTTCGCGCAGTTGCCAGGCTTCGTCGGTGTCGAGGCGGTTCAGGGTTTGGGCCACCTCGATGGGCGCCTTGCCCAGGAGCTTTTGGCGCAGGGCGAAGGCCTGGGGATCGGCGTCGGCCCACGCGGTTTTTAACGAGAGGGCCACGTGCCGGGGCACGACGTCGGCTAGGTGATGGCGCAGGCGCAGGGCGCGCTCGCTGTTCAAGGGTTCGATGCCCAGGGCCACGACCTCGGGTTCGGCGTCGGCGTATTTTTCGCGCAAGGCCCAGGCGTGTTCGTCGTCGAGGCTGCGCGCGTGGTGCAGGGCCATGCGGTGATATCCCTGCGCGGCGAGCTGGTGCAAGTAGTCGTAAAAGATGGGGGTGCGCGGCGTGTTGTTTTGCAGGCTCTGCAGGACGATGGGTTTTGGCAGCTCTGCGGGCATCTCGATGGGGGGCCGCTTTAGGCGCTGCAAAATGTGGTTGGCGATGAACACAGCGTTTTCGGCGACGGACTTGGTGGCGTTGTCGACGTGGACCCAGGTTTGGGGGTTGTCGGTGGCCTTTTGCAGGTAGGCGTCGCGCATGGCCCGCCGGAGCCCCAAGCCGCGCAGTCCCTTGCGCCCGAAGTCGTTGGGTTCGCGGAGGTTGACGATTTTGTCGAGTTTCTTGCGGAGGTCTGAGGTGTGGATGTCCACGTCGCAATACACGACGAGATCGGGCCACAGACCGCGGGCGACCAAGTTGGTGGCGGTGTCGATGTCGGCGGCGTCGACCTCTCCGCGGGCCTGGCTCAGAATGCCCGGGGAGTATACGTAGCGGTCGGCGATGACCACGTCGGCATTGTGCAGGGCCGGCCGGATGACGGTGTCGATCATTTGGCAGTCGCGCGCCAGGTAGAGCAAGAGCTCGGTGTGGGGCGACATGGTGAGGGTGCGGGGGTCGCGGGCCATCTCGCGGATGCGCGAGGCGAGTTTTGATTTGAGTTCGCCCTTGGGCCGGGCGTGAAATGTGGACACGCCTTCTTTCTCTAGCAGGGCGGACACGCGATCCGACAAGGTGGTTTTTCCGGAACCATCAATGCCTTCAAAGACTACGAACATATATTCTCCTCTCCTTGTGGGGCGGGGGCGTCTGGCAAGCGGCCTGCGCGGTGCAATGCACAAACACCCGCGACGAACTTCGAGAAGTCTACTGTGGGGATGTCTTCGGTCAAGGCTGCGAGCCAATCGGGTTCCACGCCAACGGTCTTGATTTCCAGTATCCATTGCGATTCTGCGGCGAGCGGGGGCGGGAGGTGGCGGCGCGACGCGACGGGCACCTGGGAGGTGAAGAGCCCCTGGGGCGGCAGGTGAAAGGTGCAGGCGTCGTCCAGCGTGATCCGCAGCGTCGAGTCGGCGTCCTGGTAGGTGTAGCGGCGGTAGTGCGCGATGAACAAGGGCAGCAGGGGCGCACCCTGGCGAAACTTGTCGAAGCTGAGGCGGGCCGTGGCCTCTTCGGGGGAGACCCCGTCTTTTTCGGCGGCGTAGGCCAGGATGTCGGGGATGTCGGCCTTGGGGGCGCGGAAGCGCATTTTTTCGACCATGCTGCGCGCGCGGGTCTTGCTCTCGAGCCAGTAGGTGTCGTCGTATACCTCGGCGCCGTTCTTGTAGTTGTAGTATTGCTTGGCCCGGAGTTTGGTGGTTTGCGAGCCGTGGATGAGCGCGCGGTGCGCCATGGAGAAGTCGGGCGTGTCGAGGTAGATGGAGATGCGCCAACTGTGGTCGAAGCCGCCGTGGGTTTTGATGGGCACGTGCTGCGAGATGGCTTGCGCCAACGCGCTTCCCTGTGCGGGGGTCAGCAGGTGTTTGACCTCTTGCCGGACACCGGTCAGTCGGCGGGGCGCTACGGAGTGACGGGGCGCTACAGCGTGAGACATAGGAGCAGCTCGAGTTCTTCGGAGTCGATGTGCCGCGCGGGCATCGTGTTGCGCGACGTGCGAACAAAGCGCGCGTTGAGCATCACGCGGACATAACGGCCGATGTAGGTGTTGAGTCCAGCGGTGTAGAGGAACACTGTGTCGTCGACGATTTTGAGTTGGGGGTCGAGAAATTCGAATTGAAACGCGGGCTCGACGGCCAGCGCCAAGGGGGTGTCGAATTGGTGTTGGTAGCTGGCATTGGCCACCGCGTTGATGAGCTCGGGGGGGCTGTCGCTCTTGGGATTGGCGATCAAGTTGTACAGCGCGTGGTCTTGCGCCCACATGACTTGCGCGAAGAGGCGCAGCCCATCGTGGCGAAAGGAAATGTCGCCGCCCCAGGCATGGGCAAAGGAGGGCTGGCCTTGGTCTTTCTTGGGGTCGTCGATGAATTTGAGGCTCCCGTTGACCCCCAGTTTGAAGCGCTTGAATGGGGTGACGTCAACGCGGGCGACGATGTCTTTGGCGTTGGAGGGGTCGCCGATGTTGGGGCCGCTGCCGTTAAATACGCCGATGGAGTAGTCGAGTTTTAAGTCGTCGACGATGCGGCCCGAGACCAAGAGGCCGAGATCGCGGTCGCCGTAGCGCAGGTCTTTGACGATGGCCTCGTTGCCCTCGCCGCGTTCGATGAGGCGCAGTTTGTCCGACGAGGTGAGGCGGAGCTCGGAGAAGGGCTTTTTGAATTGTCCCACGCGCAGTTGCAAGGAGCGCAGCGGCGCCAGGTGGATGTAGGCGTCTTTGACGAAGTTGCGGCTCAGCGCGTCGGCGGCGTCGACTTGGATGACGCCCTTGAGCCAGTCGAGGGGCTCGGCGATCAATTTGAAGCGGGCGCGTTTGACGTAGAACTCGTTGGTAATGGGCGCATCTTGGACGCGGTGTTTCTTCTCGAGTTTCCAGCCCGCGTTGATATTGGTTTTCCAGGTGATGAAGCGTTGGCGCAGCTCGGACTTGCTGGGCTTGGGCGCATCGACGAGGGGGACCTCGTCGGGCATGGGGGCCGGGTGCGTGGTGAGTACGTCTTCGGTTTCCCCGGTGTCGTCTTCGGTTTCTCCGGTATCGTCTTCGGTTTCCCCGGTGTCGTCTTCGTCCTCTCCGGTGTCGTCTTCGGTTTCCCCGGTATCGTCTTTGGCCTCACCGGTGTCGTCTTCGGTATCACCGGTGTCGTCTTCGGGGGTTGTGGCGGGTGCGGTGGCGCCATCGGTTTGGCTGTCGGCCCACGCGGGTGTGTGGAAGGCCAACAACGCGATCGCCGATAGGATGAAGAGAAGATAACGCATTCGTTTTTTTTCTTTCGCGAGAGGATTGGCTTGGGTTCAATGAGCGCCAGTTTATCACCGGGATTTTTGCGTGTCATCCTCGCACAGTGTTTGTTTGCCGTTGCACCGGGTTGAAAAGTTGACCCGTTTGTACATTTACAGACACAGTGGTGCGGGCGCGGCCCCCTGTGCTTGGGAGAAACAAAATTGGAAGAAAACAAAATGGAAACTACCGAAGAAACAACAACGAAAAACGCGGCGGAGACACTGGAAAACACATCCCCCACACCGGGTGTCCCCTCCTTGGGGCGGGCTTTGATCCGCGCATTGGGGATGGGCTTTTTGGCGGGACTGTTCGCGGGCGTGGCCGTGGCGTTCAGCGATGCCATCCGCCTGTGGCTGATCGGTGGCGTCGACTGGACCGTGCCGGGCTTTGGGGCCTTGCTCTACAGTCCGCTGCTCGCCGTGCTCGGGGCCGCGACCGCAGCGTTCCTCTCGCTCGTCGCGCGCTGGGTGCCGCGACTGGGACGCTGGTTGGCGCCTCATGGACTCTTGTCCGCGCTGTTGCTGTTCGCGTTCTTCACTTGGCTCTTTGTGGCGTTCTACTTTCAGCGGGATGTCTTCGGCGAAAAGGTGGGCATGTTGGGCCCGCCCATGTTGAAGGTCATCGGCGTTTCTCTGGTGTTGCTCTTGGCGTTGGTGGGGCTGGTTCGCTTCGTCGCGCTGCGCTTCGGATGGCCCCAGAGATTGGCCACGCGACGCGGGCAAATTGCGGCGCTATTGATTTGGGCGGTGTTGTTGGTCGCCTTGCTCGCGGCCTGGAAACTGGCACCCCCCGAGCATCTGCAGGAATCGCCCAGTGCGGCCGCACCGGCCCAAAAGCTGCCCAACGTCTTGCTGGTGCTGAGCGACACCCACCGCTGGGACACCGTGGGCGCCTACACCGGCCGCAAAGATCTGACGCCGCACCTCGACGCGTTGGCGGCGCAAGGCGTGGCTTACCGCAACACATTTTCCACCGCCTCGTGGACCAAGCCGTCGGTGGCCAGCATCTTGACCGGGCGCTACGCATCGTCGCACACCGCCATGCTCAAGGGGTCTTTGCTGCCCGATGAGATCACAACGCTGCCCGAGGTGTTGGCCGGGGCGGGATACGAAAACTTCGGCATCGTCACCAACTACAACCTCACGCCGTTTTTCAACTTTCACCAGGGCTTTCACAATTACATTTACCTGCCGCCCAACGCGCCGTTTGGGGCTTCTGATGTCCAAGCCAAGCTCATCTTTGTGGAGGTGGCGAAGAAGATCGCCGCGCGCCTAAAGGGCAGCCGTGAAACCCCAGAGGACTACTATGTTCCGGGCGAACACGTGACAGACCGCGCCTTGGCGACGCTCAAAGAACGCGACCCGTCGCGCCCCTTTTTCATGTTCCTCTCTTATATGGATGTGCACGACCCCTACTTCCGCCATCCCTATGACGGCTATGCCATTTCGCATCGCGGCAGCGGCCAGCTCGACCCCAACGACGCCGAGTTGATCGCGGAGATGAAGTCGCTTTACGAGGGCGAAGCGCGCTACTGGGATGCGCATTTCGGACGCCTCGTCGACGGCATCCGCGAGATGGGGCTCTTCGATGACACGATGATTGTGGTGGTGTCGGATCACGGCGAGGAGTTCGGGGAGCACGGCGGGTTTTGGCACGGCACGACCCTCTACGACGAGCAAATCCACGTATTGCACATTGTGAAGTACGCGGCGTCTTCGGCCTTGGCCCAGGCGGCAGGGCAACAAACCGACGTGTGGCACAGCCTGGTGGACGTGGCGCCGCAAATCCTGACCGAAGTGGGCTTGCCCATTCCCGAAGAGATGCAGGGCCGGGCCGTTCGCACCGATAACGGCACGCCGATCTTCTCCGAAGAGGATCACCAGGGCAACGTGCTGGCCGCGGTGCGCTTCGAACACGAAGATGGCCGCGTGCTGAAGTTGATCCACGCCAACCCCGGCAATCCCCGCGGGCTGAAAGAGGTGGAACTCTACGATATGGGGCGCGACCCCGGCGAATTGCAAAACCTGGAGCCCACGGCGCCCGACGAGGTCAGCCACGGCAAGCGCGTGCTTGGCGACGCGATGCAGCAGGCGGCGAAAGGGCGCGCCACCGCCGTCGAGGGCGAACTCGACGCCGAGATGAAGGCCCAGCTCGACGCCTTGGGTTATATGGAAGACGAAAAGTAAGCGCGGGCCGGGGCCAGCCTACAACAGGCCCAACTCATCCAATTTGTCGAGCAGGCGATCGGCCATGGCCGCATGGGTGGCCGCGGTGGGGTGGTAGTCCTCGCCGTAGGGCTCGGTCTGCGGGGGGATGACGAGGCTGTGCACCCGGTCGTCGCCGTCGTCGTGGCGTTGCGCGATGATCTGCGCCAGGTCGTCTTGGATGCGGGTCCAGATGGTGAGGCCCTCGGGGTAGTAATCGGAGAGGCCGGGGCCCACGGCGGCGATGAAGGTGGCCGCGGGGTAGTGGTCGCGCAGGTCGGCGAGAAACTGCACGTAGGTGTCGCGGAATTGGGCCTGCGCCGCTTCGATGGTGTCCAGGGTGAGCCCGGCGGAAAAGTCGTTGGTGCCCAGGTTGATCACCACCACTTCGGGCACGGCGCGTTGGGGATCCCAGGTGGGGCCGTCGGCTTCGTCCGGCAGGGTGCGAAGGTAGCGCTCCGGCAGGGTGGCCAGCGATGCGCCGTTGAAATTGCGCGCCATACCCAGCCCCGAGTAGGCCACCGCCATGTACTCGGCGTCCAGGGCGCGGGCGGCGACGGCACCCCAGGCCAGCCAGGCGTTGGAGTTGCGCGTCGTGTACGTATAGTCGGCGGGATTTTCGCTGATGTCGGCGTAGCTGACGCTCACCTCGTTGCCGTAGCCACAGGTGATGGAATCGCCGATGAACTCGATGCGGCGCCCGCGCGCCTCCAGGGGCAACACCTGGGCCCCGTCGTCGATGCGAAATCCCAAAAAGGCGCCCTTGCCGCGGTTGGGGCTCCCCGAGGGGCCGCTCTCGCCGATCTTGAAAATCTCCGCGGTGTGCGTGCCTTCCGGCAGGTCGCGCGCCAGCTCGTACAGCTCTTGGGTGGGGAGCACCTCGTGTTTCTCGGGGGCTTCGCCATCGATGATAACGGCGTAGTAGTTGTTCGTGTCCGGCGATCGCCCGGCGCCGAAATCCTGCAGGCGCATGTCGAGGGAGGTGCCGGTAAACCGCATGCGGATCGAGATGCCCGGGTGGGCAAAGGCCGGGGCGCTGGCGTCGCTGCAGTCAACGCGCCCGTAATAAATGATGTCGGGGTGATTGGGTGGCACATTGACCAGGCCGTCGTCGTCGGGCGCCCCCAGGTCTACCGGTGTCGTGAAACCGCAAACCCCGTTGCCGTTTTTGCCGTTGTCGTTTTTACCGTTGTCGGCTTTGTCATCGCTGGATTGCGCGTCTTTGCCGGCGTTGCTCGTGCAGGCACCCATGGACAGCAGCCATCCCAGCAGCAGGTATGGCGCGATGCGTTTTGCGTTCATGTCGGACTCCTTTGGTTGGTGCCGGGGGCGTTGTGGGCGGGGGTGTTGAACGGCGCGGCGCACGCCCAGCACGTCCCTGCGAGCAGTATACAAAGTTTCACTTCTTTTTCATATTGGTGCTGTGAACGGACGCTTGCGGGGCATTATTTTCGGTGGTATCGGGTGGGGCATGAACCAAGACCAACGCAAAAAACAACGGCGTGACGATGCCCTGGCCGCCTTTGCTGAGCTGCTCGACGTCGTCGATACCCTGCGCTCCGAAAACGGATGCCCGTGGGATCGGGAGCAAACCCACGCTTCGCTAAAGCCTTATATAGAGGAAGAAGCCTACGAATTGATCGACGCCATCGACGCGGGGCACCCGGCGCATTTGTGCGAGGAGCTGGGCGACGTGATGTTGCAGGTCATGCTGCACGCGCAAATCGCATTTGAGGCCGATGCATTTTCCATCGCCGAGGTGATGCGCGGCTTGTCGCGAAAAATGATCACGCGGCACCCACACGTGTTCGCACAGGTCACCGCGGACACCTCCGAAGAAGTGCTGCGCAACTGGGAGCAAATCAAGTCCACCGAGAAAGACCGCAAGGGCAAGGGGCTCTTCGATGGCATCCCGCGCCAATTGCCGGCCCTGTCGCGTGCGGCGCGCATGGGGTCGCGGGCGGCCCGCACCGGTTTCGACTGGCAGACCCCCGGCGGTGTGCGCGAAAAAGTCGCCGAGGAGTTGGCGGAGCTGGATGCCGCGGTGGCCAGCGGCGCACCCGAAGACATCACCCACGAACTCGGCGACGTGCTCTTTGCGGTGTCCCAGTGGGCGCGCCATTTGAAGCAAGACCCCGAAGACGCGCTGCGCAAATCCTGCGCGCGGTTCGCCGATCGTTATCATAAAATGGAAACGGCAGTGAGCGCCACGGGGCGCGCCGTGCGCGATTGTCACCCCGACGAACTCGAAGCCGCCTGGCAGGAGGCCAAACGCACATGACGAGCCGCCGAGAACCCCGCATCGACAATTTGGAACGGCGCATCGCCGCGATCATTTCCCGCGTGGTGGGGAGCGCAATAGATGCCGCCGAAGACGACTTGGAAAACCTGGACATCGATTCCCTGCGCCGTCTGGAAATTTTGGCGCTGCTGGAAAAAGAATTTGTCGTCACCCTCACCGAAGACGTGGTGGCCGATTTTCAATCGATCTCCCGTTTGTCCCGCATTATTCGGCAGGCGCGGGCCTCCGAGCGCGGCGCCCAAGAACAAAAAAAGCACATCCCGAGCACCACGCACTAATGGTTTCGGGGGGCGATTGTTTCCCATGTGGGGGACCATTTGTTCTTTTATGGGGCGCATAATATCCGGGTTGGCCCTATACCTGCTTTGCAGAATCTGCTAAAAGCGGGATGATGAATATGGACATTTCGCGTCTTTAAAATGAAAGATCGTATTGTAACACTTGGAGGATTTGCGTGACCTCTTCCCTTGCCCGAACATTGTTTCAACCATTGATGCTGTTCTTTTTGGCCTCGGCCTGTGCTCCGATTGAGTACACAGTGGTGATTGTCGAGGCATCCGAGGCCCTCGAGGCCGCGCGCATGGCGGGGGCTGCCTGCACCCAAAGCCAATTGGATGCGCGCTCACCGGTAACCGCATCTCGCCCCGCGGCAGAGTCGGGACAGGAGCTAGCCTCCACGGAGTCGCGCGCCGCTTTCGAGGAAGCCGTGCCGCGTTGCGCCGCCCCTTACGAGTATTACAAAGCCGTCGAATACCAGAGCAAGGCCCGCGAGGAAGTGGGTTTTTCCGACTACCAGGCGGCCTTGAAGTACGCGCGGGCATCCCGGGATCACGCCCGCAAGGCAAAGAAAATCGCCGAAACCGGCGAAGCGGATATCCCGGCGGCGCCAAAGACATCCAGCAGTAGCAGCAGTAGCAGCAGCGACAGCAGCGACAGCAAACCCGCAGACAAAATCGAAAAGGACGTGCGAGATACACCGATATCTGATGACGACTGGGATCTTGTACACGACGCATCGCAGGAGGGCCGATGAGAGGGCATCGCTTCATTATTTGGGCCGTCGCCCTGGCGGCACTGATGGGTATGGGGTGTGCGGAGACCGCGCGCGTACGCGGTGGCATTGATGCCGTGCGCACCCGCCTCGACAAAGTGCAGGCCGATGGCGCCTACAATTGCGCACCCCGCGAGCTGGCGGTTTCCCAGGCACAACTCGAATTTGCAGAACTCGAGTTAATGCAAGGCATGGGGAGCCGGGCGCGCTATCACTACGCGCTTGCCGTCGAAAACTTAAACGTAGCGGAGCAAAAAACCGATCCCGAACATTGCCTGCGGGTGGTGCTCGAGGTGGTGCCCATGCAACCCCCGCCACCGCAAGCCTGTTCCGATAGAGATGGCGATGGCATCTGTGATGATGTCGACGCCTGTCCGGATCATCCCGAAGACTACGATGGCATTGATGATCACGATGGCTGCCCCGAAGACCAAGACCTGGACGGCGACGGCATCGCCGACTCCATCGACATGTGCATTCTGGATGCTGAAGATTTCGACGGCTTCGAGGACTCCGATGGTTGCCCCGAGTGGGACAACGATTTTGACGGCATCCCCGATCAGCTCGATAAATGCCCGAACACCCCCGAAGACCCCGATGGCTTTGAGGACGAAGACGGCTGCCCCGAAGAAGACAACGACGGCGACGGCGTTCCCGACTCCGAAGATCTGTGTCCCATGGTGGCGGGCGTGGCTGAGTACGAAGGCTGCCCGGCGCCCAAGTACGAGGGTGTCGAAGTAACCAAGAGCCACATCCGCATTACGCAGCAAATTTTCTTTGCGTATAATAAAGCGACTATCAAACGAGAATCGTTCCAAATTCTCTCGGTGGTGGCACAGGTGTTGAAAGACAATCCCGAAATTACCTTGAGCATCGAGGGGCACACCGATAGCCGCGGCAATGCGAACTACAACAAAAAGCTGAGCGCCAACCGCGCCAAAGCCGTCCTGGATCACCTGGTAAAAACGGGTGGCATCGAAAGGCACCGCTTGACATCTGTGGGATTCGGCAAAGAGCAACCCATTGATACCAACGCCACCGCCGAAGGACGGGCCATGAACCGACGTGTAGAATTCGTCAGAACCGACGAGACTTCCCATTGAACATCTTTAAGGACGGGCAGACCCAATGAATGTCGTTACAAAAAAAATTGCACTCCAGTTTGTTGTTGGATTGACCGCTTTGTTGATTTCGACCGTGGTTGTCGCGCAAACACCGCCAGTACAGGTGATGCAGCTCAACCAACAGGCGTTGACAGCCTACGGAAATCTCGACATCGCCGAGGCACTGGAACTCTTGAAACAAGCAGAGGGCCTTTGTGCGCAAAACAATCTCACGGGCAATCCATTGGCGCGCACGTATTTGAACCTGGGCATGGTGGAGTACGGCGGAAATGGCGACAGCGGAGCGGCCCTAGAGTACTTCCGAAAGGCCATGTGCCTCGACAACACCGTGAAGTTGGACCCGCTCAACTCCACGCCCGAGATGGAGGCCTTGCTCGTCCTGGCGAAGAATCAGGCCACGTCCCTTGAGGCGTGCGCCGACACGCGTCCGACCCCCGTTTCACCGACAACGCCAGATACGCCGACACAAACGCAACCGGCCGCACCGGTTATGAACAACGTGATTCGCCACACCCCGGTCACCCAACAAAAAGAGCTCTTTCCCATTCCCCTGTATGCGCAAACCAATCCCGACGAAGACGTAAAGTCGGTCATTCTTTACTACCGCACAGTGGGCGAGCGCATCTTTCAGCAGCTACCCATGAAGCCATACGAAGGGGGCTGGGCAGCCACCATCGACTGCGACGTCCTGACGACCTTCGAGCCCACGGGCATCGACTACTACATCGCCGTCCTCGATTCCGCCACGCAGTTGCTCGCCACTGCGGGCACCGAAGCCCAGCCCTTTCAGGTCTCCATTGTTCAGGTGTTAACCGACGCCTTTCCCGTGTTGCCCAATGCTTCGCCGCCCACGCAGTGCCAGCGCACATGCCCCCCTTGGAATCCCGATTGCAACAAGGGCGGGAGCGGGGCTTGCAAAGATTACGGCGACTTCTGCTCTGCCGACAGCGATTGTTGCGACGACATGGTGTGCGCCTCTGGCACCTGTGAACCGGGCAAAGCCGGTCGCAAGCGCGGCGGTGGCGGTTCCGACGAAGAGTTTGAACACAAAGTGCGCATCATGTTGAGCGCGGGCACGGGCTTGGGTGTCGTTAGCTCTGGCACCTACGATGCCAACGATTTCCCCAACATGTACTCTGGTTTTAAAGTTGGCAATGATGCGGGCATGGCGCTGAACAAGCTGCACTTTCGCGCCGGGGTCATGGTGGCGCTCCCCGTTGAAAAACTGGAAGTGGGCGTGACCTTCCGCGGCGATCTGCCCCTGGCACCGGGCTACTCTGCCTTGGCGCCGTCAGTCATTGCCAACGCCTCTTATCGCATCCTCGGTTCCAATGCGATCAAGGGCGTACAACTCCTGGGCGTGTTTGGTTTGGGCTGGATGAACGTCATGCACCGCATTCCCTTCGATGATTGCGCGATGCAAGATATCAACGAATCCGACTTAACCTACACCTGCTCACCCTTGGATTGGTACGAACAAGATTCATCCTATGCCGTTACGCGCAACGGATTTCGCAAGTCGGGATTCCTCGGCGTCGAGCTGGGGGTCGATGCCAATTTTTGGCTCACGAAAAACTTCGGGCTAAACCTCGGCGTCATGTTTGATGTGCTGTTTCCGACGTTTGCATTCAACATGGATTTTCAAGGCGGCGTTGCCCTCCGGTTTTAGGGTTGGCAAAGCTGTTTCGGGGGTGCGTTCGCGCCTGGGTGCCGTTCATTGCCTTGACATTGGAATTTAAAACGGTGCAATCTTGTGACAGTATAATTTATCGCAATCACACCGTGAAAACGTCGTTCTTTGCATTGCAAAATATGGAGAATCCAACGTGACTGAATTGCCCATCGCCAAAAAATACACATTGCCTTTGGTGAACATCCTTCTCGTTATCCTGATGGCATGGCCAGCCCAAGCGCAACAGCAATCCAAGACAGTGGCTGTCAACCTAATACGCGAGGCCATGACGGCTTATGGCAACCTCGACGTAGACACAGCCAAGGCCAAATTGGATGCGGCGCTGGCCATGGGAGCGCAATTGGACAGCGGTACTTTGGCGCGCGTGCACATGAGTTACGGCATTTTGTGGATAGGTGGGCTTGGCGATAATGCCCGCGGACAAGACAGCTTTGTCACCGGGCGCTGCCTGGATCCAAGCGCGCAAATCGATCCGCTTTACTCCACCCCCGAGATTGAAATGATCTTTACCTTGGCCAAGGGGCAAGTGAACCCGTCCGCCTGTCAACAGCGCGGCGCGGTGCCTGCGGCCATGCCACCAACAACCGTCATGCCGGGTCCGCAACAACCGGTACAGCCCATGCCCCAGCCCATGCCTCAACCCACGGGAGCCGCGTGGGGCGCCATGCCGGCTTGCGGGTCTCACTCACCGGTGAGCGTTCAAAGCAAATCCCACGAATTGCCGCTGGCGGTACAAATCGACCAGGGACTGGCCACGCGCATCACCCGGTTGGGCATCCGCTACGCCTTCGACGGCAGCACCACTTTTTTCAACACGGAGATGAACAAGGCGGGCAGCGGCTGGGCCACGGGCATGATCACGTGCACCGACGGCCAAATCGCGAATTTCGATCCGTCGCGCATCGCCTACTTCATCGAAGGCTACGACGCCTCGGGTGTGTTGGTTTGCAGCAATGGCACCGCCGAAGCCCCGTTTACCGTTAGCATGACCCAGGGAGCAGCGGTGATGCAGGGGTTGCCGGGCACGCCCGAACCGCAAAAGTGCGGCGAATGCCCTCCCTGGGATCAAAAATGCATGGAGCGCCCCAAGGCCGAGAGCATGCCCTGCTTTGCCGATGAGGAGTGTCCGACGGGGCAAAAATGCGGCGATAGCGGTTTTTGCGAGGGCGGCGAAGACAAAGACAAGGGCAAGGGTCGGCGCGGTTCCGATGGCGAGGGCGGCGGACCTCAGTTCTTTTACGTCAACATCACCGGTGGCACGGGCGGCGGATTTGCCACGAGCAAAGATCCCTTCCTCGCCGCTGAAGGCTGGGATCAAGGCGTTTATTCCGCTGAGTACAAAAAAATCTCGGCGGGTGCTTGGGGCGGTGTGCCGCTGCGCTTTCAACTCGGCTTTCCCATCAAGCCGCGGTTTGCCTTAGAAGTGGGCATGCGGATCGATTTCCGCGCCCTGACCACCAAAATGAAACAACCCTATCCCTGTAAGGACACGGGTCCGTATGCGTGGTCCGAGTTGCGCGATGAATACGGCTTGCAATGCGGCGCTTCGACAAACGACGAGCACTATGGGGCCCTGAATTGGGAAGAGGGCGGCTGGCTCTACGCGTTTACGCGAGATTTTGCGGCGCCGGGGTTTGGCAAGGCGTTCTTGATCAACATGCGGGCGCGTTACAAGTTCGTCTTAGAAGAAAAAATACAGGTCTCCTTTTTTGGCGGCCTCGGCTACGGACATCTCTTCTACGCACCCAAAACCAAGGACGTAGACATGGATGGCAAACGCGACGTTCAGTTTTCAACGCCGGGCATGATTAACCTCGAGCTCGGTCCCGCTTTGTCGATTTACCTAAACCGCAACTTTGGCTTTGTCTTCGAGGTGCCCATCGACTTGGTGTTTGGCCAGGCCGGTTCCTTTGGTCTCAACGCCGAATTGGCTGTCGGTATTAGCTTTGGTGGCTGATATGGCCGCCAACGAAACCCTGGTCTTTTTATTTGCGCAGCGCTTGCGCAACACCCCCGACAAACCCGCCTTGATGGAGCGCCAAGGCGATCACTGGGTCGCTGCGTCGTACAAAGAGTGGAACAACCGCTCGCGCGCCATCGCCACGGCGATGTTGGACGACGGCCTCGAAAAAGGGGAAACAACCGCCATCTTTTCATATTCGCGTCGTGAATGGGTCGAAGCGGATTTGGCCACACTCCTGGCGGGCGGCGTCACCAGCACCATCTATCACAATTTGGCTGGCGAAACCGTCGAGCACATCTTGCAAGATGCAAAGCCGCGCATCGTCTTCATCGAAGGTCCCTTGCAGATGCGGGCGCTGACCGATGCGTCGGGGACGCGAAAGTTTCCCGACTCCGTGAAGCGCATCGTGTATTTTCAAAATCGCCAAACACCGCCCGCCCCATTGGGCAAGCCCACCCCTCCCGAAATCAGCCTGGCCGAAATCGTTCCGGAGTCCGTGCGTCCCCTGCTGATCAGCATTGAGGATTACGTGCGAAAAGGGCGCGATCGAATGGGTGATTTGTTTGAAACGCTAGAGCAGCGCATCGCGAACATCGCTCCCGAGGACACCGCCAAAATCATTTACACATCGGGCACCTCGGGGCAGCCCAAGGGCGTCATGCTCTCCCATGCCAATCTGTGTTCCGTCACCACCGACTTGCCCAAGACGGTGGGCATTCGCCCCACAGATGTCTCACTGCTCTTTTTGCCCCTGGCGCATGTGTATGCCCAGCTCGTCCTCCATGCCCAATTGCGCATTGGGTTTACGCTGGCGTTTGCGCGCTCCATGCTGACAGCCGTCGACGACGCGCAGTCCCTACGGCCCGACTTCTTTGTGTCGGTGCCGCGCCTCTTCGAAAAAATTTACGACACCCTCATGGCCAAAGTGGACGCCTCGCCACCTTTGCAGCGCGCCATTTTTAACTGGGCATCCGAGGTGGGCAACCAGGTCAGCGCGCAGCGGCAGCAAAATGCCTCTCCAGGATTGGCGCTCAGCGCCAAGGGCCTCCTGGCAGAGCGCCTCGTTTTTTCGAAGTTAAAAGCCACCCTGGGGGGGCGCATCCGCTTCATGGTTTCAGGCGGCGCCGCGCTCTCACCCGCGTTGCTCTCCTTCTTTCACGCCGCCGATCTCCTCATCCTCGAAGGCTACGGCATGACCGAAAACGCCTCCTTGAGCCATCACAATCATTTTCATCGCTACCATTTTGGCACCGTTGGATATGCGCTCAACGGTGTTGAGACCCTCATCGCCGATGATGGCGAAATTTTATTGCGCGGCCCGGGCGTGATGAAGGGATACCACAATTTGCCCGAGGATACGCGCGAGGCCATCGACGACGCGGGTTGGTTACACACGGGTGATATCGGCGAAATCGACGCGAACGGCTGCTTGAAAATCACCGATCGAAAAAAAGATTTGATCGTGACCTCCGGGGGCAAAAATATCGCGCCCGCACCCATTGAGGCGTCCCTGTGCCGGTTGAAGCTCATCAACCAGGCGATGCTGTTCGGCAACAACAAAAACTACGTGACCGCGCTGATCACCTTGGACAACGAGGCGGCTATGCGCTGGGCCAAAGAGGCGGGCCTCGACGTCGCTGAAAAAGATCTGTACCGCACTCCGCAAATTATCGCCGCAGTGGAGGCGCAAATTTCGTCGCTCAATGCATCGCTAGAGCGCTACGAGACCATCAAAAAATTCGCCATCGCACCGCGCGAATTTTCCATCGATAAAGGCGAGATGACGCCGAGTTTGAAGCTGCGCCGAAAGGTGATTGCGAAAAACTTTGCCGGGTTACTCAACACCTTGTACACCAGCGTTTCCCATCATCCGTAAAGCGTGCAAACGTCGCTGGATTCGCCTTGACGCGCTTTTTGTCCTTTGCTATGAGACTTCGACCGTTAACAAGCGGTAACTGCGTTTCCAGCAGGCGCGTAGCTCAGTGGGAGAGCACTACCTTGACACGGTAGGGGTCAGCGGTTCAATCCCGCTCGCGCCTACAATTATCGTCGTCCTCGCAGTTTGCGGACGCCCTAACCCAGAAGATCAAAGAATCGACTCACATGAATGCTCCACACAACCGATTTGCGGAAGGCACGGTCGGAGCGGCGCTTGCCCAATCCGGAAAATTAAAAGACAACACTGTTGCGGCGAAGGTGAGCGGCGTTTTAACCGATTTACACGCGCAGATTTCACAAGACGAATCCATTGAACCCATTGCTGTTACTGATGCGGACGCCCTCATGGTCATCCGTCACTCGGCAGCGCACGTTATGGCCGATGCGGTGCAGCGCCTTTTCCCCGGCACCCAAGTCACCATTGGTCCCGCCATCGACAACGGTTTTTATTACGACTTTGACCGGCCCCAGGGCGGGTTCACCGAAACGGAATTGGCGGACATTGAAAAAGAGATGGAGAAGGTCATCGCCGCGCGCAAACCGTTTGTGCGGCGCACCATTACCCGCGCGGAAGCCCGCCAGCTTTTCGAGCAAAACAACGAGCAGTACAAGCTGGAGTTGTTGGAAGCCATCGATCCCGCTGCCGAGGTCTCGCTCTATTCTCATGGCGATTGGGTCGATCTGTGTGCAGGGCCTCATCTGCCGCACACGGGCCTGATTCCGTCGTTCAAGCTTCTGTCGAGCGCCGGGGCCTATTGGCGCGGTGACGAGCGCAACAAAATGCTGTCGCGTATCTACGGCACGGCCTTTGCCAACAAAAAAGAATTGCGCAAGTACTTGGCCGACTTAGAAGAAGCCAAAAAGCGCGACCACCGCAAGCTGGGCAAGGAGCTCTCGCTGTTTAGCATCGACGAACAAATCGGCGGCGGCTTGGTGCTGTGGCATCCGCGCGGCGCCCTGGTGCGCACCATCCTTGAGGACCATTGGCGCAGTGCACACCAACGGCATGGCTACGAACTGATTATCACGCCGCACATCGGGCGCTCTCATCTGTGGGAAACATCTGGGCATCTCGAGAATTACGCCGAGAACATGTACGCGCCCATGGAGATCGAGGGCAACCCCTACTACATCAAGCCGATGAACTGCCCGTTCCACATCGCAATTTACAAAAACGCGCTGAAGTCATACCGCGATCTGCCCATCCGCTGGGCCGAACTCGGCACGGTGTATCGCTTTGAGCGCTCGGGACAACTGCACGGCTTGCTGCGCGTGCGCGGGTTCACGCAAGACGATGCGCATCTCTTCATGCGCGTCTCCCAACTGCCCCAAGAAATTGCCAAGGTGCTTTCGTTTTCTTTGCAAATGCTGCGCAATTTTGGCTTCTCAGACCTGGAAATTATGCTGGCCACGCGACCCGCCGAGAAGTCCATTGGCGACGCCGAAATATGGGAAAAAGCCGAAAACGCGCTGCGCTACGGCCTCGAATCTCAGGGCGTTTCCTATACGCTGGACGAAGGGGGTGGGGCGTTCTACGGTCCGAAAATCGACATCAAAATCAAGGACGCTATCGGGCGCACCTGGCAGTGCTCGACCATCCAAGTCGACTTCAATTTGCCGGAGCGGTTCGACTTAACGTACATCGGCGAAGATTCATCCCGCCACCGACCGGTGATGGTGCACCGGGCGTTGCTGGGCTCCATCGAGCGCTTCATGGGCATCATGATCGAGCACTATGCGGGCGCGTTTCCCGTTTGGTTGTCTCCGGAGCAGGTGGTGCTCGTAACGGTGTCCGATCGACACGACGCATTTGCGCGCGAAGTGGAAGAGCGCTTGAGAACGGCGGGCATTCGTGTTCAACTCAATGCCAACAATGAAAAACTCGGTGCCAAAATTCGCGAGGCGCGTTTGCTGAGGGTTCCGGTTATCGCTGTGATCGGCGATAGCGAGGTCGAACAACGCGGCGTATCGTTGCGCACACGCGAAGAAGGCGATATTGGTTTTCAACCGCTGGACGCATTTTTGGCCTGGATGAAAGCGGCTGCGCAGGCGCCGTCAATTTAGTTTGCGTGCAATCGAACTGCTCAATACACGCAGTTTTTAGGGTAAGGAGGTCCCGTCATTCGAAGTAACCCACGTCAATCGCGACCGAATCAAATTCGCTTAAATGAAATGATTCGCCGCCCCGAAGTTCGTGTAATCAATCCAGATGGACAACAGCTCGGCATTCAGCCCATTCGACAGGCCATTGCACTGGCCCAGGAGTTCGGGTTGGACCTCGTGGAGATCAATCCCAAGGCGGATCCACCGGTGTGCCGCATCATGGACTTTGGCAAGTTTAAGTACGAACAAAAAAAGCAGGCCGCGGTGGCCAAGAAACGACAGCGCATTATTGAAATTAAAGAAGTGAAAATGCGCCCCAAGACGGATACGCACGATTTCGATTTTAAGATCAAGCATGTCCGCCGTTTTCTCGAAGAGGGCAACAAGGCCAAATTGACCATCCGCTTTAAAGGGCGGGAAATGGCCCACCCGGATATGGCGGCGAAATTGCTCGACAAAGTGGTGGAAGCTTGCCGCGATATCGCCGTGGTCGAGCAAACCTACCGCATGGAAGGGCGCACCATGACGATGATTTTGGCCCCCATACCGGGGCGTGTTCCCACGGCACCGGCAACGCGCACGGCCAAAACATCGGATGCCCCCGAAGCGGAGAATGCCGCCGCCGAACCGACGAGCAGCGATGCGCCTCCCGCCGCCGAACCGAGCTGACGATACGAAACAGGACAAGATGTTCGCCAACAAGAGATGTTTTTGCTTGCGATTGCCTGTTGCCACGTGTAAATAGCGAAGTCCTTAAGCGCCACACTTATCGATGTCGCTTAAGATGTTGACTGCACGTTGCGTGCCAATCAGTTAAGGATGTCACGATGCCGAAAATGAAAACCAACCGAGCTGCGGCAAAACGTTTTCGCAAGACTGCGAGTGGAAAAATTCGCTGCGACAAGCCGTTTCACAGCCACATTCTCACCAAGAAGTCCTCGAAACGAAAACGCCGTTTGCGCAAAAACGATATTGTAGATGCGACAAGCACACGCCAGGTTCGCAAGCTTTTGCCCTACTTGTAAACGCACGTAGGCAAAACACCTCACTGAAAACGGAGCATTGTCATGCGAGTAAAAAGAGGCTTTAAAGCCAGACGACGAAGAAACAAAGTTTTGAAAGCGGCCAAGGGTTATTTTGGATCGCGGAATCGCTTGTTCCGCATGGCCAATATGGCGGTTCTCCATGCGTGGAGAAATGCCTGGATTGGCCGCAAACTGCGCAAGCGCGATATGCGAAAACTGTGGATTACCCGTATCAACGCCGCAGCGCGTCTCAACGGTACCAGCTATTCACGCTTCATGGGCGGACTGAACAAAGCCAATGTCGTTTTGGACCGTAAAATTCTGTCGGACATTGCCATTGCAGATCCGGCTGGATTTGCAGCCGTTGTGGCGATCTCTCGTGCCAACTGAACCCCACCAACGTTCTTTCTTTAATCGCTATTCATCTCATCTGATTTGTTAAGGAGCATCTCATGGATCCGCAGGAGATCATTGCCCAGTTGCGCGCATTGACTGACGGCTTCGAACGCCAGTTGTCTGGCCTCGAGAGCGAGCAATCCATTCGTGAACACCAAGCTGCATTTCTCTCCAAGAAAGGCAGCCTCGCTCAACTACAGGCCCTGTTGGGGAAACTACCTCAGGAGTCGCGCAAGGAAGTGGGGGCGGCGTTCAACGAAGCCAAGCAACGCATTGCCTCGCAGGCGCATGACGCGCTGACGGCGTTGGCCAAGCAGGCCGAGGCAGCGTACCTGCAGCAGTACACTGACCTCTCGCTGCCGGGGCGCCGCCCGACCATTGGGCACATGCACCCGCTGAGCATCGTGCTGTACGACATTGTGGATGTCTTTGTGTCGATGGGGTTTGATGTGGCCCTGGGGCCCGAAATCGAAACCGATCTGTACAACTTTGAGAAGCTGAACTTCCCGGCGGATCACCCGGCGCGGGACATGCAAGATACGCTGTTCATCGAAGAGGGCAAAACCCTGCTGCGTACGCACACCTCGCCCGTGCAAGTGCGCACCATGTTGCAGCGCCCCTTGCCCATCCAGGTGGTGGCCCCCGGCGCCGTATACCGCAGAGACGACGACCCCACGCACAGTCCCATGTTCTTTCAAGTGGAGGGCCTGCTCGTCGACAAAGGCGTGCACTTTGGGCATTTGAAGGGCGTGCTCGACGCCTTCTTGCACCAGGTGTTTGGCGCGGATGTCACGACGCGCTTTCGCCCCAGTTTCTTTCCGTTCACCGAACCCTCTGCCGAAGCCGACATTCAATGCATTGTCTGTCGCGGCAAAGGGTGTCGCCTGTGTTCGCAGACGGGCTGGATCGAGATTTTGGGCTGCGGCATGGTCGACCCCAATGTGTTGGCCGGCGTGGGCATCGACCCCGAGGTGTACACGGGATTCGCCTTTGGCTTGGGCGTCGATCGCATCGCCATGTTGCGCTACGAGGGGATCACGAGCATCAAACTTTTTTACGAGAACGACCCGCGCTTTCTCGGTTGCTTTGCGAGGTAGTCATGCTGGCCAGTTACCAATGGTTGACAGCGCTTGCTGGTTTTTCGGTATCGCCCCAAGAGCTCGCCGATCGCTTTACATTTGGCGGCTTAGAAGTGGACAGCCTGGTGCACCGCGGGCCGGAGTTCGCGCACATTGTCTTGGCGGAGGTTGTCTCGAAAGAGGCGCATCCGCGCCGTGAAAATTTGCACGTGGTGCAGGTCAATGACGGCACCTCGTCGCTGCAGGTCGTTTGTGGCGCTGGCAATTGTCCGGGACCCGGGGGGCGCGTCGTGCTCGCCAAGGTGAGCGCCAATGTAGGGGGAATCGAAATTGCACCCCGCGAGCTCGGCGGTGTTGCGTCGACGGGTATGTTGTGTTCCGAGGCTGAGCTGAATATTGGCCCGGAGAAAGACGGCATCATCGTCGTGGACGACGCGGTGACGGCGCCGCTGGGCACACCCATCGCCGAGGCGCTGGCATTGGAAGATTGGATCTTCGAGCTGGGCGTCACCCCCAATCGGCCGGACGCGCTGAGTCATTGGGGATTGGCCCGCGAAATGTGTCTGCTGTACGAACGCCCCTTTGTCCCGGCACCGGTGGTCCCGGCGCCGGTGGATGGGATCGCTTGTGGCGACGTGGTGTCCATTGTGATCGACGATGCGGAGGGGTGTCCGCGGTATGCGGCGGCCCTGGTGCGCGGCGTCACCGTTGGCCCGAGTCCCTTCGACCTGCGCTACCGCTTGCACTGCTTGGGCATCCGCCCCATCTCCAATCTGGTCGACATCACCAACGCGGTGTTGTTGCTCACGGGACAGCCCCTGCACGCCTTTGATTTCGCCAAGCTGTCAGCGCCCCAAATCGAAGTGCGCCGCGCCCGCAAAGGCGAATCAATAAAGACCCTCGACGGAGAGACGCGCGCCTTGCTGGAGACAGATTTGCTCATCTGCAGTGACGATGTGCCGGTGGCCATCGCCGGTGTGATGGGCGGATTCGACTCGGAGATCAGCGATGAGACACGGGACGTGCTGATTGAGTGCGCTTACTTTCAACCCTCTTCTGTTCGCCGGACATCGAAGCGGCTAAAGCTCAGCAGCGAGGCTTCTTATCGTTTTGAGCGCGGTGTGGATCCGTTGGGGGTTCCCCAGGTGTTGGATGTGGCGGTGCCGTGGGTCACCTCCCTGGCGGGCGGTGCGGCGGCTCCGGGTTTTGTCGACGCGATGCCCGCGCCCATTGCGCCCGCGGCGGTTCCATTTCGCCCCAGTCGCTTCGCCACCATTATGGGCCACGCGCTCCCCGAAGCGGAGATGCAGCGCATTCTCCAGGGATTGGGCGCCACGATTGCGGTACAGGCCGACGATGCCTGGGTGGTGCACGTCCCCACAACGCGCCCCGACATCGGCCGCGAAATCGATTTGATCGAAGAGCTGGCCCGCGTCCACGGACTGGACAAGGTACCGGCGAGCCTGCCGCGGCTGCAATCCATCACGCCCCAGCGCCGCGAATTCGATCTCATCCGCCGGGCCAAAGAGGTCTTGTTGTCCTGCGGCCTGGATGAATCCATCTCTTATTCTTTTGTGCCCGCGTCTTTGCTGAAGGGGCTGCACCACAACGCGCAGGTGGTGCGCATCGCCAATCCATTAAATGCGGAGCGCGACGCCATGCGGACCACGCTGCTCGGCGGGCTGCTCGAAAACTTGAAGCGCGCGCAATCGCGGTACATGCACCGCTTTGCACAATTTGAAGTGGGGCGCTCGTTTCACGCCAACGGGGCTGCCGAATTGCCCGATGAAGTCGTGCGCGTCGCCGGAGTGCTCTTTGGCCACCGCCCGGGTTGGCCGGGAGAGCTGGGCGATGCCTACGATTTCAGCGATATCCGAGGCGTCGTCGAGGTGCTGTCGGAGCGCATGACCGGTGCTGTGGCGCAATTGGTGCCGACTCGCGAAGCGCCGTGGTTGCATCCCGGTCGCTCCTGCGAGGTGCGCATTCAGGGCGTGCGAGTGGGCTTTGTCGGAGAGGTGCACCCCGAATGCCTCGCCTCGTTAAAAATGCCCCGGGGCGCTTTGTGCTTCGAGTTGGACTTGTTGGCCCTCGCTGCCCACGAAGCAACCCCGCGCGCGCTGCCGCTGAGCGATTATCCGCCGATGACGCGCGACGTGGCCTTCTTGGCCGATAGCGACTTGGATGCCATGCCCATCGCCGAAGCCTTGCAACAAAACGCAGGACCGCTGGCGGTGTCGGTTCATTTGTTCGATGTGTATGCGGGGCAGGGCGTTGCGAACGACAAAAAGTCCTTGGCCTTTTCGGTGCAATACCGCGCCATGGATCGCACGCTGACCGACGCCGAAGTGGATGCCGCCCACCAGCAAGCAGTGGCCACCGTCAGCGCACAGTTTTCGCTCTCCATTCGCTAGCCCATCCGGCAGGGCAGCGCACCGCGGTTTTGCCGCGCGATTTCTCCTTTTTTTCGACAAAAGCCCTCGTCATGACAAAAGCGTGATGAACCCGTGATGAAGCAGTGACGTGCTTGGGGTAGCGTTCTGCGCAACGAAAGGAACCAGCGATGTCTATGTTACAAAATGCTTCTCCGGCAGAAAGCCAAGCGAAACCCAAACGAATTTTGCTCAGCGGTGTCTTTGGCCCCTTCGGTGTCGACGATGACTTTGGCCGAAAAGAAAACATCATGGAGTTGTTTCACAACCAGGTCACCAAGGCGCAGGGGCTGGCTTCGTTTCGCTTTCACCACCGCAGTTTTGGCCTGTACTTTATCGCCGCAAACCTCGATGCGGATGTCGCGGTGCTCGACTTTCCCAGCCGCAGCCGCTTCATCGCCGAGCTCCGCAAGGGTTACGACGCCGTCGGCATTTCCTTTATTACGCCCAATTATGTGAAGGCGCGCGAGATGGCACGCTTGGTGCGCGAGTTGAGCCCCGGCACCGAAATTATTTTGGGCGGGCACGGCGCTGCCATCGAAGGCGTCGAAGAACTCATCCCCTGCGATCACGTCGTAAAAGGGGAGGGCATTGCGTGGATGCGTCGCTATGTCGGACAAAACCCCGCGGATCCCATTTTTCATCCGGCCCTGCCGTCCACGGAGATGCAACGCATTTTTGGCGTGCCGGTTCCGGGACCCACCGCCAGTCTGCTCGTACCCGGCGTCGGGTGTGTCAATGCGTGTAACTTTTGCAGCACGTCCCATTTCTTTGGCAAAAAATACACCGCCTACCTCAGCACCGGGAAAGAAATCTTCGACACCTGTCGCCGCATTGCCGACCTGCGCGGTACCGACGCGTTTTTCATCATGGATGAGAACTTCCTGAAGGACAAAGAGCGGGCCCTCGAATTGATCGCAGAGATGGAGCGGCACCAGCGGTTCTTCACCTTTCATGTGTTTTCATCGTGCGAGGCCATCGTGTCATTCGGCATCGAAAACATGGTGAAGCTCGGCGTATCTTTTTGCTGGATTGGCTTCGAGTCCAAGACCGATAAAACCTCCTTCGCGAAGAACAACGGCATCGACCCCCGCGACTTGGTGCGCCAGTTGCGCGACTTTGGCATCTCCGTCTTGGGTTCTGGCATCTTGTGCATGGAGCACCACACGCCCGAAAACATCCAGGAGGACATCGACTTCATGATCGGCATCGAAGCCGATACGGTGCAGTTCATGCTGTTTACGCCGTTGCCGGTGACGGCTTTGTACAAGCGGCACAAAAAAATGGGGCTGTTGCGCATGGATTTGCCCTTCGAGGAATGGCACGGGCAAAAACACCTCAATTGGCGCCATCCCGCCTTTCCGGGCGATTTGCCGGAGCAGTTTTTAAACGGTGCTTTTCGCAAAGAGTACGAAATCAACTCAAGCACCATTTACCGTGTCGTCGAAACAGCGGTGCGTGGCTACCAAACCCTTTCGGTGCTTCGCGATGATTCACCCATCATGCAGTCGAGGCTCGAAACCCTGCGGAGCCGCGTACTGGAGTACGCCGTAATGCTGCCGGTCATCCGCGCGCACGCGGTCAATGATTTGGAGCGCCAACGAGCGCAGGAGCTGGACAGCAAAATTCAAGAGCTGATCGCACCCTTGGGCCTGAAAGATATCGCATTGCGCACGGCCGCACGCGCGTTTGCGCGCTGGTGGCAGTTGCGCGTGGCCCTGAAAGGCGATGTGTTGCAGCCCGCCACGATCTTCACCGAATTTCGTTTGTCCGAACGCCGAAAGGGGCGCTTCCCCTTGCCGCTGGTCGAGGTCAATCCCTTTGTGCCGCAGGGCATCCGCGGACTAGATGTAGCCGCCATGGTGCCGGTTTCTTCCGACTGACTCCCCTGACGCTGGTTTTCTTTGCAGCATGCTGTTCCCAATTCGTGTATGTAAAGAAGCATTATGACACGTGGAAAACTGATCGTTTTCGAAGGCATTGACGGTTCGGGCACCTCGACCCAGGTGCGTCTTCTTCACGAGACAATGGTGGCCAGCCTGCGCACGGTACACGCAACAGCGCAACCGTCGGGAGGCCCTATCGGCAACATGGTGCGTCAAATTTTGCGCGGCCGCATTGTTAGCCGCGACAACCGCCCAATGGATTGGCAGACCATGGCCCTGCTGTTTGCCGCCGACCGACAAGACCAACAACAAAACGAAATCTTGCCGCACCTCGAAAATGGCGTGCACGTGATTTGCGATCGCTATGTGCAGTCCTCCATTGTTTACCAAGGGGTGAGCGCCGACGACTCCGATGCGCAGCGCTGGATTGGCGACGCCAATCGCTACATCATTCCGCCGGATGTCGTGTTTTATTTGCGCATCGACGCCGCCACCGCTGCACAGCGCCGTGCTGCGCGAAACGAGCCCGCCGAAATCTTTGACGATGTGTCGTTCCAAGAAAAATTGATCGCGGTGTACGACCGAATGGCCGCCATGTTTCCGGGGGTTCCGGTGATGACCATCGATGCGACGCAATCGGTAGAGGATATCGCCACATCAGCATGGCGCGTTGTCAGCAAAATGCTCAATGGAGAAGACTAAATGATCCACCAACGTACTCTTGTCTTATTGCTGTTCTTGGCGCTGTCTCTGTTGGCCGCTGCTTGTGGGGGAGCGACATCGAAGATTGAAGAAACCAACATTGCCGCGGATATGGCGGCGCAGGGCGCGCTGTCCCAGGCCGAAGAACCCGCGCCAGCCGAGGCGCCCGTGACCCACATCGACAGCACAACGCGCGCCGAACTCGACACCTTTTTGGCCAAGGGCCCTCCATTTTTGCTGGGGCAAATTCAGGTGAATCCCGTATTCAAAAATGGCGCATTTGCGGGGTGGGAGATGGCGGCGTTTCGCGGCGAGCTGCGGTCGGTGCTGGGCCTGATACCCGGCGATGTGGTGGTGCGCGTCAACGCCATGCCCATTGAGAGGCCCGAACAAATCGAAGCCATTTATCAAAAATTAAAGACTGAAACACACATCGTATTTGACATCGTTCGGGACGGTAAGCCCCAGCAACTCTCCGCACCGATTGCGACCGATGAGCCCGTCGCTTCGCCGTGATGAACGTGCGCTGATGCTGCGGTGGCGTAGGCACACAAAGTGGAACGCCTGCTGTTGCCCAATCACAAAACACCTTTGTTTCCAAACCGCATTGTTGCTGTTGTGGCTGCTGTCGATGATTGCCTGCAGCGAGAATGGCGCTGATGTAACGGACGTGACATGGGATGGGAGGGCACCGCACATTTTGGGGGGCACGCCAGACGTCGAGCACGGTTTTGTCGGGGCGCTCACCCTGGCACCGTCGGGGGCTGTGGTGTGCAGCGCCGCGCTCATTTCGCCCTACCACGTCTTGACGGCGGCCCATTGTTTAACCGACCGGAAGCTGACGTCATTGCGCTTTTTTGTGGGCGATGCCGCGACCGAAACCGGGGGACGCTACATCCGCATTTCCAGCGCCCACCCGCATCCAGATTTCGATACGCTCTTTTTTGCTTTTGACGCCGCTGTCTTGCGTCTTGCCGAGCCAGTACACGATGTGCCCGTTGCGGCGCTGTCCCAAAATCCAGAGATAGATCTGCACGGCGCGGGGGCTGTGTTGTTTTCGGGCTTTGGGCAGCGCGACGACGGCTCTTCTGGCGCGCGATATCAGGCGTTGGTGTCGGTGGCGAGTCAGTCATCGAGCATGTTTTCAACGCAATACACCGAGGCCTTGCGCACCGGTCTTTGCTTTGCCGATTCTGGCGCGCCGGCCTTGCGCGCGCATCCCGAAGACCCCGAAATTATCGGCATCATCTCAGGCGTGTTGGCATGGAATCATGCGGTTGACCCCTGCCACGGCACCTACAACATTACGCGCTTGCTGCCCGTGTTGCCCTTTGTCGCTGAGGTGCTGGGGCAAGACACCGCTGCCTTGAATTGCCGAGACATCCCCGCGCTCTGCCCTTGTTCGGCAGCGTGCCACGCGGACGGACGCTGCGTAGTGGCGCGTTGCGAGGTGCACAATTGCATGGATGCCTTTCAGTGCTTGTCCGCTTGCCCCGCGTTTGATGGCGCTTGCTTTAATGATTGCTACATCGCCACGCGCGCGTGCAGCCGGGCAGACTTGCATCAGTTCATCACATGCGGTGCGGCGCACTGCGCCCAGACTGCAGAACGCAATGTGCTGGCTTGTCTCGAACAGCACTGTGCGGATGCGTTGGCCAATTGCATGACATCGCGTGGCTGTGCCGATGATGACGCCGAACCACAGGATACGACACCGCCGGCGGACACAGACTCTGCGGCGCTGCAGGACGGACCAGGAGACAGCGTTTCTGATACGGTGTCTTCACCAGAGGGCGTTTCTCCGCATGCGGACACCGCGCCGGGCCACGGGGTGACACCGGAGCAGGAAACAGCGTCCACGACAATGGTGTTGGGGGGGTGTGCCACGCCGCGGGGGCAGATCCCGCCGAACACGCGTCCTTCGCTGTTGTCGCTGTGGTTTTAAAACAGGGTGCGGGTTGTGCGCACATGCATCCGCGACGGTTCCTGTGGATTTTTGAGGCGTTTTCGTATAAATCTCTTTCGAATTTAAGGGCGGGATGCTTTTGTCGCGTCAAAGTTGTCCCCTGCGAACAACGATTTGGCCGCGTTGGCCACAACCTCTCAAAGGAGAAACACTATGTCCATTCAAGTTCTTGCCCCGATGGTAGGAAAGGTTGTCAGCGTGTTGGTGGAAGTTGGCAGTGAAGTGGCGGAAGACGACGCCGTAATCATGATCGAGGCGATGAAGGTCGAAATGCCCGTGGGCGCGCCTGCAGACGGTACGGTGAAAGCCATTCACGTCCAACCTGGTGACACCGTTGATGGCGATCAACTCCTGATGGAGATCGACGAATAACGACACCACGCCTACCTCATCTGCATCTTTGCACAAACCACCCTTTCGCATACGCCTGGTAACACCGATCATTCACGCCGCTGAGCGCCGCGCCATCGCCCGGGTTTTGGATAGCGGGCACTTGGTCGCCGGAGCGCAGGCCGCTAGTTTTGAGCAAGCGTTGGCGCAACTGAGCGGGCGGCGTTTTGCCGTGGCGCTTTCATCGGGTACTGCGGCCTTGTTGGCGGGCATGCGCGCCATGAATATTGGCCCCGGTAGTACGGTGGTGGTGCCGGCGTTTGCCTTTCCTGCCGCCGCCATGGTCGCCGATTTTTTGGGGGCCACGGTGCGGTTTTGCGATGTGGATGCGCACACCTGGAACATGACGCCGCAGACGTTGCGCCCGCTTTTGGCAGCCGAAGACGTCGACTTGGTCGTGCCGGTTGATCTGTTCGGGCATCCCGCGCCTGCTGGAGCGTTGGCGTCGCTCTGCCAAAAATGGGGTGCGCGCCTCTTGGTGGATGCGGCTTGTTCGCTGGGGGCCACGCGCGATCAGCGTCCGGCGGGCAGCTTTGGCGACGGCGCCATTTTCAGTTTTCACCCGCGCAAAGTCGTGACGGCATTTGAAGGCGGCGCCTTTGTCACCGATTGTGAAACGTTGGCCGCTACCGTGCGCACCTTTCGCAACCTCGGACAGTCCCCCGAGGGCTTTGTAACGGTGGGGTTAAATCTGCGCCCCTCAGAGATTGGGTTCGCTTGTGCCCTGGCGCAACTGCCGCACCTGGTGGAGCGGTTGCGGGTGCGCTGTCAATGGGCGCGCGAATACCGACGGGCTCTGCAGTCATTGCCGTTGACCTTTCAAGCCGACGAACCCGGCGTGGTAGCCAATGGCCAGTCCCTGGTGGTGTGCGTGCCCGAGTCTTTCGGAGCATCCGGACGCGACGCGCTGATAACGCATCTAGCGACCGATGGCGTTGAGGCGTGCATCGCCGGATGGTCGGCCTCCCGCGTGCCCCCACTGCGCACGCGTTGGCGCGTTGATGAGCCACACCTGCCAAATGCGCTGGCCTTGCACCAACGGGGCTTGGCGTTGCCACTCCACGAAAACTTGTCTAGAGTCGATGTGCAAACAGTGATACACAGCGTGCGAGAAGGCTGCCAAAAAATTGAGTTGCAACGATGAATGACGCCCCGGCCAACGATGTTCCCAAAATGATCGAAGTCGTCGACTTGGAAAAGACCTTCCATATCGGTTTTTTTCGGCGCAAGGTCGAGGCGGTGCGCAGCGTGAGTTTTCACGTTGAAAAGGGAGAGGTCTTCGGCCTTCTGGGCCCCAACGGCGCCGGAAAAACCACGACGCTGAAGATGATGATGGGGTTGATCCGCATGGATAGGGGGCGCATCCAGTTGCTCGGGCAATCCGCCAAGTCGCACCACGCACGAGAAAGTGTGGGCTACCTACCCGAAAACCCCTACTTCCACGAATACCTGACCCCGCGCGAACTTTTGGGCTTTTATGGCCAACTGTGCGGCCTTTCCTCTGCCCAAATTTCCGAACGGCGCGACCAGCTCATCGAGCGGGTTGGTTTGTCTCACGCGGCGACGCGTCCGCTGCGCAAATTCTCCAAGGGAATGCTGCAGCGCATCGGTATTGCTCAGGCCCTCATCGCCAAGCCCTCCTTGCTCATTCTCGACGAGCCCATGTCGGGCCTCGACCCCATCGGCCGAAAATTCGTCATGGATTTGATGCAGGAGCTGCGCGATTCCGGCGTGACCATTTTGTTCAGCTCGCACATTTTGTCCGATGTGGAGCGCCTGTGCGATCGGGTGGTCATTCTCAATCATGGGCGCAAGGTGTCCGAGGGACCGCTGACGGAATTGCTCAAAACCGATTCGGGCGAAAACCGCACGCTGGAAGACTTGTTTGTCGAAAAAGCGATGGCGCTAAACGTCTGATGTTCTTTCCCGCATTTCACCCCATTGACCCGCCAAAACGGAAGTCATATAACCACGCCCTGAATTGCCCCCGCAGAACCCCGAAATACGGTGCGACGTAGCGCTGCGGGCGAACGAAATGGAAGACACGTGACGCGAAAAAAAATCATTGTCAAGGACAAGGCCGCCAAGGCCAGAGACCTGGATCCCACCCAAGACGACTTCGTAACGAGTTCGATGTCTTTTCTGGACTGGCTGGTGCAGTACCGCCGTCAAGTGGGCGCCCTAATTGCGGTGGCCTTAATCGCTTCCCTTGGCGCCATTGCCTACCATCACTTCCGCGACAAAAAAAATGCGGACATGACCGCCAAACTCTCTGGGGTTCTCGATGCCACCACGGCCTTGGTTCTGCCGCCCGCGCCCGGCGCTGATATCCCCCCGCCGCAAAACGACGGCATGCTTACCTTCGACAGCCTCGAAGCGCGCAGCACCGAAACCCTATCGCGGGCTGCCAAAATTCAAGGCGAGTTGGACGACCTTTACGCGCCCATTTTGTCGCTCCTCGAAGGGGCGGCCATGGCCGACAAAGGCGACCTCAATGCCGCAACCAAATTGCGCGCATTCTTACGTGAGCGCTCCGCCCCCCAAACATGGCTCGATCCCGGTGCTCAGGTGGGCCTTATTTCCGTATTAAACGCCGCGGGAAAATCCGACGAGGCCGCCACTGTGGCCGCTGATCTCAAAAAGACTTCTTCGGGGCGCCTGTCGCATTGGGCCGATCTGGAGTTGGCGCGCAGCGACTGGCAGTCTGGCAACAATGACGTGGCACGCACGCGGCTGGCATCCCTAATGGACAAGCTCGTCGCCGAGGGCAAACCCGATGCCCAGGATTATCTTTTTGTGGAAGCGCGCTCCATGCTGCTCTCTTTAGATCCTACGGCCCAAGTACCCGACTTGCCCGTGAGCATTAGCCCCGAAATTTTGCAGCAGCTCTTGCAAATGCGCGACGCGGGTGGCGGAGTCCTTCAGTGAAACGGATGCGCTGGCGTCCGGTGGCGCTTTGCTTGGCGTTCGCTTTGCTTGCGCTTTCCTGTCGCCACATGCAGCCGGCTCCAACCCACAGCAAAAAACACCCCCAACACGCTGTGTTGACATTTCGCTGGCAGAAACCCCTGCACTCCAACATGCCCAATTTTCAGGTGCCCGGCATGTTCGAGGCCAACGATCGCTTTTATCCGGTCGAGACGGCGGGCATTGGCTTTGATACCGATGCGCGCCGCGTTTTCATCGGTGCGGCCGTGGGGGGATTTTATTGCCTGGATGCCTTTTCTGGCCAAACGGTGTGGCGCTATTCGCTGCGCACGCCGGTGGGATCCACGCCCATTTACGATGCGGAACGCCTCCGCGTTTATTTCGGTACCGATGACGGCGTTTTGTACGCGCTGCACGCTCGGTCCGGGCGCTTGCTTGCCCAATTGGAGACCGGTGCCGAGATACGGCGAAAAATCTGGCTGCGCGAAGACACCATTTACTTCGCCAATGCCGACAACACGGTGATGGCGGTTGATCCCATGACCTTCGAGACCATTTGGCGCTATCGACGCGCGCCGGTCGAGGGCTTTAGCGCAGCGGGATACAGCGATTTGCGCTTTGATGGCGACAGTGTTTACGTGGGGTTCAGCGACGGTTTTCTCGTCTCGCTGGACGCCGCCACCGGTGTGGCCAACTGGGAGCAGGACTTGGCGTCTGAAGCCGTGGCCAATCTCAAGCCCAACGAATTCAAGCTCTCCGACATCGACGCCACCCCCGTGGTGATCCGCCAAACCGCAATCGCAGCTTCGGTGGCTGGCGGTGTCTTTGGCATGGATGCCGAGACGGGCAACATCCTGTGGGCGCGTCCCGATCTCGACATGGTGACGGGCATGGGCGAGGCCTTTGAAGAAGTGGTGGTGTTGCGCGCGGGCAACCGGGGCATGACGGTGCTGAATCCCGAGACCGGCGAGACCCGCTTAACATCGATGTTCGGCATGGGACACAAGAGCGATCCCGTGCTTTACGACGACGTGTTGCTCGTGACGGACACCGAGGCGGGAATGTACGCAATCTCCGTGGGCACCGGCGAAGTGCTGCAGCGCCTCGACATGAATGGCGGGTTCTTTTCTCGTCCCAGTGAGTATGGCGGCTATCTCTTTGTGCTGGGAAACTGGTCGACCCTGTATGCTTTTTCCATTCGATAAGCTATGATGCGGCGGCTTCCCTGCGGGGGATTGCGCGCGTGCTAAACGCGGGGAGAATCCCGCACCGAACGCGTCAGTGAACAATATGCGCCAAGTTTTTGCCATCATTCAAAATACATTTCGAGAGGCGATCCGCGACCGCATTCTCTACGGATTTTTGTTTTTCGCCATCGCGCTGATTTTGTTTAGCCTGGTGTTGGGGCAACTCTCACTCAACCAAAAGCTGCGCTCGACCATCGACATTGGCCTCATGGGCATTTCTTTTGTGTCGGTGCTGATCTCCATTTTTTTGGGCATCACATTGCTCAATAAAGAAATTGAAAAACGAACCATCTACCCTGTTTTGGCCAAGCCGGTGTCGCGTGTCGCTTATGTGATCGGCAAGTACTTTGGCTTGGTCAGCGTGGTGTTGGTGCAGATGAGCCTAATGCTGTTGGTGTTCTTTCCGCTGGTTTATTTTCAGGGCGGCACCATTACAGCGGGGCTCGTTGTTGCATTGCTGCTGATATTTGTGGAGACGCTGGTCATCGTGGCGATGGCCTTGTTTTTCACCTCGTTTTCCAGTCCGTTTCTCAGCGGTATTTTTTCATTGGGCTTGTTTGTCGCAGGGCGCAATGCGCATTTGATCGCCGAACTCGCTCAGCGAAAAGACATTAGCTGGTTGTCGCCTTTTCTCGACGTCGTGGCCGTGGTGACGCCCAATTTGTACTTGTTTTATCCGTCGGGAAAAATCGTCGAGGACACCTTTGCCACCGTCCACGCCCAATTTGTCTCCACAGGATACCTGGTGTCGACCATTGGCTATGGGGTGGCGTTGAGTGCGGCCTTTGTCACGCTATCTATTTTGTTGATCCGGCGTCGCGATTTTCTCTAGTCATTCATGCTGTCGTTACACCCGCCCCCATCGCCGCAGGAGCCTCGCACCACTGGTCGCATTTGGATCTCTGCTGTGCAGTGGGCGGTGTTTGTCTTGGCGGCGGTGGTCGTCTTGGCCACAGTGCGACTGTGGTTGGACGGCCAGAGACATTTTTCGCATGCGGTGCAATTGCAGGAGGCGGATGCCGATTGGGTCACGGTGGTTGGCGCATTTGAAAACGCGGCGCGGGCCTGGATGCCTGGCAGTCCTTGGCCCGAGCGGGCGCTGTGGCATTTGTCGGTGATGGGGCGTAGCGCCAGCATGCGCGGCGATGTGGCGCAGGCCATCTTCGTGTGGGAGGTGGTGCGGCGTTCCATTCTCTCGACGCGGTATTGGCAACAGCCCAACGTGTCCTATCTCGCAATGGCCGAGGCGCAACTTGTGCGTTTGCACGAGCAAGCCGCTGCGCGCGAGGCGATGGGAAAAACGAACACCGTTGTCTTGCAGCGCCCCGCCGATCCTTCACCGCTGTTTTCGTTGTTGATCTTTGTGGGACTCGGCACGTGGATTTTGGCGTCGTTGTTGCTGTGTGTGTCTTCCGTGCAAAGCGCCGGCAAGCGACGCGCTGTTTTATGGGTGTTGTCCGTTTCGGGATTCGCGCTGTGGGCGGGCATGAGCTATGTCGCGTAATGCGCGAGATGTTTCGCGGTGTGCTTAGGCTGCCGCTGTATTTGATTCTAGGAAGCGGTGTGCTTAGCTGCCGCTGTATTTGATTGTAGGAAAGCGAGGGGTTTTATGGCGGCAGAGTTTTTGGACGTGTATCGGCAGTACATTCAGCGCTTTGAAGAGAAGTTTGGCGCATTGGCATTTGACGAAACCGTGCGCCACAGCGGCTACTTGATCGCCAAATTGCGGTACGAGGACTTCTCGACGCATTGGAATGAGTGTTTGCAACTTGAATCACTGCTGCGGGACGTCGCTTCTCAAAACTTGACAATCAACGATGAGGTGAAGCGGCAATACTTGGATGCGTGCGCGAAAGTACTAAAAAACCCCAAAGATTTTAACATGATGTGAGGTGGCGATGCCCTGGGCAGCATTTTGGAATCGCCTGCCAAAACATCGCTTGACACCGTGGCGCCTTCAGCATAAGAAGTGCGCTTTAAATGTCGCGAAAACGACATGATAACCAATAGATAAGTGGAGCCTTCAATGGGAACGTACAATGCCAAACCTGCAGATGTGAACGCCAAGTGGTACATTGTCGATCTGGCGGGTCAAAATCTCGGTCGTAGCGCGACGAAAATCGCGATGATGCTGATGGGCAAACACAAGCCGACTTACACCCCTCATGTCGACACCGGCGATTACGTGGTGGCCATCAACGCCGAAAAGGTGGCGTTGACGGGCAAAAAACTCGACGACAAGAAATACTATTCGCACACCGGCTGGGTCGGTGGGCTCGTCGAAAAGTCGGCGCGCGAGCTGCTGGAGACCAACCCCACGATGGTGCTCCAGTACGCGGTGAAGGGCATGCTGCCCAAGTCCAAGCTCGGCCGCCAAATGCTGTCCAAACTCAAAATACACGCTGGCCCCGCCCCCGAACACGGATATGCGGCCCAGAAACCCGAAAAGCTCACATTTTGAACTGAAGAGAGGAACGGTTCATGACCACCAGTACAGATCGTTGGTACGCTACGGGGAAACGCAAGAGCGCCATTGCGCGCGTGTGGATGACCCCGGGAACGGGCAAAGTAATTGTCAACCGCAAAGAGGAAGAGATCTATTTCCCGCGCTCCATTCTCCGCATGATCATGCGCCAGCCCATTGAATTGGTCGAGGCGGATGGGCAATACGACTTCTTAATCAATGTGCGCGGCGGCGGTTCTTCGGCACAAGCCGATGCTTGCAAGTACGGCATTGCCCGCGCGTTGCAAGCCGCTGATCCCGAGCGGCGTTCGTCGCTCAAAAAAGCGGGTTTTCTCACCCGAGATGCGCGTGAAGTGGAACGCAAAAAGTACGGCAGAGCCGGCGCGCGTCGTTCCTTTCAGTTCTCCAAACGCTAGTCGTTTCCCTTTCAAACGCCATCATTTCGCATTGTATTTTTCCCCGTGCGTTGCACGCCTGAGGGCGCGTTGGGACTATGGTGTCCAGCGCAGGTATACGCCAGCGGGTAACGCAGCGTGAGGGGACTGCAGCAGCATTTCGCCGCGTTGCCAGGTGCCGTCGCTCATGGGCATGAGGCTTTGCAGAGACATGGGGGTGATGCCCGGCGAATGGGCGGTAATTAGCAAAAAAAGCGGATGCTCGCTGAGTAGCTCTTGGCACTGGCAAAGCAGCGGATAAAAATCGCGTTCAATTTTCCAGACCTCGCCTGCGGTACCGCGCCCGAAGCTCGGCGGGTCGAGAATGATGCCATCGTAACGCCGGCCGCGGCGAATCTCGCGGTTGATGAATTTGGGGGCATCTTCGGCCAGAAAACGGAGGCGTTCTGCGGGGCTTCGGTTGTGTTTGGCGTTGGCAATGGCCCAGGCATTAACGGCTTTGGCGGCGTCCACGTGGGTGACGCGCGCTCCGGCGAGGGCGCCAGACCAGCGATGCGCCACCGGTGTAGGCAAAGAGGTTGAGGATGTGGGGGGCGTTGGCGGTTTGGGCACGTGTGCGGATGCTGTCGCGCAGCCAGTCCCAGTGTGCGCGGTGTTCGGGGAAGAGACCCACGTTGCCAAAGCCGGTGAGGCGGATTTCAAACTGCAAACCGAAGAATTGCGCGCGCCAAGGTGTGTGGCATTTGGGTTGGTGCACGCGCCATTCGCCGTTGCCGGACTCCTGCCGTTCGAAAAAGGCGTGGGCCTCGCTCCAGCGCTGCGGCGTGCGTTTGGACCAGATGGCCTGGGGAGAGGGCCGGTCCAGGATCCAGGGGCCAAAGCGTTCGAGTTTTCGTTCGTCGCCGCAGTCCAATAACGCGTAACCAGTGTCCTCGGATACAAAGAGATTCATGCTCATCTATGTAGCTGGCATCGATGGCGTTCACAAGCGCAGAAGGGATGAGAAGCGGCCTTCCGAAGCGAGTCTGCGGTTGGCGGCGCGCGGGTAGCGTGCGGTGATGGGCATGGGTTGTCGGTTGACACAGCGGCTCGATTTTGAAACAAGCGCATCATGTCCGCACAGTGCGCAGAGCGTTTTCAAAGACACTATATGAAGGCTTGTTTCGGCAGCGTCGTGACGGCAGCCTTGGGTGTGGTCCTCTATCCTGCAGAGCACGGCTTGGGGCACCTGGGGCGCATGAAGGTGCTGCTGGGAAGTGCACTGGTGCTCGGTCTGGTGATAATGGTGTTGCGCCGTGCCGCCGAGGAACAACGAGCGGCCATGACCTCAGGCACGCATGAGACGCCGGGCAAAATGAAGAAAATGGCCCTGATCTGGTACGCCTTTGGCGCGTTGCTTGCCTCGAGTCTGCTGCGCATTCCCTTGCTGGCTTGGTATCGCCATGCCGCTCCCTGGTCAGTGATCGACACCATTGGCGTTGTCGTTGGTGTCGCGCTGCTGTTGTTCGTCATCGCCAATGCCGTGTTGCTGTTGCGCTGCACCGCGACAACAGTGGCACCTCCGTTAAAAGCAGACGAAAACGGGAGTAACGATTGACATGCGCGCCCGGGGCCTTCAATAGTCGATGCATTATGACCATGTCGCTTAACAATGCCGAGCTGCGGGACGCGGCTGCATTTATCCCCGACCTCCGGGCCTCCATTTGCCACACCAGCATGGCGGCGGGTTTTTTGCTGATCAACTTGCAAAACCCCTACCGCTCTCCCCTGCACGAAACCAAGGTGGAGCTGCTGGTAATGATGTCACTGCCCGTCGTTGTCTTTTTGAGTTGGTCGATGTTTGTGCGTCGCTTTCGCAACTGGCAACGGTTGACCACCGCACAACAGCAGCACATTACGCGAACCCCCAAAAGCTTGTTAAACCGCGCCATCTCTCACCTGCTTATGGCCTTGCTGGCGACGGGACTGACGCTGCTGGGATACGTGGGGCATATTGTGGGCGCCGCCCTGAAAGAACCCGGTCCCTACGAAACAACCCTGTTGGTAGCCGACGTGCTGGTGGCCATTGTTGCCATCACGGCAGCCTTTCGCGCGATCACCGACATCTGGGCTTTTTGGCGCTTTACACGCAAGCGCGCCTGACCCCTCGCCTGCTGGTGTCGGGCGGTTGAAACGGCGCGGAAATGGCGCATGCGCACGCGCTCAGTTCTTGTTTGTTCGGCGCACAATCGCTATGCTTCTCCGCATGATTGGACGTCTCAAAGGCATTATCTGCGACAAGACTGCAGAGGGCATTACACTCGACAACAACGGCGTGGGATTTGAAATTTCGCTGCCACTTTCCACCTTGGCATCCCTGCCCCCCACCGGACAAGAAGCCGAATTGTGGATTCACACACACGTGCGCGAAGATGAGATACGTCTTTTCGGGTTCTCCGTACCGGATGAGCGCCATTTGTTTCGCACGCTGATAGGCAAGGTGAGCGGTGTGGGTCCCAAGGTGGCACTGGCGGTGATTGGTGCCATGGATTCGGCCACGCTGGCCAGGGCCATCAACGAGGGCGATACGCGGCGTCTTTGCACCATTCCCGGGATTGGCAAAAAAACAGCCGAGCGCATTGTGTTGGAGTTGTCAGGCCGTGTGGTCGCAACGGGGAGTGCTGCCTCCGCTCCGGTGATGGGTGTATTTTCCGAGCTGGATTCGGCGTTGAAAAATCTTGGATTCAAAGCTTCTGAAGTGGAACGCGTGATCGGCGAAGTGCGCCGCGCTCAGCCAGCGGATGCGTCCTTTGAGGTGCTGTTGCGCGAAGCGCTGTCCGTTTTGCGCGCCAAGTGACTATGAACGACAACGACACAAATCGCGGCGTTATCGATGTGCAATTGCAAGGTGACGAGCGTGTATTCGACATCGCGCTGCGCCCCACCGAGCTCTCCGAATACGTGGGACAAGTGCGGCACGTCGACAACCTGCGCGTCTTCATTGAGGCGGCACGTCGGCGCGGCGAACCCCTCGATCACGTCTTGTTTTGCGGTCCGCCGGGGCTTGGCAAGACCACTTTGGCCCATATCATTGCCGCAGAGATGGGGGTGTCGATTCACACCACATCGGGGCCGGCCATTGAGCACAAAGGCACGCTCGCGGCGTTGCTGACAAAACTGGGACCGCGCGACGTGCTCTTCATCGACGAGATTCACCGCCTTACCCCGGTGGTCGAAGAGAACCTGTATCCGGCCATCGAAGACTTTGAGATCGATATCGTCGCCGGCGATGGCCCCCACGCCGCCTCGTACAAACTCCCCTTGCAGCCGTTCACGCTGGTGGGCGCCACCACGCGTACGGGCTTGCTCACCTCGCCGCTCTTGTCGCGCTTCGGCGTCAACATTCGCCTCGATTACTACCCGCCTGAAGATTTGAAAAAAATCATCTTGCGCTCTGCGGGCTTGCTGAACATCCCCATCGACGATCCCGGGGCTCACGAAATCGCCCGCCGCGCTCGCGGCACCCCACGCATTGCCAACCGGCTGCTGCGCCGTGTGCGCGACTTTGCAGAGGTGGAGGGATCGGGCACCATTCACCGCGAATTGGCACAGCACGCACTGCGACGCCTCGAGGTAGATGAAGCGGGATTTGACGATATGGACCGCCGCATTTTGTCGGCAATTGTCGAGTTGTTTGACGGGGGGCCGGTGGGCATTGAAACCATCGCTGCCGCTGTTTCAGAGCCGCGCGATACAATTGAAGATGTATATGAGCCCTATCTCATGCAAAATGGATACATCCAGCGAACACCGCGGGGCCGCGTTGCCACACCGCGTGCATTTGCGCACTTGGGCGTGACGCCATCTCGCAAAGGACAGCAGCGGCTCTTGTGATGCGAGGGAGCCGCATAACAAAATGACAATGTCTGCGAAACGAAATTATTATGCCGAGCTGATGAAGGCCTCCACCTGGTTGCGGCAGGAGCAATCGGATGCGCGCCGGATATGGTTTGAATCCCATGATATGGCGCACCGGGCTCAGTTTTTGTTTCGCTTTGAAATGTTGCTCAAGGGCCTCGTTTGTTTTGGCAATCCCGCCAATCATCCTGGAAACATCGTTCGCCGCGTTCCCGTCGCCGAAAAATCTTGGGACGTGGAGATGGAGTTGCTCGTCTCGTCGTTGCGAACACTGTGCGAACAAGGGCGACGGCTCTGCAATAGCACAGATTGCGCGTTTGATTTTGAGCGCTTCATCGACAGTTTCCAAACCTCCGACTTGCTGCGCACCGACATCATGCGGCGCTCTCTGGAGCAGGATACGCCGAACCAAAGCTTGGCCTTGATGGTTTCCGTTCTCGATAATTTGTTGGAAACCGCCAACACGCTGCTGCTCTCTGGGGCGATTTCATACCATGTTTTTTCGTCTGTGATCGCGCTGGTGCAGCGGGAGATTCATCGTTCGTTGTACTTTAATCCCCTCGCCATCTTTGATTTCCGCTCCGAATACGACGCCATCTCCAGCCAAATCATCGTTGATATTTTGCCCAGCATCGACAGCCATACGGCGCAGCGCGTGACCACGATGACCCAGTTGTCGCTCTTTCGGCTGCTGCACTACATCGACATCATTGAGACCGAAGATGTGGCGCGCAATGGCTTTGGTCCGCTCTTTTCCTACTTGGCTTTGCTGCACTCCGATGGATTGGCCTTTTCCGAGTTTTATGTTTCCGGATCGGCCAAGTGGATGTCGGAGGGATTCTCGCGCGGGTACAAAACGCTTTCGGCGGCGCATGTCAAACAGCAGTACGACGAATTGAACCTCGAGTTTGTGGGGCTCAAGTCCCTGCGAGAATTGCTGATGTCAGCAGGCCACCAATTGCGCCTCGAACTGAAAAAAGTATTTGAGCACTTATTGCCCTCCATCGACGAGGTGCAAGACCCCGATGATTTAATGACGACCATTCATCTTTCGATGAACGCGTTTCGCAGTTTTTTGCAAAACACCGTGGTGCTCATTGCGCGCGAGTACCAGACCGATATTAATGGCGACGCCATTTTTGCCGACTTCACCTCTGACATTACGCGTTCTGTCCGGTTGCGTCGCGACATCTGGATGTTCCAAAAGATCTTGCAGGCTTTTATCGCCAAGGCCAACGATGCCCTGCGCACCGCCGACCAATGGGTGGGGACCGACACCGTTAATTTCATTCAAACCTTTGTCTCTTATTTTCGTTCGATGGGATACCAGTTGTTGCGCTACTCGGATTATGCACAGTTCGATCGGTTCATTATGCTGGTAGAGCGCCTGCGCGATGAAGATGCGTTGGAGTCCCAGCACTTGGTGCCCATTATTGCGGAGTGTGAGGCGTTTTATCACCACCTCGACACCTTGTTTCACAACATTAGCCACCGCGAAGAATTGCAGCACATCGACTTCGACAAACACGATGCGGCGACCACACTAAAGCTCTTCTTGGGCGCCACATGATTCTCTGGGCGTTTGCCCGGCGCACAACCCCAAATCCAAACGGTACATTGCGCGGCTTCTGCGGGCGAACGATGCGGGCGGGCTTGTTGTGGTTGGCGGCGCGATGCCGCTTGGTTGGTTAGCGGGCGGGTTCGGGGAGGGCGCTGGGCCAAGAGGGGGTGGGCGTTTCGACCTGGCGTTTGACCGGGTTTCGCGGACGCTCAAAGCGCGAACAGTACTTGTCGAACAATTGCAGCACGCGCGTGGTTTCGGCATCACTGCTGAGGTGTTGGGCGCGTTGCTGGAGCAGAGCCCGTCCATCCTCGCAGAGTTGCCAGGCCTCGGGATCGCTATGTGAGTCGGCTTTGTAGCGGTAGACTTTTGGTGGTTGCCGCATGGCCAGGGCGGAAATCAGGTCGATCCATGTCATCATGAGGCGCCCCTTCTCAACGTTCAACGCGTGTTGTGCGGCGATGTCCCCGAGCCGGAAGGCCTCTTCGTGAACGCGTTTCTCCTGGGTCGTGGGGTCTTGGTACTCCACGGTGAACATGATGTCGTCCTGCGGGCGGAGCTGATTGTCGCGCGCTTTCAAATCGGACAAGAAGAGTTGCGTGGTGCCGGCGAAATAGTGAATGGCCTGGACGTCGTGTTTTTCGGTGGAGCTCTCCTCGCCATAAAAGACGTTCATGCGCAGCGACGGCGGTAGCTGAAGGCGAAAGTGAACGTCTAGGGCGGTGGTCTCGAGCAGCGAGATGAAGCGCTCGCCAAAGACGGCGTCGACCTCGGCTTCTGAACCCAAGAAGACATAGGCCCCGCGCCCGCGCTCGGTGAGGCGATCCAGGAGCGCGTCGTTGAAGTCGCGACCGACGCCCACGCCGGACAGTCGAATGCGGCGTGTATCGTAATGTTTGGCCACGGTAGAGATGAGGGAGTCGTCGGTGATGCCGGTGTTGACCAGGGCATCGGTGATGAGCAGCAGCCGGTTGTTGTAGGAGGGTTGGTAGGTGGCATCGGCGATGGCGTAGCCCGTTGTGAGCCCGCTGTGCAGATCGGTGGCGCCCTTGGGGGCCAGTTGCTGGATGGCGGATTCGAGGATTTTGATATCGTCGCGCCCCACGACAAAATTTTCGATGGGCGTGCAGACTTCGTGATCGAAGAGCACCATGTGGATCATGTCGCCATTTTTGAGCTCTGCGAGGCTGCGCATGAGGCCTTTTTTGAGGTACGCCATGCGTCCCTCAGCCGCCATGGAGCCCGAGCGATCAATGACCCATGTGAGCACCGCGTTGCGGCGTTGTTCGCGTTCTATTGAGCGGCCGGCCACGCTGAGGGCCAAGGTGTGATTGCCATCGCTGTCGGGTCGATCGGATATCGTTGGCAGCAGCGAGAAGTCGCGCCCGGGTGCGACGGCGGCCTTTTGAAAAGAGAAGTAGTTGAGCAGCTCGTGTGGGCGGATATGGGCGGTGGGCAGCGGCAGGAAGTTGTCGATGGCGTAGATGACGCGCTGCGCCGACGACAGGCTCATGGAGTCGTCGTTGGAGAGGTAGATGGAGGCGCCCCAGCTATCGTAGGGCACAGCGCTGGACGTATCACCGGACGCAATGGCCAGCGGTTCGGCGGACGGGGGCAGGGCGTTGTCAGCCGTCATTTCCATCGGGACACCCTGGGGCATCGCGTCTTCCATAACGACGCGCTTGCTGGACTCTTTGACGGGTGCTGGAGCGGCGGCAGTCTTCGGTGATGGCGTGTGCTGTCGGCCTTCGCCCAAGCTGCCAGTGGGTGATTCGCGGCGCACCATACCGAGCGGTGCCAGCTTGGGTTGCGACGGCTGCGCGATTTGAGATGTGGGGCGTTTGGCCGTACCGTAGCACTGTGTCAGTCGGTTTTTTAGGAGGGGTAACTGATCGTTGGGTACGGGGACGACGGTTGGTTGTGGCGGAGTCGGTGCCATGGCGCGCGGTGCAAAACGGTGTGCCGGCGTATGGGCGTCGGCAATGGCGGAAACGTTGCCATCATCGCCGGGGTCGGTGGTGACCCGAATGACGCGGATGGGCTCTGCCGTGTTGTTGGTTTTTTCGGTACCACAGGCCAAGACGGCCAGCGGAAGAACGATGGATATCCAATGAAAACGCGCCATGCTGCTCTCTCCTTTGGGCGGTGAAGGACCGGTGTTTCCGGGCTTCAAAGTGGTTGTGGTGATGGAGACGTACCATGGGTCCAAAAGGATCTATTGACCAGCATTGTTTTGAGCGGCATTGGCTGCGAGAGATTATCCGTTCCGGAAGTCGAATGCGCTAAGTGCGGGTTTCAGGCGTTTCGAACGGGGTTAGCGGATGCGGAGGAAGTGCGGCGACACCGCGAGGACGGATTCGCGCAGGAGGAGTTGTCCCAGCACAGTGGCGTCTTGGGCGCCGGGGAGTTGTGAGAGCAGGCGCGCTTCGTCAGTCGGCGCATTGAGTTGTTCGGCGATCACTTCGAAAAAATTGCGTGGTTGCGGGTAGAGCTCGACGGGGATGCGCTCGTCATGAATGAGTTTGCGCGCGCGCTGGATGCTCGTCTCGAGGGTCCCTGTGGCGTTGACCAGTTTGTGTTTGAGCGCATCAGCGCCGCTCCACACGCGGCCTTCGGCGTGGGCGTGTACGTCTTCGGCGGGGAGATCGCGTCCGGTGCTGACGCGCGCCACAAAGAGTTCGTAGGTGTGTTGAATGTGCCGGGTTAAGAGTTCGCGGTCGGCTTCGCTGAAGGGTTCGAAAGGGCTGAGCATGCCGGCGTTGCGCCCTCGGGCGATGCGTTCGCTCTTGACGCCCCATTTTTCGGCGGCCTTTTGCACCACGACCTTTCCCCCGATGACGCCGATGGAACCCGTGATGGTGGTCGGTGCGGCGATGACCTCGGTGGCGGCCGAGGCGATGTAATACCCTCCCGAGGCTGCGACATCGCCCATGGAGGCGACGACGGGTTTGACGGCAGCCAGGGCTTGCACGGCTTCCCAGATGTTGTCGGAAGCCAACGCACTGCCACCGGGGCTGTCGATGCGCAAGACGACGGCCTTGACCGATTTGTCTTCGGCGGCCTTGGCGAGGGTTTCGATGAGGCTGAGGTCGTAAACGCTATCTTCGGCGGCAAAGATGGCGTCCGTTTCGCGCCCGCTTTTGATGGTGCCGATCAGTGAGATTAGGGCGATTTTGGGCTTGGTGTCCTGTGTCGCCTCAGGGCGTTTGCCGCTGAACAGCTTGAAGAGATCGCCGACCTCTATGGGCTTTGGCGCTTCTTTGCCGTAATCGGCCACCAGGCCACCTTCGTATTTTTGTGACAGCGCCGTGAAGAGGGTGCCCACAGATTTTACGCCGTCCACCAATTGGGCCTTGTGGGCGTCGTCAGCGGTGTACGGCCCGTTGTCGATGAGCGCGTCAATTTGTTCGCGGGGCAGTTTTCGTCCCTGGGAAATGCCGGAGACAAAGGTCGCGTGCAGGCTGTCGAGCAGGGCCGTGGTCGTTTCGCGAGAGGCTTCGGACATGTCGGTTCGCGTGAGGCTTTCGGCGGCATTTTTGTAGCGTCCAGCGGCCAGGACATCGATGGCAATGCCGATGTTGTCCAGCAAATCCTTTACGAAGATGTTTTCAGCGGCAAGTCCGACGAGCGCAATGTCACCGGCAGGCGCCACCAATAAGGTGGGACAACTCCGGGCCGCCATCCAATAGGCCTGGTTGTCTGCGGATGTCACAAGGCAGGTGACGGGCTTTCGTTTGGCAGCCCTGGCGATGGCATTTGAAAGCTCCAACGCGCGCGTCCAGCCAATTTGCGGTGCTCCGATGTGAAAAACGATTTCTTGCACCAGGATGTCATTGCTCGCGCGTTTGATTTTTTTTTCGAGTTGAAATTGAGAGGGCGTATCGACGCCGAACAGCGCGGGCTGGGCGAACTGCGGCAAGGGACCGTCGATCTCGAAGAGCACGGCCATGGGTGCTTTGGGCGCAGCGTCTCGTGCGGAAAACTCGCCCCACCCACAGGAGATGAAGAGAAAAAGAGCGGCACCGCACAGGGCGATGCGGCTTCCGGTGTGAGAGTAATTAATGAGATTCATAAATCGTGTTCTCCGTTGGCGAGATGCCTCATGCGTCGTCGCTGGCGGCCGGTGGCGCTTGGGGGGGCGGTGCGATGGGCGGCGGTGCGCTGTTTTCGCTATTTCCTGGCGCCGTTGGTGGCGGAGCGGGTGTGTTTTCGGGCGGCGCGCTGTGCTGAGGCGGTGCGGTGGATGGGGGCGCATCGGTGCTCTTCGGTGGTGTCGGATCGTCGGCGGTCTGCGGCGTGGGCGCGATGTCGGCGTCTTGCGGTGATTCGGTGTCGCTGCTTGGAATGGGAGCGGGTGCGGCGCTGGTATCATCGCTGCGGGGAGGGGCAGAGAGGGCGGTCAGGTGGCGTTGTGCGTGGGCGGCCTGGCTGCCGTGGGGATGGGCATCCAGGTAGCGCTGGTACCACTTGATGGCTTCGTCGTTTTGTCCCTGCGCGCGATACGCATCGCCCATGCCAGAGACAGCGGGACCGTAGGCAGCGTTTTGTGCCAAGGCGCGTCGAAAGTGCGCAATGGCTTGGCCGGTGGCGCGGAGTTCCAGTTGCGCGTATCCCATGCCGACCAGTGCGTCGAGGTTGCTGGGTTCGACGGACAGCACATCGCCATACAGGCGGGCGGCCTCAGACCAATTGCCGCGTTCTTGCATGCGCATGGCACGGGCGAGCTTGATGCGCGCGGTATCTTCCGCGGTGGCATCGTCATCGACATCGGCGATGGGCGCAGACAAGGCGCTGTCGGTGCCGCCTGCGCGGGCCTGGTGCTCCTCGTCACTTGCGGTATCGCTCGAGGTGTTGGCGCTGGGTTGCGGCGGTTTGGCAAGCGCGATGGGCAAATTGCGGTTGAGGCGATCCATTAAAGTACGCGATGGGTCGTGTTTGGCGTTGAGCAGCAGGATGCGCTCCAAGGTGGCGCGCGCTTCGTTGTGCTGGTGTTGCGCCGCCTGCAACCGCGCGATGCGGTACAGCATGCGCAGGGAGGGGGGAACCGGCAAGGCGGCTTCGAGTTCGCGGGTTACGTGATCGACACGGGTGCCAGAGGCCAAAAGAAACAGCGCGTGGATGTAGTGATACTCGGCGTTGTGGCTGCTCTTGGGCAGGGCTTGCAAGTGCTGTTGCGCCCCCTCCAGGTCGCCGCGTAGGCGCAGGACATCGGCCATGGCGAGATGGGCGTCGGGGAGATCGGCCGCTTCGCGCACTGCGCGCGTTGCCCATTGCTGGGCGGTGGTCAGACGCGATTCGAATCGCTGCGTGTTTTTGTCGATTTGAGGGGTTGGGGCCTGGTCTTGCGCATGGGCATCCCAACGCGCGTCCACATCGGCGTCGTATAGATGTTGGGCCCAAACTGCGTGCAGTTGTGCCAGGGATGCCAGTGCCTGTGGATGTTGGGGGGACAGTTCCAATACCCGTTGAAAGTTTTTGTCCGCCCGCTCCCAGGCTGCGGGGGTGTCGAGCAGAAAGTCTTCGCGCCCTTTGAGCAATAGCGCGCGGTGGCGGCCTTGGTCTTTGGAGCTCACGACCTCGCCCAATTGGCTTTTGACGCTGTCCTTGTGCGGGAGCAGGAGGTACACCGCAGCCGCAGCGGCGACGAGCAGGCCTAGGGTGACAATCCACGCGATGCGCCGACGCCGTTTGGGTGGCATGTCGAAGTCGTCGGGGGTGGTGGGCGATCCGGTAATGCGGGTGCTGGTCCAAGTGGGTTCGCGCAGTTCGGGCGGTGCGCCCGCCTCCCAGGCGTCGTCTTCGGCGGGGGGGATGGTGCCCAGCGCGGGTTCTTGTTGGGCTTCGGCTTCGGCTTCGGGCTCGGGCTCGGGTTCGGGCGCGGGCTCGGGTTCGGGTTCGGGCGCGGGCGCGGGCGCGGGCTCTTCGACTGTTGCGGGCTCTTCGACTGTTGCGGGCTTCGGTGGCGGCGCGCTCTCGACAGGCTTGGATGTGGGCGTTTTTGGCGGCGGCGGCGGCACAGGAGTGGGAGGGGCCATGGTTGGGGGATAGGTGGAGCGTTCGGATTTGAACAGTACGGCCTCTGCGGGAGGCGTGGCAGGCGTGCGTGTGGGCGATGATGATGACAGGGCGTGCCACTCGGGCAGAACGGCGGCTTTGCTCCAGGGACCGCCAGAACGGGACACGTCGTCATCTTCGGCGATGCGCTGGGCGCGCATGGCGTCTTGCAATGACACCACGCTGTCGAAACGCAGGACGCCGCCACCGGTTTGTTTCACCGTCCACGGTACATTGGGGTCCGCTTTGTAATAAGCGTTGAAAACGTGTTGGCACTTGGTGCACCGAACGGGGGTTCCCGCAGGTTGAATGAGGTGTTCAGAGAGCGTGTAGACGGTTTGGCATTTTTCGCATTGGATATCCATGGCGCATGATTATAGCCGCTGACGGTAAAAATATACCCAAAACATCCGAATGGCGGCGCGCGCTGGTTCCTTCGTGCCGTGGGAAAAAGCTTTTTTGATGACCTGCGGCATGGCGGAGTTCATTGGGTTTTGCGCGTTGCCGTGTTAATCTGCGCCGATGGAACTCATGGCGCTGACGCAGTCTCTGACCCCCGAAAACGTGGCCCCGATTTATTTCGTGCACGGTCCCGAATCCTTTTTCATCACCCACTTTGTCGCGCGGTTAAAAGAAGTCGTCTTGCGCGGTGCCATGGCCGAATTTAACTACAGCCGCTGCCGTGCCGATGAAACCACCGGAGACAAATTGACGATGGCGGCGCGTTCCCTGCCCATGATGGCGGCGCGGCGTCTGATTCTCGTCGACGATGCCGAGAGGCTCAAAGCCGCGGATATGCCGCCCTTGGAGGCCTATCTCGAAAATCCAGCACCGGAGACCTGTCTCGTGTTTCTCGGCACCAAATTCGATTTGCGCAGGGGGTTGTTTGCCAAGGCCAACCGCAAAAAATACGTGCACCTGGCGGAGCTGCTCAAAGAAAAAGAGATTGCGCCATTTGTTGCCGCCCGCGCCAAAAACCGTGGCATCAAGCTGGCATCGGGGGCAGCACAAGCGTTGTCGGCGGCCGTCGGTCCGGATGCTGCAGCGTTGAACGACGCCCTGGAGCGCCTGTCGCTGTACGCGGGCACGGACGATGTCACCGCGGAGCACGTGGCCGAGGTGGTGTCGTTTGTTCGCCAAAACAAGGTGTTCGATTTGACAGACGCCTTGGGGAGCCGCAATACGGCGCGGGCGCTGGCCCTGTTGGAGGAGTTCTTGTTTCACCGCGAAGAACCGCTGCGTATTTTGGCCCTCGTCGCACGACACATGCGCCAATTGATTCGAGCGCGCATCGTCGCCGAACAGCGCCTGCCACAAGCCGAAATGGCTTCGCTCATTGGGGTGCCGCCGTTTGCGGTGTCCAAAACGATTGCGCAGAGTCAGCGCTTTGCGAGCGGGCTGCACCTCGAGAGTTCTCTCATGCGCATTGCGCGCGCCGATTTGGCGCTAAAGTCCAGTCGCCGCCCCCCGCGATTGGTCTTGGAAGAAGCCATCATCGATTTGTGTATGCTCGCGTGAACGCGACACAGCAAAACGCAGCGTCGGCGCACCGATAGCGGGGGATGCCGTTGTGGGATATGTGCTGGATGTGGGTGTGGCTAGTTGCCAGCGGCGGTGGCGCGATTGACAGCGATGGTCAGCCGAGAAATCGTGCGGGAGGCGGTTTGGCGCTTGAGAACACCCTTGGTGACCGCCTTGTCGAGGTTGCGGATCGCCGTTTTTAAGCCTTCGGTGGCTTGCGCGCTTTCGCCTTGCTCAATGGCGCGGCGCACGGCCTTAACGGATGTGCGCACCGTGGAACGGACGTATCGATTGCGTTGTTTTTGCTTCACCGATTGGCGAGCTCTTTTTTTTGCTTGAACGTGATTGGCCACAATTATGCTCCTCTGTTACTCAACAGGCTGACTCCCATATCTTTCTCTTTCTCCAATGTCAAGCGATTGCCGAAGTGCTTGTTAATTTTATGGTATACTACCATTAGGTGCCTGCTCGTCGCAGACATCTTTGACAACCAAAGCGAAGGGGGATGCCATGATGACGCCTCTACAACGCGATGAGGTCACGTCGACTGCTTCGGAGACGCCACTGCCAATGCCGGTGTTGGTCTCGCAGGTTGATTTGGGGCGATTTTCCTTCGACCCGCTCACCCTGGCCATGTTTCCGCTCTTGGATGGAGAGCACACGACGGCCCAGATAGCGCAACTGCTGGGCGCCGTTCTCGACGACATCATGGATCGCCTCAATGCGCTGCGACAAGCCAACATCGTCAAGTGGGCATCGCCGCCATCGCCGAGCGCATCTGCCACCGCCACAAAAACCGCCAGCGCAACAGACAGCACGCTCAGTACGGGAGAACTCGCCTTGCAGGCGCTGGGCGAAGAGCGCCCGGAACGCCAAAATTTGTTCCACGCCGACCACTGCGCCATTTTGCCGGGTCTCGCCGCGCAATTGATTGAAGTGGAAAGCGAGCAAAGTTTTACCGGTGCCCTTATTTTTTCCCGCGAATCCGATCACATTACATTGCACTTCCAAGAGGGCTTGCCCCTGGGCATCCAATCCACCATTTCGCGCCATGAGATGGGGCGCATGCTGCACGCCATGGGGCGCATTAACACCGAAACCGCCGATATGTACGACCATTTGTTGCAGAGCGGGAAGGCGCGTCATTCCATCGAAGCCCTGCAAAAAGCCGGTATCACCGATCGCGCGCAGTTGGCCCGCATGATTTACGATCGCGGCCGGGCCATTTTAGACGAGGTCAATCGGTGGAGTGGCGGCACTTGTACCCGCCGCAGCCAAATCATGTTCCCCCGCAATTTGCCGCGTTGCTCGTTGCTGCCTATGGCGCCGACGGCGTCTGACGCTGTGGAGCGGCCCCAAACGAAGGCCCCTTCTCGCTGGCGTGAAGAGCGGCTGACCCGGGATGAAGAGCAGTTTCTCGTCGAACACCAGTCGCGCTACATCGCGGTGGACCGCGAGAAAGCCCAAGAGTTGCACGCCCTCGACCTCAACAACAAAGAAAAGGAATGGGTTCGGCACATCATCGAAAAACCGGTGCAGGTGTCGTTCGCGTTCAGCATTTCGCCATTGTTTCGCGTGACGTCACAGCGCCTCATGCACCAATTAATCGCGCGGGGCGTCTTTGTGCTGCACGAGTTCAATCCCCAGGGAAGCGCGGCCATCCCCCTCGAAAAACTCAGCGCGCACTTGACACAGCTCAAACTCGCCAATCCCTACCAGGTGCTGTCGGCCCACGCCACCTCCACCGAGGCCGAGATTGAGCGCTATTTTCAGCGCGCCCTGGCCACGTTCGATTTGAACAATTTCACCCAGGCCGACAAAGAACAGCGCCAAACCATTATCGACATCCAAAACGTCATTCAAGGCGCCCGCGACGAATTGATGCAACCCGAGCGGCGCAGGGTGCGTCGCGCCGAACTTTGGGATGCCACACAGTTGGAAACCTTTTTTGATATTCAGCTCAAAAAAGCCGAGATCGCGCTGGAGTTGCGCCGGGACGGGGCGTTGGCCTTGCAACTGTCTCTTTCCGCGTTGGAGCTGCGCCCCAATCACCCCGGTGCGCTGTCTATCAGGTCCCGGGCACAGCAGCTTGTCTTGTTCAAGAGAAGTGGTGTCGTGACGAACTGACGTTTTTGGTCTACACACCCAAGGCATGAAGCGCCGTTTGTCATCTAGAATTTCGCAATTTTATCGCAAGACCATGGCCGAGCGCCGCCAAATCGTGGCCGCGTGGACCCGGGATGGCAGCCTCGAACCCCTTGTGCAAGGCGGGCTCACCGATGCCGACTGTGACGCCATGGTGGAAAATGCCATTGGAAAGCTCGCGATTCCCCTGGGCATCGCCACCAACTTTCTCATCAACGGTCAAGACGTCCTCGTGCCCATGGCCATCGAAGAACCCTCGGTCATCGCAGCGGCCTCCAATGCCGCACGCATGATTCGCGCGGGCGGCGGTTTTGTGGCGTCGACCGATCCCCCCCTAACGGTGGCACAAATTGAATTGCGCGGCGCCGATGCCCTTGCTGCCGAAAAAGTACGGGCGGTGGCGGATGAAATTTTGGCGCGCAGCAATGCGGTGCAACCGCAAATGGTGTCGCTGGGCGGCGGTGCGAGAGAGGTCCTGGTGCGCAGCGATGTCGGCGACGCCACGCGCATTGTCGTGCACCTGGTTGTGGACTGTCGCGATGCCATGGGGGCCAACACCGTTAACACGATGGCCGAGGCGATTGCACCGTATCTGGCTACCGTGACCGGCGCCCAGGTGGGGTTGCGCATTTTGACCAACTTGGCCGATCGGCGTTTGGCCAGGGCCTCCTGTCAGGTGCCCGCTGCGGCATTGGCGCGGGGCGACTTCTCGGGCGAACAGGTCGGCGCAGGCATTGCGGCGGCCAGCGATTTTGCCACGGCCGATCCCTATCGCGCGGCCACGCACAATAAGGGGATTTTCAACGGTGTCGACGCCGTATTGCTCGCCACGGGAAACGACTGGCGCGCCGTGGAAGCCGGCGGACATGCCTATGCCGCTCACGGGGGCACCTACGGTCCATTGGGCACCTGGCAGTGGGACGGCACCCAGTTGCGGGGAGAAATTGAAATGCCCATGGCGGTGGGCATTGTCGGCGGGGCGTCTCGGGCGCATCCCGCAGCGGCCAAGTGCATCGAGATCACCGGGGTGACCACGGCGCAGGAGCTGGCCCAAGTCGCGGTGTGCGCCGGACTGGCATCCAACTTGGCAGCGCTGGCCGCTCTGGCCTCCGAGGGCATCCAAGCGGGGCATATGAAATTGCATCATCGGCACACAGCGCGCTCCCAGCCTTAGCATTTTCAAAGTCGGCAACCTGTGTATAATGGGTGACCGATCTGGCCTGGCCAACAATTACCATCTAACTTTCTAGCGAGGTGATCCGTGAAACAAATCGATGCGCACTCTCAGGATGTTTTGAACCGCTATGGTTTTGATCAAATTCCCTTTGCACAACTCCAGGATACCTTGAAAAAAGAGGGATACAGCCCAGATGCCGCTCGCACGCGCGATGCCATCGCCCACCCGCCGAGCAGCATTTTGCAAAATGTACCGCTCAAGGACAGCGACGCCTATTCCGAGTTTGCCGAAATCGGTCGCCGGGCCATCGCTGCAGGGCAGGTGGGGGCGGTCATCCTCAACGGTGGGATGGCGACGCGCTTTGGCGGTGTCCCCAAGGGCGTGGTGCCGGTGTGCGCCGAGCGCTCATTCCTCGATTTCAAAATCAACCAGGTGCGCGCCGTGAGCGGCGGTCAAGCGTCGGTGTTTCTCATGAACAGCTTCGCCACCGATGCGGCCACGCGACAGCACTTGAAAGAAATCAACCTGCTGGAGCACGTGCGGGTCTTTCACCAGTTCGTGTCGCTGCGCCTCAACGAAGACGGCAGCGTTTTTCAAGCCGACGACGGCACGCCTTCGCTGTATGCGCCTGGCCACGGCGATTTCCCCTACGCGATCAAAGCCAGCGGTGAACTCGAAACGTTTATCAATGGCGGCGGTCGCTACTTGACGCTCTCCAATGTCGACAATTTGGGTGCCAGCCTCGATCCCGTCATTATCGGCATGCACATCGCGGGCAATAAGCCCATGTCGGTGGAGCTCGCCACGGCTTACAAGGGCGATGTGGGCGGCTTCCCGGCGGTGGTCGGCAACAAGGTCGCCATCATGGAGTTTTTTCGCCTGCCGCAAGATTTTGATCCGACGAGCATCTCGGTGTTTAACACCAACACCTTTGTGTTCAACGCCGAGACCCTGCGCGACACCCCGCCCCTGAGCTGGTTTGCGGTCAAAAAGAAGGTCGATGGCCAAGAGGTGGTGCAGTTCGAGCGCCTGGTGGGTCAGATGACCGAGTTTGTCGATGTCAGTTGGCTGGTGGTCCCGCGAGAGGGATCGGCCAGCCGCTTCCTGCCCATTAAGTTGGTGCAGGACATCGTCGATCAGCAAGAGGCCTTGCGCGCCATGCTCACGGCGCAGGGCGTTCTCTAAGCACATCCGCTCATGCGCGGTGCGCAGCGTGCGACATGGTTGGTGGGGTGGGCGTTGCTCATCTCGCTCAGCGTTGTCTTGGGATGCGGTGAAAAGCGCACCCAGCAAAGTTGCCGCATGGCGGTCGAAATCGTGGTGGCAAAATCCGCTCACACCCCCGAGGCGCTTCGCCTGTTGCGCATCGATGACGAGCGCCTCTTGCTCCTGTGGTCAGCGGATGGGATGACACAATTCGCCATGCTCGACAATCAGGGCGCGCTGAAGACAGAGCCCGCGCTGCTGGGCACCACACATTTCGCCGCATCTCCAAGCGCTCATCCCAAGGCGTTTTTCCCCCAAGAGGCCAGGCATTTCGATGCCCGCGCCATTGCCGCAGTGGTGTTGCCCGATGGCGATATCGCAGTGGGGGTGGTGACGCAGGGATATGGCGTGTCGCCCGGCGCGCTGCACGTGGCGCGCATCAATGGAAAGACGCTACAGATTTCGGCGCTCCGCCAACTGGTTCACGTCGATGCCTTTGCCGATACCTTGGTGCTCGCCCCAATGGGACAAGCGCTGCTGATCGGTTGGCCCTCCGTGCAAAACAATCGCGCCAATATCCACCTGCACCGGGTAGACGCCGCAACATTGGACACCATCGATGCCACCCTTGTGCCCGCCGATGGCAACGCGTTTGGACCGGCGTTGTCTCACGATGCCTCGCAGATGTTGCTGCTGTGGACCCAACGCATCGATGGCGTATCTCGCCTTGATTTTTCCTACGCATTGCAAGCGGCCCAGATTCGCCCCGATTTGACCTTCGACAACTTTGCCGAGGTGGCCAAGGTGCGCGTTTTTGATGCGGCACCTGCGGTCATTCCCATGGCGGACGGCTTTGGCATCGCCTTTCGAGACGACCGCGACGACGACGGCGAAGCAGAATTCTACTTTGCGCGGATCGGCAATTCAGGGACGGTGCTCTCTGCGCCCAAACGCATTTCGCGGGCCGACGGTCCCAGGGGTCCGCGCATTGACAGCGCCAGCGCCAACGGTCCGGTGTTTAGCGCCCAGATACGCTCGTACCAACGCAATTTTTTGCTCGGCATCAACCGCTTCGATGTGTGGGGACAAAAGATGGGCGGCGAATTTCAGGTTTATGCCGACAAGTCGGAGTTTTTGCTCGCCGATGTGGATGTGAACGGCGATGCGGCGCTGTTCGTTTATGCCGAATCTTCGGATCGCGGCGGGCGCATTCTCAGCGCGGTGGTGCATTGTCGCTGAGGTTTCTGTTGGCACATGAAGTTTCTACGACGCGTGTGGGTGTCTTTTTTCATTTTCTTCGTAAAAACCTCTCGCCTATTCGACTAAATACAATGAAGATGAATGTTCCGAATTTTCGTGAGAACATAAATTAACAGGAACGGTTTTGGGACACGTTCAGATGTTTTCGACAAAGGAGCCCGATATGAAAACCGCGTTTTTGAAATACTTCATCGGATTGTTGGCTCTCGCCTTGCTGGCCTTTGGGTGCAGCAATGACGCCACAGGCAAACATAGCGGGGACGATGCGTCCAATGGCGATAACGACGGCAAAGATGGCGACAAAGACGGCGATAACGACGGCAAAGATGGCGATAAAGATGGCGATAAAGACGGGAAGGGCGACAAGGACTTTCCCGACTGGCGCGACGACTTGCCCTACGACATTGATGGCAGCGATCGCGATGGCGATGGCTGGAGCGACATTTTCGATTGCAACGACTTAGATCCCGACATCCATCCCGGCGCCAAAGAGATTCCCGGCGACGGCATCGATTCCAATTGCGATGGCTACGATGATCCGCAGGACGGCATCGAAATCATCGATCCCTCCGAAGAAGTGTGCGCGGCCAACGATTTCAGCGTTACCCCGGTGCCCGTGACCATGATGATCTTGCAAGACATGTCCGGGTCGATGCGAGCTGGGTATCCCGATGATCCTAGCAATCCCGGTCGCTGGAACATCGTTAGGCCTGCACTGCTCAGCTTGCTTGACGATTACGCCGACTACAGCACGGGCAATATCGAGTTTGGCTTTGATCTCTTTCCGCGCAACCGGAGCGGTTGTACGCTGGAATCTTCGCCGTTGATGGATACGATTCCCGGTGCGTCGCAGTCTTTGGAAATCATCGACTTGCTTGAAATTGAGTACGGCGCTGGCTTTACGCCTGCAGGTTCTACGCCGTTGCGCTACGCCATGAATTTGTATTTGGATGTCAATTACGCGCCCAACTTTTTGAGCAGCGATCGGCAGAGCTACTTGCTCATCATCTCGGATGGCGCCGACAATTGTCGGCCCAATGGCACTCAGGGTACAGGTGCGACGCCCGCAGAACTCGGCGCGATATCCGCAGAGCTGCTCGAAGCGGACGTGAAAACATTTGTGATCGGTTTTGGCGAGGGCATTGATCCCGACCAACTCAATGCCATTGCCGAGGCGGGCGGCACGCCGTTTACCGAGTTTTTGTACGCCGATGATCAAGCCAATCTCGAGGCGGCCTTTTCAGAGATCGCCGCGTCGATTGTGCAGTGCGATTTCGAAGTGCCCAAGCAGGATGGCGACGACGTGGACGGCGACAACGTCAACTTCTATCTCAACGGCGTGGTGGTGCCCTTCGACCAAGACTGTGCCCGGGGCCTCGGCTGGACTTGGACGCGCGACGACTTGACTGAAGTGCGCATGTGCGAGGCCACTTGTGATCAACTGCAAAAAGGCAACGCCGAGCTCACCGCCACCTGGGGATGCCCCACGGTCGTCGTCGATCTGCAATAAACCGCTTTTACAAAAAAACACCTTCACAACGAGAACGCGGGCCATGGCCAGGCATTGAAAAGATGTCCGTGGCGCGGTCAGCATCCCGAATGACCCGTACTTTCTGGCAGAATGAGATTTTTTTTTCATTCTTCATAAAAACACCTCGCTCATTCGACTAAATACAGTGAAAATGAACAATCTGTGGTTCTGTAGGCGTGTAAATTAAGCGAGAACGGATTTTGTTCTGTTCTGCTGTTTTTTGAAAAGGAGTTCCGTATGCAAACCGCGTTTTCGAAATACTTCATTGGGCTGTTGGCCCTTGTTTTTCTGGCTCTTGGCTGCAGCAATGACGCCACCGGCACAAAGAACGGGGACGATGCGTCCGACGGCGTTAATGCCGACAACGACGGAAAACATGGCGATAACAACGGCAGCGACGGCACCATCGACGATCTGTACAACAGCAATAACGGAAAGAACAACGGTGCGAACAACGACGATCCATCGGATGCGGTGTGTGCGGCCAACGACTTCACCGTTACCCCGGTGCCCGTGGCCATGATGATCCTGCAGGACATGTCCGGGTCGATGGATCCCAAGTTCAACGATGCGACAGGTAGATGGGACGATGACGACAATCCCGGCCGCTGGAGCATCGCCAAGCCCGCGATTATCAGCCTGCTAACCGATTATGCCGACTACAGCACCGGCAACATCGAGTTCGGCTTCGACATCTTTCCGCGTGGCTCCGGTTGCGAGCTGGGCTCTTCGCCGCTGATGGACACAATCCCCGGAGAGTCGCAGTCGATGGCGATTGTCGACCTGCTTGAGCGCGAATACGACGCCAACTCGCCCGAAGGCGCTACGCCGCTGCGCGGAGCGATGGATTTGTACTTGAACACCGATTATGCGCCCAACTTTTTGAGCAGCGACCGGCAGAGCTACTTGCTCATCATTTCGGACGGCGCGGACACGTGCCGGGGCAACCGTTATGTATCGAGCGGCGGTGCGACGGCCGAACAGCTCGGCGAGAAATCAGCGGAGCTGCTCGAAGCGGGCGTGAAAACATTTGTAATTGGTTTTGGCGGCGGTGTTGATTTTGATCAGCTCAACGCCATTGCCAAAGCGGGCGGCACGCCGTTCACCGAATTCTTGTACGCCGATGATCAAGCCAATCTCGAGGAGGCCTTTTCAGAGATCGCTGCATCGATCGTGCAGTGCGACTTCGAGGTGCCCACGCAGGATGGCGATGACGTGGACAGCGACAACGTCAACTTCTATCTCAACGGCGAGGTGGTGCCCTACGACAAAGACTGCGCCCAGGGCCTCGGTTGGACTTGGACGCGCGACGACTTGACCGAGGTGCGCATGTGCGAGGCCATTTGTGACCAGTTGCAAAAAGGCGGCGCCGAACTCACCGCCACCTGGGGCTGTCCCACCATCATTATCGATCTGCAATAAATCAAGACCGCTGCAATCAGCAGGACCGCGACAAACAACCCTCACACAATGGAAATCGGAACGGTGGCGGGCGTTTAAATGACGCCCCGTTGCATGGCCTGTGCCAGCAGTAGCGCGATTTCCTCGGCGAGATCGCGGTCGTGACTGCTCCATTCGCGAGAGGCGCCGTTGAGCGCCAGAAGCAGCCAGCCCAGGGATTCGCCGGTGGGCGCGGCGATGTTGACGCTGAGCAATGCCGAAGCGGGCGTGAGCAAGTCGTCGTGCCACAGGGCGTTCCACGATTCATCGGAGAACAGGGAGGTGGGGCGAAAGCGCGAGAGAGTGAGGGCGCCGGGGGTTTCGCTGTGGGCGTTGCGCAGGGCGGTGATGCCGCTTCCCGACAAGAATGATGCAGCGCTCAAGCCCCAGTCGCCGCTGCGGCACAAAAAACGCAGGGCGTGGGGGTGTTGGGCATCGGGGACGAGCAAGGCGCCGCGATCGGTTTCGTAATCGCTTTGGATGGCCTGTATGAGTTGCTCTTGGCGCGCCAGGCCCGGGGGCTCGTAGAAAAAGATTTCGTGAATTTGCAGCAACGCGGCGATGCGGCGATCGGCATATCGCCTGTGTTGTCCGCGGCGGTTGGTGTTGGTGCTCATGGGTTCTCGTATCGCCCGGTTGGGCGGTGTTGTCAAAATACGGTCAAATCCAGTGGTGGTCTCGGGGCACGATGATGGTCATCAGGCGGGGAATGACGTCGATTTGCACCAGATTGGCCGGGGCGAACTCCTCGCCATCGCGCTGCGCCGGCAATGGGTTTTGCACTTCGGGCCTGAAAAACTGCAGGCCGATGGAGCGGGCCTTGAGCACGGGCGCGTGCGAGAGCCCCACCTTTTCGAGCATGTCGAAGGTCAATGGGCTGTGTTTGTGGTGGACGATGAGCTTGCTCGTCCAGTCGCGTACACCGGAGAAGAGGCCGATCTCGAAGTAGCCGTCGTCGTGTTGGGCGTTGGGATCGATGATCCACTCGCCGGCGTAGAGCATGGTGTTGCTGATCACGAGGTCGGAGAGGCGCTCGAAATGGTGGACTTCGCCGTCCAGGGTGAGTTCGAGGGAAAAGCGATCGCGGAGGACCCAGTTGAGGGCCAGTTCGTGCATGGCAGCGCGCACGTAAACCGCATGCCCTTGGTACATGTCGCGCCAGATGGGAACGCCTTGCACCAGTTGGAGTTCGCGATTGCGGAAGGCCAAAATGGCCGCTGAGAGGCCAAAGCCCAGGGAGTCGTAAAAGAAGTCTTCGTGGGCCAGCGTGCCGTTGTCGTGGAAGGTGCGGATGCGCCCGACGTCGAGCGAGGTGGTGTGTCCCTCCGCCAGAATTTGGATGTTGTCGGGCAGGGACTTTTCGCTGGCCGAGATGCCAAAGGAGCGCGCCTGGTCGTTGGCGGTGCCCGCGGGCAGCATGCCGAGGCGCACTTGGCTGGGCTCTCGAGAGCGGCAGATCCCCGTGGCGACTTCGTAAAATGTGCCGTCGCCCCCCATGAATGCCAGGGTGCGAAAGCCTTCGTCGTCGATGGCCCGACGCACCACTTCGATGGTGCCGCCATGGGGCAGGGTGGGGCGAAACTCGCAGGGAATGCGCTGTTCGTGCAGGAACTCGAGGGCTTTCTCAATGGCCTTGCGGGCTTTTCCGGCACCGGACGTGGGGTTGCCCACCAGCAGCAAGGGTTGAGATGGCACAGTCGTCATAATGTCTCCTGAAATAAACGCGTCATATGCATCAGTGAGTTCCTTTATCTGTATAGAGTGGGAAATTTTTTTCAACGAAAAATCGGGTCGTCTCGGTTTCGTCGAAGACAGGTGTTGCACTGAATCCATTTGGGGAACGCGCGTATTTTGAAAAGATTGGAATTGTCTTTTATGTTTGGAGCGTTCTTGGGGGCGAACGCTGTGGGGGACGAGGAGGATTTTGCATTGCGTGGTCTGATGAGATGGGGATTGATATTCAGTTTGTTTTTGATGCTGTCCCAAAGCGCTGTGGCGCAGGCGCAGGTCATTTCGCTGCGAGGCGAAACGGTGGCCACCGAAGAACCGCTGCCGACCTCCCTGCTGGTCACAACGCCCCGTCTGACGGTCCGGGCGGCGCCCAGCGGCAAATCAAAGCGTCACGGAACTGTGGTGGGCGAATCGCGTCTGCCGGTGTTGGCGCGCGAAGTGGGACCGGGATGTAGCGATAATTATTGGTATCGCATCGGCGACAACTCGTGGGTTTGCGGTCGGTTTGTGCAACCCGATGACACGGCGCCCGAAGCCGAAGCGCAGCCCCCGATGCGCGACGAAGAGTTGATGCCCTGGCCCTATGCCTTCGTGCACGAAAACGCCATTGAGTACGAACGCTTCGCCGGTGGTTATCGCGAGGTGCGCGAGGTGATGCCCGGCTACGGTTTTGCCATTGAGCGTTCGGTGTACATCGACGGCGATTCCTATTACCGCACGGTTGAGGGGCGTTATGTACCCCAGCGTGCGGCGCGGGTGACGCGGCGCATCAGCACGTTTTCCGGCGTTGCGATTCGCGATGAGGTGACATGGCCAGTGGGGTGGGTCAACCGCGAGAATGCCTGGTCGTTTTCGGAGCCTAGTTTGCGCCAGGCCGTGCGCGTCGAGAGGCTGGCGCGTTACACGCAGTTCAGCGTGCAAGAGCGCCGCACCGTGGGGAAGCACGTGTTTTACCGCATTGATGAAACGCATTGGGTGCATGCCCGGGACGTCCAGGTGGCGACGACGGCGCCGCTACCCGACAGCGTCGCTTCCGACGAGCGCTGGATCGATGTGGACTTGGCCAACCAAATCGTTACGGCCTACGAAGGCGAACGGCCGGTTTGGGCCACGTTGACCTCCACTGGTCGGGGCGGGGCGTCGCGCACGCCCAAGGGCTCCTTTCGCGTTTGGGCCAAGGTGGCGGCCATTCCCATGGACAACACCGATGATGAGCCCGTCGATGAGACTTTGGGCGAGGTCGAGTCAACCGATCAAAACAAGCACTATTACTCGCTGCACGACGTGCCCTGGACGCTCTTCTTTCACCAGGGCTATGCCATCCACGGCGTCTATTGGCATAACCGGTTCGGCAATCGCCGCAGCAGCGGTTGCGTAAACCTGGCCCCCAAGGACGCGCGATGGCTCTTCGACTGGTCGCTGCCGGTGCTGCCCGATGGCTGGTGGGCCATTCATCCCGTGGCGGGCGAGCCGTCGACATTGGTGCGGGTGCGTTGACCGCGATGTCTCGCGTCCTCAAGATGTCTTTTCTCGTTACCTAAGCGCGCGCCTTTTCCTTATACTGGGGCGATATGCAACCGCGACCATTGGTGAAAATCGTTTGTTTTTGTTTTCTGCTGTTGTGGGGTGTGGCCTGCGATGAAGCGGCACCGGTGCCCAGCGCAGAGCGCGCCGTGCATCACTTGCGTCATCGAACCGCCGAAAATGATCCGTTGGTGGCGCGCGTCAACGGCATTGCGATCACGGCTTCAGATGTCTCCTGGACCTTGCAACAAACCCCCGAGTTGGATTCTCCACGCGCTGCGCTCGACGCATTGATAAGCGACGCCTTGCTCGCAGATGCCGCCATCGCGCGGGGATACGCCGCGCACACCGAGGCAACGCTGGGATTTCGCGACGCCTTGGCCTTGGCCTGGATGCGACACGCGGGGGAGCGCATTCAGGAGTCCGACCTCGACGAAGAAGAGCTCCGCAAGGGATATGAAGCGCGCAAAGAAAAGTATTGGCACGGCGAACAACGCCGCATGATTCACGCGCTGGTGCGCACCGGGAAAAAAGGCCTGGAGCCGGCCCAGGCGCGCCTGGTAGCCGATCAAGTGGCGGCGGCGGTGGCGGGGGTTGCTTCAGAGGGAGCCTTTCGCGCCGCGGCGCAGCAAGTGGCCAAAGATGTGGGCGTTGCCAAGTTTGTGCGGGTTGAAAACCTGCCCCCCTTCGATCGCGAATACAAAAAGTTTGTGCCGCCCTTTGTGGAGAAGGCCTTCGAAATACAGCGGCCCGGCCAGGTGGGGAAGCCCTTTGAGACGAGCTTTGGGTGGCATGTGGTGTACTTCATCGAAACCTTGCCCGAGGTCCGCATTCCCTTTGCGGTGGCGCGCGCCGAGCTCGCCGAATCCCTGTTGGCCCACGAGCGCGTCAAACGCGTCGAGGCACAAATCGAGGGGCTTTATCAAAAGGCGCGGATACGCATTTCAGATGTGCCGGACGCCCTTGAGACAACCAGTGACACTCCCTAGCCATCCCCGCGACACAGAAGAATCGGCGTTTACGGCGATTTTGCGCGAGGCGGCATCGTCTGTATCGGGCTTTAAAGCGGCGATATTTTTCGATCACGAAGGGGAAACCATCGATTATTACTCCTGCCTAGATCCCTTCGAAACGAGGCTCTGCGCCGCCCACATGGGCATTATTGTTATGCGCGCCGTGACGCGTTTTCACGATTTCTCTTTGGGCGAGGTGCGCTGCGTGGAGATGCAGACCGATCGCTACGAGTACATCGTCAGCGCGTTGGGCGAAAATTTATTTTTGCTTTTGATGCTGGACGCGGGACACAGCAGCCCCAAAATTTGGGGACAATTGTTTGACACCGCACAGCGCCTCCGGAGCGAAGCGGGCCTTTCCTAATAAACGTCACGCCACATAAACGTCACGCCAATTTTACGCGGTGTCTGGGGTGTTGCCGCCTGGGCTGTCCTGGGGCTAGAGCAGCGCTGCGATGAGGTCGTCAATGCTGCGGGGCGAGAGGTAGGCAGGGGGGATGTCGAGCATGGTGCGGCAGCCCGAGATGCCTTCGCGGTGTAGGCGTACGGCGGCGCGGGCACAGGCGATGAGCACCGACGCGGTGAAATCCGGGTTGGCGCCGGCGCGGAGCGCGTGTTCGAGGCGGTGTGCAACGGGACGGGGTTCGCCGGTGTGGCCAAAGCGGATGACGGTGCCGCCGTGGGGCATGCCGCTGTGGTCGCGTTGCAGTTCTTCGGACGAGACAAAGTGCACCGCGGTTTCGTAGCCCGCAAAATAGCCGGGCATGGTGACGATGCGTTGTTCGATATCGGCGGTGTTGGCGCCTGCTGCGGCCACGACGTAACACACGCGGCGATGCCGTTGCTGGGGCGACAACGGGGGACCGTCTCCGGTGCGCGCCGCTTCGAGGGCCGCGTCATTGGGGATGGTGTACTGTCGGGCGTCGAGCACGCCGGGTACGCGGCGGATGGCGTCGGAGTGCCCTTGGCTGATGCCTTCGCCCCAAAAGGTGTGGGTTTCTCCGCGTGGTAAGATGGCCTCGCCCAGGAGGCGGTACAGCGAGAAGAGGCCCGGGTCCCAGCCCGCTGAGATGATGGCCACGCGTTGGGCGGCTCTGGCCACGGGATCGACGCGCTGGCGGTGGGATGGGATTTGGGCGTGGTTGTCGAAGCTGTCGACGACGTTGAACAGGGCGGCGTAGCGGGGGGTTTGTTCGGGCAAGTCGCTGGCGCTTCCGCCGCACAACAGGAGCACGTCGAGTTGGTCGCGCCAATCGGGCAGTGTCTCGACTGCGTGTACGGGAACATGTGGCGTGCCGGTGTCGATGTCATCAATAGCGCGACGTGTAAAAATGGCTTGTAGCGCCATGTCTGGGTGTTGCGGCAATGCCCGCTGCACGCCCTTTCCCAGGTTGCCATATCCAACGATGCCGACGCGTATGTTCATGGGTGAGCCTCCTGCCCTAGGGTGTTTGGCATATCAATTCACCGGGCAATCGGGAAGTGGGATTTCGCGTCGTTGGCCTTCGTCGAGTATGTGCACGGCGCGGATGTCTGCACAGGTGGTGCCGGCGGGTAAGGTGATGGCCACGCCAGCGTATTCGCCAGCGGCGGTTTGCAGCGTGGTTTGAGACAGGCGCAAGGGCGGGGTGCTCGGGGCGTGCCAGTTAATGATGGCGTGATGTGAATCGCCGGAGTGCGCGTTGTGTGCGGGCATCCCGCGCATCCAGACATAATGCGGTGCCGGTGTATCGTCGACGGCAAAGCCCACAAGGGTGTGGCGGGCGAGATGGGTTTGTACCTGGGCGGAGCCCGCGGGTGTGCGCCATCGGCCCAAGACCGCCAAGATGCCCGCGATGCGCGAAAAGGTGTGGGCGCTGACCCAAAAGGGCGGGGCGTAGCTCATGAAGTCGTTGAGGGTGGGCTGGGCGCTGCCAAAGGTGGCGCAGATGGGGTGCGAGGCCAGGCTGTCGGTGGGGGGAATGAGGCCGCTGTTCATGTCGCGCAGTTGCGAATGGCTGGAGGCATTCAGGGCACCGTGTGGTCCGGGGCGCACGCCGTATCCGTATCCGCTGGTTCGCCCGCATTGGCGTCCGTTGTAGGGGGTGTAGTGGTCGTCGTCGAAGGTGTGCGGTCGGCCCAGGGAGTGCCCCAGCTCGTGCACGACATTGGCCCGCCAGTTGCGCGACATGGCCACGGCGTAGGAGAGGCGCATGTGCCCTAAGGCGGCGCGCTCGTGTTCCCACAGGGCAAAGCCCGCCTCGTAACCGGGCGATAGGCAGCGTTGGGCGCGGTGCGGCAAGATGGCGTGGTACAGGACGTCGGGGAGGGCGCGGTCGGCTTCGCGCAGGGCGGCCAGGTCGGCGATGATGGCGGCGGGGTCGCCGGTGTTGCGGGCATCGAATCGCTGCGGCGCGCGCCAGTCCACGTGCAGCGAGGAGAGGGGCAGCATGTTGTAAAGTTCGTTTTCGAGTTCGCGCTGCATGGCGGCATTGATGTGCAGGGGCACAGGGGCACAGGGCGTGTGTGCCGGGATGATGACGACGCGCAACGCGAGGGGTGTCTCGAGGATGTCCAGGGGCGTCCAGGGGATTTCGGAGATCAATGTTTCGGGCGCTTCGGCGTCGTTGGTCGCTTCGAAGAGTTGCCAGCGAAACGCCGTGTGGGGGCGCATGGCGTCTGCGGCAATGCGAAAGGCGAAGGTGCCGTCGATATCGCCTAACTCGGCTGGGCCATCGACGCGGCGGTGTTGTGTGAGCGCAACGTGGTGCGCGGGACTGCGCAGTGCGAGCTGGGCGAAGAGCGTGCGCGGCTTGAAGTCGTCGGCGAGTTGGTAGTCGATGCGCGCCAGTGCGGGGCGGAAGGGGATGAGCGGCGTTTCGCGTTCGCCCGCGGGGACGACGTCGCCGTGTCGCACCACCCAGGTGTCGGTGGCTTGGTTCCATATGACGGCGTGGATGGCGATGTCGGGTACGGGCGCTTGGCTTGGAGCGCTTGGTTCGCGCGTATCGTTTGGAGATGTGTGTGGGCGCTCGGGGTGGCCGGCGGTGTCGCCGTCAGCCATGTGCGGGACAGCCGTGGACGGCGGTCCATGTGTGGCAGCGAGCACATTCGGCAGGTGCCTTGGCTGGGGTTCGTACCATACGAAGAGCAGGCACAAAAAGGCGAAGAACAGAAGCAGCGCCAACAGAATTTTGTTTTGGGTGGGCATGGCGTGGGTGTTGTTGCTCTTTGAATGCGTTGTCGGCAATAATGCGCCGAACCGTCTGCGCCGTCAAACGGCGTTCGATATTGCCCTGTAGCGTGTCATCTTGCACATCCGAACACCGGACATTGAACTGCTGGCCCCCGCTGGCGATGTGGCGCGCGGCATGACCGCCATCGCTTGTGGTGCCGATGCTGTCTACATTGGGGCGCCGCGTTTCAGCGCCCGCAAAGAAGCCGGAAATGCGCTCTCCGATATTGCGGCGTTGGTGCGCTTTGCGCATCTGTACGGCGCCCGGGTCTACGTCGCGCTCAACACGATGCTCTTCGACGACGAGCTGTCAGCGGCAGCGGCGCTGGCGCATGCGGCATACGACGTGGGGGTCGACGCGCTGATCATCGCCGACATGGGACTGCTCGAAATGAATCTGCCGCCCATCCCCCTGTTTGCCAGCACCCAGATGAATAACGCCGATGCCGCGCACATCGCCTTCTTGGCGGCGGCGGGCTTTCAGCGGGTGATTTTGGCGCGGGAGTTGTCGCTGCGCGAGATGCAAAATATTCGCCGCGCGGTGCCGGAAGTTGCGTTGGAGAGCTTTGTGTACGGCGCTGCGTGTGTCGGCGTTTCAGGGCGTTGCTACCTGAGTTTGGCCCACGGCGATCGCAGCGGAAATCGCGGGGATTGTGCCCAGCCCTGTCGCAAGTTTTTTACCCTGCAGGACGCCCGTGGTCAGGAGTGGCGCCGGGGACATTTGTTGTCGGTATGCGACATGGATCGCACCGCGCATCTGGGCGCCTTGCTGGATGCCGGCATCACCTCTTTTAAGATCGAAGGGCGATTGAAAGACCGCACATGGCTCGCCAATAGCGTCACCTGGGTGCGCCGCCACCTGGACGCGGCCCTGGCGGAGCGTAACATCCCCAGCCCTGCATCGCGTCACGAGTTTTCCGGGCGTTTTGAACCCAATCCCGCGCGGACATTTCGCCGTGGAACGACGGACTTTGGCTTGTTTGGGCCGCGTGTGATGGGAGCGGTGGATACGCCGTCTTCGCAGGGTGAGCCCGTTGGTGTCGTGGAGCGCATCCGCGGACACGTGATTCGCTTGAGCGGTTCCGCGACATTGCAGGCGGGGGATGGCCTCCGTTGGTTGCTGCCAAATGGCCATTCGGCGGGCGCGCGGGTGCAGAAGGTGTTGGGCGAAGACGTGCACTTGCGCGACGCGACGGGGTTGCAAGTGGGCCAGTCGGTCTTTCGCAATTTCGATGCCGCGTTTTGCGCCCACATCGAAAAAACCGCATTCCACCGGCGCATTCCGGTGCGCGTTGATTTGGATACGACGGCGAGCGGTTTGTGCGTGCGCGTGCAAACCGAGGCGGGGCTTGTGGCCGAGGCGCATTGGACCGGCCCTGTTGAGGCAGCCAATCACGCCGCGCGCATGCAAGACGACCTGTCGCGCAGATTGGCGAAGACCGGGGATGGGCCGTTTGTGTGCCGCGCAGTCCGGGTGCTGAGCGAACCGGTTCCCTTTGTGCCGGTCTCGGTGGCGAATGATTTGCGGCGCCGGGCGCTCGCAGCGTTGGAGGCGGCTGCTCTGGCGGCGTACCCGCGTCGCGAACACGTGCGCGGCAGCGAGGTGGCGTTGCCCTATCCTAAGGCGCATCTCGATTTTTCGTTCAATGTCATCAACCGTCTCGCCCAACAGTTTTATCGGCGTTGCGGCGTCGACAGCATCTCTCCGGGAGCGGAGTGTGGGGGGCTGGACGCCGACGCCCAATTGATGACTTCCATTCACTGCGTATTGCGCGAAACGCCCCATTGCTTTCGGGAGGCGGGTGCCACGCATCTCGACGAGCCCCTGTTTTTGGTGGACCCAGAGGGGCGGCGGTTGGGCTTGCGATTTGACTGCGACGATTGCCGCATGTCGGTGCACCGCGTGCCAAAGAACACGAGCGAGGGGTAGCGAGCGACTTAGCTGTTGCGCGAGGGAAAGGGAATGCGCCGCAGATTTCGGTCGGAGGTCGCCGCAGATATTTCGGTGGCCACCAGGCTGTTTCGACCGTTGTACTTGGCTTGATACAGGTTGGCATCTGCGCTGCTCAGCAGTCCCGGGGCATCGAGAATGGCGCCGGGGGCCAAGGTGATGGCGCCGACGCTGACGGTGACGCGGACAAAGTCACCCCTTTCGGTGACGGCCAGCGCCGGTTCTCTTTCGATGGCGTCGCGTACGCGATCCGCCAGGACTTTGGCGCCCGCAGCATCTGTGCCCTGGGCGACGATGATGAACTCCTCGCCACCATAGCGCCCCAGCATGTCTTCGGTGCGGATGGTGGACTGCACAATGCGCGCGATGGACATGAGGACTTGGTCGCCCACGAGATGGCCGTAGGTGTCGTTGACGCGTTTAAAAAAGTCGATGTCGAAGAGCAGCAGCGAAAAGGGGAGGCGGTGCCGCCGGGCAAACGACAGGTCGGTGGTGAGCTTTTGCATCAGGTATCGGCGGTTGAATATGCCGGTGAGGCCATCGCGGGTGGAGGACTCGTAGAGTTCGCGTTGGTACTTGAGGTCGATGTCGTCTTGCAGCAGGTATTTGATGACGGTGTTGTGCCCCAGCAAGATTTTTTCGCCGGGCGCCAGCGTAATGGTTTTGATGATTTTTCCGTTGGAGTACGTGCCGTTGGTCGACTCCAAGTCGGTGATGCGGATGTAGCCGCCGGAGAGTTTTTCAATGCGGGCGTGCTGCCGCGAGATGCTGTCGTCTTGTATTTTGAGATCGCAGGAGGTGTCGCGGCCGACAAAGACGGGGTCGTCGCCGATGGTGAACACGTTGCCCATGTCCATGCCCGCGATGACCATGAGGCTGGGGCGCGGCGGTGCGGCGGTCTTTAGGCGCATGGCCATGGTGGGCACTTCGACGGGACGGGTGGTGCGGTCTTCGGCCAGGTTCATGTCGCGCATGGTAATCACGGCAATGGATTTGTCTGTTTTGTTTCGGGAATTGTTGTCCACCATACCTCCGCACGACACATTACCTTGATTGTATCGAATGTACAGTGTTGAGACTGGGCTAATTTTGTGCCGGGTTTTTGCCGAAATGCAAGCGCAATGGCGGGTTTTGTCGCTGTGAACGCCTTGGCCCTGCGGGGGGCATCTGTTACAAGGCCAGTCATGTTGGATCGCCCTGCCAGTATCCCCGAAGACTACATTGAGATTGTCTTTGACATTGTCAAAGAGTTCTCCGGGTGGCGCCTAGACCGCTTTATCGCGCACCGCATTCCCCGGCTTTCGCGTACGCGCATTCAGCGCATTATCAAGTCTTGCGTGTTCGACGAAACCGGACAGCTCCTGCGGCCCAACCGCGTCTTGAAATGCGGTGAGCAAATCTATCTGTACAAAATGCCGCCGGACGAGCCACCGGTCTGTCGCGAGTTCAGCGTGGTGTTTGAGGATGAGTGGTTTCTCGCGGTGGACAAACCGCCGCTGCTGCCGGTGCATCCCACGGCGCGTTATTACAAAAACACGCTGACCGCCTTGCTCAACGAAACCTACGGCGAAGACGCACCGCGCTTGGTGCACCGCCTCGACTCCGAGACATCGGGGCTCGTATTGTGCGCCAAAACGCGCGATGCAGAGCGCTTGGGCAAGGGGTTGTTTGCGGAGCGGAAAGTCGTCAAACAGTACATTGCCGTGGTGCGCGGCCTGGTGTCACCGCCTTCGGGACGCATCGAGGCGCCCCTGTCGCCCAATCCCCATTCGTTCATCAAGGCGCGGATGTGGTGCGGTGATCCGGATGGGTTGCCATCGCTAACCGAGTACCGCACGCTGGCGCAGCAGGGGGACCGAACACTGTTGTTGCTTAAACCGCGCACGGGACGTCAACACCAACTGCGCGTCCATCTCGATCACATTGGGCACACCATTGTGGGCGACAAACTGTACGGCCCCGACGAGAGCCTCTTTGTCGACTACATGAGCGATGGCCTCACGCCGCAAATCATTTCGCGAGCCGGGCACCGCCGCCAGGCGCTACACGCGGCCAGCCTCAGTTTCTTGCATCCCTTCACGCAGCATCGCTTGTGCATTGAAACCCCCGCGCCCGCCGATTTTGGTGCGCTTTTCGATATATCTCCCTTTGCGGGGAGCGACTTCTTCTGTCGGCAACAAAACGACATTCCCTAAAAACGCGGCCCTCATCGCGGCATTTCCCGATTGTTTTCCAATGGTTGGCGCCTTTTTTGCGACTTTTGTCAGGGGAGCTGGCCAGCCCCGGCGCAAACTTTTTTCATCTTTTTTCGCTCTTTTAGGAAACTTTTCCGAAAAGCGGGCGATTCCTTCTGCAACGAAATGGCAAACAGAAATGCGCATGGGGAGGTCACTTTGGATATTCAAAGAAACAAAGGCACTGCGTCGGTAGAGCAACTCGTGTTGTTGTTCGCGGTCGTCTTGGGCGCCGCTTCGCTGCTGGTGGCACTGGGGCCAACACTCGAAGGCCGGCACCAAACCCTCATGCTGCTTTTGTCGCTGCCATTTCCCTAACACCCAAGGGAGGCTTCTCATGAAAGGAAAACAAATCATTCAAAAATTGCACGCCATTGTCGCCGCGCTGTTCTGGGGAGACAAACGCGGACTCTCCACCGTGGAGTACATCATCATTCTCGTGTTGGTGGCGGTGGCGGGCATCGCGCTCTGGCAGGAATTTGGCGACGCCGTACAGAGCCGCATTACGGAGTCCACCGGCGCCATCGACGCAATGTGATGTCGTCTGTCAACGCATTCCAAATCGCCGCTGAGTTGTCGATGCTCGGCTTGTGCGCGGTGGCCGCCGTTGTCGATTTGCGCCGCACCATGATTCCCAACCGCCTCACGCTGGGCGCGCTGGCGGTGGGCCTTTTGATCGCGTGTCTTTTCGGAGGTTGGCGCGCGCTGGGTCATGCCGTGATTGCGGCGCTCGTCGTGATGCTGGTGCCTGTGTTGTTGTACTACCGCAACGCCATGGGCGGTGGCGACGTTAAGCTCTTTGCCGCCATCGGTGCACTGTGTGGCATCGCTTCTGGGCTGCACATCCAGTTCCTCGCCTTTTTGTTTGGCGCGGGATGCGGCGTGTCGATTTGGGTGCGCAAGAAAACGCTGCAACAGCATTTGAAACGGGCCTGGCAGTTGTGCGTGCCGGTGAAACAGCGCGCGCCATCAGAGGCCCTCGCAGACACCTGCATTCCGTTTGCGCCGTGCATCTTTGCTGCCGCAGTGGCGCATGTTTTGTTGGAGCGGTTTTTCGCATGAGGGCGCCGCGCACAAAGGTCCGTCACTGGCAACGGGGGGCGGTGCAGGTGGAGTTCCTCATCGTTTTCGGCCCCTTGTTTTTGCTGATGATGGCCTTGGTGCAATTCGCGCTCATCTGTACGGCTTCTATTTTGGTGCATCACGCGGCTGCGCGAGCGGTTCGTGCAGCCGTCGTGGTGTTGCCAGACGATCACGAGGACGCGGATTACAAGGGCGATGCCCTCCACTTTTTGGCGGATGGCGATGGGCTGGATGCCTATGCCAACGCCGTGGAAGGGGGGCGGTTTCAGCAGATTCGCCAGGTCCCCGTTATGTTGCTTGGCATGTTGGCGTTGCCGTTGGGTGGCGCTGGGAGTCTCTCCGATGCCCTGCAGCTCGGCGCCTGGGAGGCGTTGCGCGCGCAGACGCCCGAGAGCGACGTGCCCGTGGCCATCACGTTTCGCGATGCCGACGGCGGCTACCGAACACAGTATGGCGCGAGAGAGCAGGTGTTTGTCACCGTTACGCTTCTCTTGCCATGCGCCGTGCCCATGGCGTCGCGCTGGATGTGTCAACCGTTGCGGGAAATGGACGACGATGTGCGGGCGCGCTGGGAGAGCAATCACGCGCATATGGTGGCGCGCTCTTTGATGAACCTGCGCCGTTATGCCGCCTTGGAGGCGACGGCGGGCTTGCCCAATCAGGGACGGTGAAAATGCAGAGGTTTCGACAATCGCAAGAAGGCGCTGTCATGGTGCTGGCCACTTTCTTTGCCGTGTTGCTCGTCGGCTTGTTGCTGCACGTGACCGGCGTGGGGAGCGCGACGCTGGAATACACGCTGACGCAAAACCTCGCGGACAGCGCAACGTGGTCGCAGGCGACGGTAAAGGCGCGCTGCATGAATGCCCTGGCGCTCATCAACTTGGTGATGGCGACGGTGTTGGCGGTCCTGGTGGCCATTCGCTTGTTGATGGCGATCATCGGCACCATCATCGCCGCGTTGGGGGTGGCGTGCATTGTCTCTGCCGGTGCGGTGTGCGGTGCGGTGGCGCCATTGGTGTCGTTAGAGATTGAGTTGAACAGCCTGTACAAAGAGCTGGAGACGCCGATTCAGCAGGTGCTCAATGCCTTGGCCAAGGCCCAAGATGTCATCGTCGAAGTCGAGCCCTTTGTGCGCAACGCCGAGTCCTTGTACATCGCGCATAAAGAGGGGGGCAATACGGGGCAATTGGCGCTGGTGCTGCCGGTGTTGAAACCCCTGCCCGTGGAGCGCGGTTCCTTTGATGAGCTGTGCGGCAAGGCGGCCGAACAGGTGGTCTCGGTGGCGTTCTTTTTCTTGCCGGGCGGCTTGGGCGAGAAGGCCAACGAGGTCATCGGTGGCATGCTCGGCGGCATGGCGGAGCAGTTTAGCGGTTTCTTTTGCGGCGGTATGGGGGGCGCGCCGCCCGATTCGTTTGAGGTAGAGCAACCACAGCCCATCGCCGATGCACCGGAGTGCGCCAATCCCTCTGTTTGGCCACCGCAGCCATACCGCTCTTGCCAAAGTGCCCAATGCCGAAAGTGCGGTGAGCTCGCGTGCCAGAAGTGCACCGCGATGCTGGGAAGAGGCCGATACGTCGAAGGGCAGTGGTTGGTGCGCCAAGAGGTTTGGGACGTCGCCCAGCAGACACTGCACCAGCCAGCGGTGGAGCGCGTGGTGTCCATGCGGGTCGATCCCTGTTTGGGAAATGCACGTTGCGGTGGCGAAGCGGTGTGCAGCGTCGAAGACATCGTGCACGAAAAGGGAAAAACGTTTGTGCGGCGAAATCATTTTCTTCGCCTGCAGGGCTGCGTCATCCGAGGCAAGGCGGAGAACAAGTCGGGCAATGAGCCCATCGACAGCAGCGATATGCCCCGGCCCATGCAAGTCGCTGCCGATGCCACCCCCGAAGACTTTCGCCTGCGCGGCATCGCCACGGGGAAGCAGCGCAATTCCTTTTTCGGGCGCACCGATGATGGCGGCTTTTTCGCGGCCCTGAAGAAACAGCGCATCGCCATTGCCGCGGCGGACTTTGGCGCCAACCCACAAGACCTTTGGCACATGAAATGGCAGTCGCGCCTGATTCGCTTTCGCATGCCGCGCACCGGTTTGGGGGCGGAGGCGTGTGAAGGTGGCATAGCGGGTTGCGGCACCCAATTGAACTGGTTGAATGAAATAAGCGCAGCGTGGGGCGACCGCGTGGTGCATTGAACGCGAGGGAGGGGAGGCAATGAACATTGCGGTGGATGAGCGTGGGGTTGTCATGGCCGAGGCCGTGATCGTCATACCTTTTTTGATCATTTGTTGGATGGGCTTTTCGGCCCTACACGAGTTGTACGTCGCGCGACTGCACGCCGAAAACGAGACCGCATCGCAGGTGTTGCAGATGGCGATGTCGGGGAGCTGCACCGATCACGTTCGTGAAGAGATAGCCGGTGCACCGGCGTTGGAGCAGGAGACCAGCGATATGTTATCGCGCATCGGAAACAACAACCCCTTGGTGCTGGCCCATTCGAATGCGTCGGTAACGCAAAATTTGTCGCATGAGTTTTGGCAGCGCGAAGCATCCGATGCCACGGTTCGCGGCAAGCGCATACTGATGTGCAACACGGTGCCCGCGGACAATCTCATGGCGCTGATCGCCAACCAGGTGAAGGAATGGCTCAACCTATGATGCGCGCCGGGGCACCGAAACGAAAAACGTGGTGCATCGCCGTGATGTGCCTCGGGGTGTTGGGACTTTTGTGGACGCGCACGGGGCTGGCTGTACCGTTCGATGCGCAAGCCAACGACGCGTTCACGTGTTTGCAAATCGGCAGCCTGGTATTTGATTTTCAGCGCCGAAACGATGTGTTGCATCGCGCAAATCCCGCAGAGTCCGGTGACAGCGCAGCGATGCGCACCTGCCGCATTCCCCAGTCCCCTCACGCGCTCCCGGCGCCTTTTCTGACAGCGCTGAGCCGCGATGGTCGCCACAGCATTTGGGGGGCGATTGTGTCCGGCGCAACATCCGATGTGCTGGATGCCGCATCCGACGACATGGCGCGGGGACGCCCAGCCGCTTTGCAGCGCACCGGCGGCGAAAACTGGCGTTATCAGCGCAGCGCGACGGCACACGTGTTTTGGATTGCGGTGCCGGTCTCCGAGGAACAAACATTTTTATTTCAAGTGCTGGAGGTATTGCATGAATCGTAAGTGGTTGGTGGCGATCGCCGCGGGCATCGCCGCAGGCGTGATGGTGTTTTGGCAATTGCGACAAGCGGAGCTGCGCGCCGATGGCGGTGAAAAAATTAGCCTGTTGGTGCTCAACGAGAAGGTGTCTCGCGGCACTGTGTTGCAGGAATCGCATTTGGGCATACGCCAAGTGCCCATTGCCTGGGTGGACGAGCGCGCCATCCGCAACAAAAGCCGTCACGAGGCGGTGGGCATGACGTTGGCGCTGTCCTTGGACGCCGATCAGGAGTTGAAGTGGAGCGATATTGAACACCGCATTGGCGGCAACCACATTGATCTCGCCGATGAAATCCAACCGGGGCAGCGAGCGGTTACCATTCCGGTCACCAGCGCCTTGGCCATGGGAGGGCTGCTGCGTCCCGGACACCGCGTTGATATTCTCGTGACCACGAGCGACGGCGCAGGAGGGCGGGGCAGCAAAAACACACGCACCTTGCTGCAAAACATCACTGTGTTGGCCGTGGGGAGCGACACCAATGGTCAGTCCGTCGAGGGGCGTTTCCACACCATCACGTTGAGCGTTACGGCGGATCAGGGGGAGCTGTTGGCCAATGCCGCTGCCCAAGGGGTGTTGGCGGCTTCTCTTCGTGGATATGGCGATGCCAAAATTGCCAGCTCCGATGCCGCGACTGGCGGCGACCACGTTAAAATGCAACGCATGTTAGACAGCGTATCCCCAGAACGGCACATCGAAAAATTGACGGTCAAAAAATAACGCAAAATGCTTTTCAGCGCGTTTTTCAAACGTCTGGGAGCGCGACAAAGTGCTTTGAACGCTTTTTGTTTTCCGAAGCGACGTTATTCATATAAACAAAGGCAAACAAGGCGGCGCGCAGGACTGTGCCAGAGCGCCATAGCGGATGGAGCGGAGCATGAAAATTGGCATTTTGGGTTGTGGGCAAATGGGCGAAATTATCTTGAAAGGATTGTTGTCGCTCTCGTTTCAGTCCATCGAAGACATCTATGCGACGACGCTGCTCAAAGATCACGTGCGCGAACTCGAGAATCGGTATCCCGGCTTGAAGGTGACGCGGGACAACTTGGTGGCGGCCAAAAACAGCAACGTTTTGATTCTGAGTGTCCAGCCCAGCAATGCACAAGAGGTGCTTTCATCGATTCGAGAGGAACTGCGCGGCAAGCTGCTGATCAGCATTTGCACGGGCGTTACGTTGGCGCAGCTCGAAGAGTGGGCGAACGCGCCGGGACAATCGGGGCAGGTTGAAATTGTGCGCGCCATGCCCAATACCCCCTGCGTGATCGGCGAGGGCACCATCGTGTTGACCGCACGTCCAGAAGTTAGCGATGAAACCATGACGCGCGCGCGTTCTCTTTTTGAGCAACTCGGTCGCACCCATGTGCTCGACGAGCGCCACTTCGATGTTGTCACTGCGCTGTCTGCTGCGGGGCCCGCCTTTGCGTTCATGATCCTCGAAGCCTTGGCGGATGGCGCCGTGATGATGGGCCTGCCGCGTCAAGAGGCGCGCGAAATTTCGGCGCAGATGTTTCAAGGCGCAGCGCGTTTGCTGTTGCAGTCGGCGCGGCATCCGGCGGCCTTGAAAGACGAAGTGACCACGCCGGGAGGGTGCACCATCGCCGGGCTGCTCATTATGGAAGAAGGCCGCATTCGCTCCACGCTGGCGAAAACGATTCAAGAAGCGACCACCGTGGCTTCTCGACTGGGCCAGGACTGCGACACTTGCCGGCTCGATCAGTATTGATGCCAAACGAAAACTGTGCACATGAGCCATGCTCGATGGCGCCGTCGCGCGCCGTCGACTGCCCCCTTTTCAAGGAGAACCATGACCTTGTCGTCACCATCTTTTGAAACCGTGTACTGGAAAGATGACGCGGTGGTCTTGATCGACCAGCGGCTGTTGCCACATGAGGAAACCTATCGCTCTTTCCGCGATGTGGCTGGGGTGGCGGAGGCCATCGCCAATATGACGGTGCGGGGCGCTCCCGCCATCGGAGTGACCGCAGCCTTTGGCGTCGCATTGGCGGCCCGGCAATTCCCCGGGGATGAGGCGGCCATTCTGCGCGCTTGCGACCAGCTCGCCGCCACGCGCCCCACCGCTGTCAATCTCTTTTGGGGCATTGCGCGCATGAAGGCGTGCATGCGCCAACATGGACCAGACCCCGATATCCTGCTCCGCGAGGCGCAAGCGATCCGCGACGAAGACATCGCCGGATGCCGAAGGATGGGCGATTTTGGGGCCGCGTATTTGAAAGATGGCGACACGGTGTTGACGCACTGCAATGCCGGGGCCTTGGCCACAGCAGGGTGGGGCAGTGCCCTGGGGGTCATCCGCTCCGCCGTGGCCATGGGGAAGCGTATCCGGGTGATCGCCGACGAGACGCGACCGCTCTTTCAGGGCGCGCGCCTCACCGCCTGGGAGCTGGCCAAGGATGGCATTGACGTAACGGTGATCGCCGATGGCGCTGCCGCATCGGTTTTGGCCCGCGGATTGGTCGACGCCGTTGTCGTGGGTGCGGATCGCATCGCGGCCAATGGCGACGTGGCCAACAAAATCGGCACATACGGCGTGGCCCTGGCGGCCCATGCCCACCGCATTCCGTTTTATGTCGCCGCTCCCTTTTCCACGGTGGATTTAACCTGTCCCAATGGCGCGCAAATCCCCATCGAAGAGCGCGCAGCCGCAGAGGTGAGTCACGTGGCCGAACACCGCGTACTCGCCGCAGGGGTAAACGCGATGAACCCCGCGTTCGACGTGACGCCATCGCACCTCATCTCCGCCATCTTTACCGACAACGGCGTGGTCCTGCCGCCATTCGACGACAACCTGGCACGCCTCGCCAACGCAAACTGAAAGAGCAACATCATGATTTCGTATTACAGCACCAATCGACATGCGCCCCAGGTGGCGCTCGATCAGGCCTTGTTGCAGGGGCAGGCGCCAGACCGCGGGCTCTACATGCCAACCCACATTCCGCCCATCGCCACCGAAGTGCGAAAAAACATGCACCGCCTGTCCTATCCCGATTTGGCTGTGCGCCTGCTGTCTCCGTATGCGCAGGGTGTCTTCTCCGATGACGAACTCGGCGACATCTGCCACGACGCCTACAACTTCGACGTGCCCGTGGAGCACGTGTGCGACAACCGCCATCTCTTGCGCCTGGACCGCGGTCCGACGGCTTCGTTTAAAGACTTCGCGGCGCGCTTTATGGGGAGAGCCCTGGGGCGGCTCGTTGCGCGACAAGGTCGCGAGCTGCTCATTCTAACGGCCACTTCCGGCGATACGGGTTCGGCGGTGGCGCACGCGTTCTCCGGTGTGCCCAACATCCGCGTCCTGGTGCTCTTTCCCATCGACGAGGTGTCCGACCGGCAGCGCAAACAAATGACAACCCTGGGCGGCAACGTGGCCACCGTGGCCGTGGACGGCAAATTCGACGACTGCCAGGCCCTGGTCAAACGCGCGTTTTCCGATGCCGACTTGCAGGGACTCAATTTGTCTTCGGCCAACTCCATCAATATCGGGCGCCTGTTGCCGCAGTCGGTGTACTACGCCTACGCCGCTGCGCAGGTGTCGGATGTGGCCAGCGGAGAGCCGGTCGTGGTTTGCATTCCGTCGGGCAATTTTGGCAACCTCATGGGCGGCATGCTCGCGCGCCAATCGGGGCTGCCGGTGGCCCGCTTTATCGCCGCCACCAACATCAACGACGAAGTGCCGCGCTTTTTGGCGTCGGGGCAGTATCAAAAAATCGAACCGTCATTGGCCGCCATCTCCAACGCGATGAACGTGGGGCATCCCTCCAATCTCGCGCGCCTAGTCGATCTGTACGGGGGGCACATCGACGAGCGCGGTGCGATGCTGCAGCAGCCCGACATGGAGCGCCTGCGGGAAGTGGTGTTCGGCATCAGCATCGACGATGCGCAAACCCGCCAAACCATTCGCGACGTGTACGCCGCGCACAACGCGCTGCTCGAGCCCCATGGGGCCGTGGGGTGGGCGGGCTTAGATGCTTTTCTCAACACCGAAGAAGGGGCGGCCTTTCACAAGACGCCTTGCGTGAGTTTGGAGACCGCACATCCCGCCAAATTCCCCGACGAAATCGTGGCGTTGCTCGGCATCTCACCCGACCTGCCCAGGTCTCTACAGGGCCTCGAAGAACTCCCCGAATCCTACGGAAACATGTCGACAGACTACGCGGCCTTCAAAGCGCTGTTGCAAAGAGAGTACGCCGGATGAAGAGCATTATCATTCTCGGCGACGGCATGTCCGACCATCCTGTGGCAGCCCTCAATGGGCGCACACCGCTGATGGTCGCGAAGAAGCCCGCCATCGATCACATCGCACGCCAGGGGCGCAGCGGCTTGTTGCACACCATTCCCGACGGCATGCCCATGGGCTCAGAGGTCGCCAATCTCTCGGTGCTCGGTTACGACCCCACCGAGTGCTTTCAAGGGCGGGGCGTTTTAGAGGCCGCCAGCATGGGGGTGCTGCTGGACGCCAACGATGTCGGCATGCGCTGCAATTTGATCTGTGTCGACGACGACGGGCGCATTCGCAACCACTCGGCTGGTCACATCAGCACCGACGAAGCCCATGTACTCATCGAAGACTTGCAAAAGGCTTTGGGCGGACAAGGGCCAGAGCCCGTTGCGTTTTATCCCGGCGTCAGCTATCGCCACCTGCTCGTCTTCAAGGGCTTCGGTCATCCTCAGGTGCGTTGCGCGCCACCGCATGATCACGTGGGCGAACTCGAGCGCGACTTGCTGCCCCGGGCGTTGCACCCAGAGGCCGAATCCACAGCGCGTCGCCTACGGGATTTAATGACTGCAGCCCGCGATATCTTGGCGTCGCATCCCATCAATCTCGCGCGCGTGGCGGCGGGCAAAGATCCCGCCAACCGCATCTGGCCGTGGTCGTTGGGGCGTCGCCCTTCCATGTCGACATTTCAAGAGATGTACGGCATCTCCGGCGCGGTGATTTCAGCGGTTGATTTGATCCAAGGCATCGGCGTCTTGGGTGGAATGGAAAAAATCGAAGTGCCCGGCGCCACGGGACTTTTCGATACCAATTACGAGGGAAAGGCCGCTGCGGCGCTTGAAGCCATTCAACGTCACGACTTTGTCTACGTGCACGTAGAGGCCGCCGACGAAGCGGGGCACGAACGCAACCTCGAACTGAAAATCCGCTGCATCGAAGACTTGGATCAGCGCTTGGTTCGCTTGATTTTGGCGGGCATCGAAAAGATGAAAGCGCCGGTGATTCTCTCTGTTTTGCCCGATCACCCCACGCCGGTGGAAACCGGTCTCCACAACAACGACCCGGTGCCCGTCGCCATCTGGCATCCCGGGAAAACGCCGGATGCGGTCGCGGGTTACGACGAAGAGCAGGTCAAGCAAGGGGCGTTGGGCACGATGCAAAAGGATGCCTTTTTTCGGCGCGCCATTGGCCGTTAGCCCCACGGGAGCTTCTTTTTTTCCGCCATAATGTTTCGCGTTGTGCGGGGCGCTTGGGGCGCCAGTGTTCATTTTTGCTCTTTTTGTGTTTGCAATTTGCAGAAGATTGAAGCGCTTTTTGAATTCGTTATACTCTCGACGATAAGGCTGCGTTTGTTGCAAGCCACCCAAAAGAAAAGGTGAAAAAATGAAGAGCAATTTTCGATGTCATTTCGTTTCTTTTTTGAAGGCAACACTTTTGGCGACCGCGTTGTTTGCATGGTCCAGTTGCGCTTCAGATTCCGGTGCCAGCGTGCAGATCAGCGACAAACCCACGGTCGAAATCACCTATTTGTTGAGCAATTTCGAATACTCAAATGATCCGGCACACCAAGTGATGGAGAAGAGCGCTGGCTACTTCTACACCTTCGATGACCCCAAATCCGACCAAGATGAAATTGTTCCGCTGGAGAAAAATGGCGAAGCCCTCACCATGGGATTTACCAAAAGCAATTCCGGCAAGAGCGCCTTTAAGTTTTATGGCAACGAAACATCCATGCGCATTCGGGGCACCACCGCAGGCAACGGAGTGGGGCTGGGCACCTATTTTGAGGATGGCGAGGAGTTGATTCCGGCCGTTATCGACACTGAGGGCACCTTCGATCGCTACTGCGCCAATCACCCGGTGTTAAACGTGCCGTGCGCCGAAGCCGTTAAAGAAAAAATGCCGCGCAAGTTTTCCGAACGTGGCCAAGAAGGCCTGGTGTTTTGGGCCAAGGGTGAAGGCACCTTAAAAGTAACGCTGAACATGCCCGGCGTCGTGGACGAAAGCCTGGGCGGCACTTGTAAAGAAGACAAAGGCGAGAAGTGTTTTGACTTCCACCATGTCACGGTGACGCTTGACGGCAAGTGGCGCGAATACTCGGTGCCCTTTGAGGCCTTCAAACAAGGCGGTTGGGGCAAGGCCGTGACCTTCAGCATGGATGAGTTCACCGCGGTGCAATTTACCGTCGATCTCGCCAAGGGAAGTGCACCTTACGAATTCGATGTTTGGCTCGACATGATCGGTTTTTACGGCGGCGAGCCTTGGCCGTTCATGGAAAACTATCCCGGAGCCGTCGATCCCGTTAACGGGCCTGTCGCGTCGGACGACGCCGACACCGACGATTGAACCTCGCTGCGGTTCGCTCACTCCCGCCTTTTTGTCGCCTTTTAATTCCCAAACGTTTTGATGTGATTGTCTTCTGGCCAGCTTGTTTGCGCTTCGGCGATGGTCTTGCGGGGGTACCACTGCTCGCGGAGCTGTCCGACCAGGTAAAATGAACCGGTGACGAGCACCGCACCTTGGCTTCCCGCTAGGGATATGGCGCGCAGCAGGGCCTCGTTGGGGGAGGGGATGGCCTCGTTTGGAATCCCCGCATCGTGAAAGAGCTTGGCGGTGTCGTGGGCCGGATACGGGGCCTTTCCGTAAACCGTGGGCTCGGTGGCGATGACGTGTTGGACGCGGTCGACAAATGGACGCACCAATTCGGGCGCTGCCTTGGTGCCCAAAAAACCCACCACGGCGATGACGGGGTGGCGGTGCTGCGCTTTGGCGAACAGGGCGGGCAACGCTGCGTTGAGCTTGTCGGCATTGTGGGCCCCGTCCAGAAAAACAAGGGGGTGTTGCGGCGGTGTGGGCATTGGTTCGAGGCGTCCGGGGAGGCGCAGGTCTCGCGCTCCTTCGCGCAAGGCGTCTGCGGAAACGGGGATGTCCATGCGTTGGGCCAGGGCGCGCGCGGCTTGCTGCGCCAATAGGTCGTTTTGCACAAAAACGTTTTGTTGGGGCGGAACCTCGGTCAGCAATGCGCCGACGGTCCGGGCTTCGTCGCGGATGATGTCCAATGCCGTGCCAGTGGCGCCCGTGAGCAGGGGCTTGCCGGGTGTGGCGCACCCCGCCTTGTGCCAAGCGATGTCCTCTAGTGTGGGGCCCAGGCCTTGTAGGTGGTCGAGCCCAACATTGGTGATGACGGCCACCTCGGTGTCGAGAAAATTGGTGAGATCGAAACGGGCACCGCAGCCCGCCTCGCAGACGATGACATCGACTTGAGCGCGCCGAAAGGCCTCGAATGCAATGGCGACGGAGGCCATGCCGTGAATGGAAGCGGGCGTGGTCTCATTGAGAAATTGTTGGGCCACCGGCATCACCCAGTCGACCAGATCAACAAACTCCGCCTGCGAGATGAGGCGGCCATTGATTTTGATTTTTTCGGTGGGCACCTGCAGGTAGGGAGAAACGTGCAAGCCGACCTTTAGCTGCCAGCGCTGCAATATGCCCGCTATGGCGGCGCTGACAGAGCCCTTGCCCGATGTCCCGGCCACGTATACGGCGGGAATGCCTCTCTGGGGATGGTTGAGTTGGGACAAAAAACTGTGCATGCAGCGCATGCGCGCCGATGGGTCGTGTCGTTCTCTGCGCTGGATGGCGGCCTGTTCGTCGCAGCGGATGAGCCCCTCATTTAATTGGCGTTCGGCGAAAATGAATTTTTGATGCACGTCCATGTCCAATTCCCGCGGTGATTGCCAAAAATATGGCAATGCCGCGTTGCTTTCTAAAGGGATTCTCAAAAATAAACAACAATTGGCGAAGAGAACTATGATAGGAGGGGATGTGCAGTTGCCAATGCGAAATGAAGCGGAATTCTTGCGTGCATTTGCTGGTGATTATATCATTTAATAATCCAAATGAATGGAGGACAGTCATGAAAAAAATGGGAATGTTTTTGGTGCTTATGCTTGCTGCTGTGATGGTGATGACCGGGTGTTCTTTTTCATCGGGCTCATCAGACGATGACGACAGCATCCGAGACACAGGGAAAAACACTGTGCCCAAGGACACCGGTAGTGAGCCCGAGGACACCGGTGATGAGCCACTGGATACCGGTGACGACCCAACGGACCCTGACGTCGTCGACACCGAGAATGATGGCCTGGGCGGTTTGAACGAACCCTGCTACGAGGGCGTTAACGACGACGAAGAAGAAGTCTTCTGGTGCGATGATGGTTTCGTGACCACGCTTGATAACGACGATGACGCCTGCTATTGCCGCATGGCTTGTACGCCCGCCGCCTGTGCCACCGATGTGTATTGCCTGAATGTCGGCGACGGCTTCTACGGCATCTGCGATTATCCCGAAGACTGGGATCTGCCCGTTGGATACACCTGCGAGGACACCTGCGTGCCCCGCAGCCTGTGCGAGGCCCCCGATGAACTCACCGGAGAGTGCAACGAAGCCGATGTAGAGGAAGAGGGTGAATGCGTCTCTTGGGAGGGCGAAGAAGAAAACGTCTACTGTGTCATGCCCTGTTTGCTGGTTATCGATGAATGCCCCGATGACTTCATGTGCGAACCGGCCCAAGATGTCGAGGACGGCTCTTACGATGGCAGCGGCGTTTGCATGCCCTTGTAATGTCGCCCACGCCCACGGGTGTGGCGCCATGACGCGCACCCACGCCTCCTTTAATCTGCTTTAATCCCCATCTCTTTCCCGTTACTGTCGCCTTATGAAAATGCGTTGGTTGAAAACTCTGCCTTGGCGTGTGCTCCTGCTTTGCGCATTGGGTTGCGGCCCCACTTGGCCCGCAGCGTATCAACCCTACGCGCCTTCCGATGCGGAGCAGCAGTGGGACCGCGCCTTTGCACTGGAGCGGGCGGGAGAGACCAGCGCTGCCGCTGCCGCATTTGATGCGCTCTGCCAACAGGAGCCACCCTATGTGCGCGCCTGCTACGATCGGGTGCGCGTCTCTTTTTCTTTTGAAGACCTGCCAACCGCGCATGCCAGGGCGGAAGCCTTTGTGTTGCAGCATCCCGAGCACGCCTTGGCCCCGTCTGCCGTCGATTGGATGCTGGAGGGCGCCCACACGAGCGACGAGCGCTTGGCCCTGATCGCGCGACTGCAAACACTGGCTGGCAACGTACAGGGGACCGATGTCTGGGATTCCATTTTGTACCGCATCGCGCGTCTTTTTGCGCAACTGCACGACGCGGAACGAGAGCGAGAGGCGCTGTTGCAAATTCGCGCGCTGGGGAGATGGCATAGCCAACTGTACGACGATGCCATGTGGCGCTTGATCACCCTGGCGGCAGAGGCGGGGGACTCGTCCGCAGAGGAGGCGTTGTTGCGCGAGTTTGTCGCTACGATTGAGACGTCGTGGCTCATCGGAAGCTATCACTCTCGTTGGCATGATCACGCACTGCAGCGATTGGGCGATCTCCTCAAGCGAAACGGCGATGCGCGGGCCGCCTTTCGGGTTTACCGACAACTCGGGAGATGGCACACAAGCCGTTTGCGCGCGTCGGGCCTGCTGCACGCCGCAGAGATGGCCCATCAGTTGCAACGCCGCCGGACTGCGTGTCGGTACCTGCAAGTGCTTTTGGTTGAAGAGCCGGACTCACGCCTGTGCGCGGCAGCGATGACGCAGCGCGAGGCGTTTGGGTGTTTGGCAAAGTGATGGACGCAAATGCGGGCTGTCGAGGCGGGGCACAGGGGCTAGGCGGGATGGAAGAAGGGCGCCCCGGTTAGTATTCTTCTTCGTCCTCGTCCTCGTCGCCGTCTTCGTCTTCATCGTCGTAGTAGTACTCGGTTTCTTCTTCTTCTTCGAAGTCTTCGTCCTCGTCGTCATCGGCCATGTTTTCGTCGTCGTATAAATCGCCGTTGAGAACGTCGTCGGGGATATCGGTGAGGTTGTCGAAGTTCAATTCAATATCGACTTCGGCCATGGCGTCGACCAGCGCATCGAAGAGCTCGTCGGCGCTGTCGCTGCTCCATTCGGACAAGATGTTGTCGATGGTTTCGTCGATGTCGTCGGTGTCGAGTTTCTCTTCAATTTGTGTGATTTGCTCGTCGGTGAAGCAGTCGCGGATGTCGTCGGCCAAGGTGTCGTACTGCCCGTTTTCAATGGCGTCGAGAATGGCGTTTTTGAGTACGATGGTTTTTCGGGCGTTCACATAAATTTCAAGCACATCCAGTTCCTCCGTCCTGCAACGAAGCAGGTGTGATGACTGGAAAAAGTATATGAGAGTTTTTGCGCTGTCAAAAAAAAAACATAGGAAACAGCGGGTTTTGTTCGGACCACGCAGACCCGATTGGCAGGGCCTGGCAAGACAGCGGTTACCGGCGAGATTCCCGCATTTAAGATGTCGATTTATGGGCCGAATCTGTTAAAATCTCATTTTTGTTGCACGGCAGGTCTCCAACCCCCAGTTTGCGCGTTTTTGAAGGCCGCCATCTCAATGGACCGCATGAGTAATATTTCGAATACATCCCCTCCCGCCGACAGCACAGGCATCGTTATCCACGTGTACGGAAAAACCGATGTGGGCATGGTCAGGGAGCACAATGAAGACAATTTGCTCATTGCGAACCTCGCGACGGACACACACTGCGCGCTGCAAACCCAACACGCGATTGAGCTGACGCCCAAGGGGGCATTGCTGCTGGTATGCGATGGCATGGGTGGCGCTGCCGCGGGTGAAGTCGCCAGCCAAATTGGCGTTGACACCATTCACGAGTTGATGCGGCAGGCACCCGTTCCAGAGAGTGAACGCGACTTGGCCCGCACGCTCAACGAAGCCATTTCCGAAGCGGGAAAGCGCATCTTTGTGGCCTCAAGGCTGAATCGCGAGCAGCGGGGGATGGGCACGACGGCGACGGCAGCCGTCTTGTTTGGCGCGCGCATTATCTTTGGCCAAATTGGCGATTCCAGGGCCCACATCATTCGAAATGACGCGCTGTTTCAAACCACCAAAGACCAATCCCTGGTGCAGCAGTTAATTGACGCCAAGCAGCTTTCGCCCGAAGAAGCCCGCCATTTTGATCGCAGCAACATCATTTTGCAGGCGTTGGGCACGACCGAAGAGGTTCATGTCGATTTGTCATCGACCGTATTGCGGCGCGGCGATGTCCTCGTCATGTGTTCGGATGGCCTCTCTGGCTTGGTGATGCCCGAAGAAATTCTCGAGGTGGTACGCACCACGCCAGACATCGAACAGATCGCCGAAATTTTAACGCGCATGGCGTGCGACAATGGCGGAGACGACAACATTTCCGTTATCGTGGCGCGCTTCGAAGGCGATGCCCTCCTGGCGCCTTCACCAGATGAAAATCCGGGGTACGAGCGTTTCTTCTTGCACGAACCCACCGAGACCACTGCGGTGGGCGCCTATCCCAAGAAACCGAAACGGGCCCAAGTTGCGAACACCGCCGCCGCACCCGCTGCCGCTGCCGAAGTCCTTTCATCCGCGCCCGTTGTATCGCCAGCGCAAGCCGCCAACGCAACGGTGCATCGGGCTGCCACCTCGCAGTCCGTGCCGTGGCGTTTTTATTTGTTTTTGGCCGTCGTCATTTTGTTTTTTCTCTCGTTGGGGTTTGTGGTGGCGATTTACCAAAACGAAATTCTGGCTTTTTTTCGCGGAGACGACGACAGCGATTTCACTGTGCCAGGGCTGCCCATAAATGTGCCCGTGCCCTCTGCGCCCGATGGGGACACAAACGCCATCGCTCCCCCGACGGGGCTGCAGGCGCCCATGCCTCCCTTGCCGGTGCACGGCGGTGCCGTTCGCGATAGCGACGCGCAAGGCCTTGAGGCAAATGTGCCGGACACAAACGCGGAGCGTTCCCGCAGGCATCAATGGCGGTATCGCGAAGGCCAACGCACGCCGGACACCGGTGCCGATGCGGGACAAGCGCTCGAGCGGGAAGGCACGTCGCCGCGAGCGGAGGACAAGCCGTTGGGCGCAGATGAACTCCCCGAAAACAAACATGACGGCGACAACGATCATGCTGACGACAAGGGCAATACTGAGAAAAACAACGAAGAACCGGCGCGCGCTGGGGGGGACTGATAGGGGTTCACCACATCTGGCGCTCGCTTTCTGAAAGGATTTATCGTGGCAGACGAAATATTGTGTTCAAGATGTAATGCGGCCAACTCCAAGGGCACTTCTTTTTGTTCGAAATGCGGAACGGCCTTGGTCGATACCAGCGCTGCGGAGTCGCGAGACGAGCTGATCGGCGCATTTGTTGGCGAGCGTTTTTTGGTGAAGCGCAAGCTCGGTGAAGGCGGCATGGGCGTGGTGTACGAGGCGGAACAAACCGCCATCGATCGCCGCGTGGCGCTCAAGGTGTTGCATCCGCACCTGAACGACGAAGAGCTGTATGCGCGTTTTCGCAATGAAGCTGCGGCGTCGAGCCGTTTGAACCACCCCAACACCATTACGATTTACGATTTTGGCAAGACGGACAAAGGTTCTTTGTACATCGCGATGGAATACATCGACGGCGTGAGCCTGGACGACGAAATCAATGCGAGGGGTGCGTTGGATTGGCAGCGCGCTTGTCACATCGGCAGCCAAATTTGCGGTTCGCTGCGCAATGCGCACAACAACGGCATCATTCACCGCGACATGAAACCCGAAAACGTCATGCTGTACACGCGCGGCGACGAGTCGGATTTTGTCAAAGTGTTGGATTTCGGCATTGCGAAAATTATGGATGAGAGCAGCACCGATCAACGCAAAGCCCTGACGCGCACGGGAATGGTTTTCGGCACGCCGCAATACATGTCGCCGGAGCAAATTCGCGGCGAAAAACTGGACGCGCGTTCGGATGTGTATTCGGTCGGCGTGATTTTGTACCACATGCTGACCGGTGTGTTGCCGTTCAAATCGGACACGCCCATGGGCATGTTGACCAAGCACTTGATGGACCCGCCCCCGGCCTTTTCGGTGATGAACCCATCGCAGCAAATTCCGCCAGAGCTCGAGGCCTTGGTGATGAAGACCCTCGAAAAAGACCCCGTCAATCGCCCCGCAGACATGAAGGAGCTGGGCGCTGCCCTCAATGCCCTGTTGGGAATTACACAAACCGGGGGCATTGCGGCAACAGCCGCCAACAGCGCCGTCACCCCGGCACCTGTCGCGGCGTCTTCCCCTGCGGCTTCTGTTCCGGCGAGCCGTCCCCAAGCGGCCCCCACACCCGCCACCGGGACCATGCCCATGCCCTCACAAGCGGCCCCGCCACCGCCGAAGTCGGGGGGGCGCGGCGCGGTTGTCGCGGTGGTTGTGGTGGGACTGGTGTTGCTGCTCGGCGCCGGGGGCGCAGCGGCGTGGTACTTTTTGCTGGGACCGGGGCGCGCTCATTGGGGCGCCCAAGCGCCAGCAGAGGTCGGTGGGGGCGTGGCGCAAGCACCTGTGGGCGACTCCGCTGCTTCGGGGACGCCTGCGCAGCAATCCCTGCCACCGGGGCCGGCGCCCTTGGCGGTCGTTCCGCAAACCGGCAGTGACAAGGCTGCGTCCAGTTCTGGCGGCACCGCGGCGCGCACCCCCAGCACCAGCAACAAAACACCTGCTGCCACAACGCCGAAACCCGCTGATGGCGTGAAGCTCCCCGAGGGCGTGAAGCTCCCCGAGGGCGTGGAACTCCCCGAGGATGTAAAAATCCCCGAGGACGTGAAAATCCCCGAGGACGTGAAAATCCCCGAGGACGTGAAAATCCCCGAGGACATAAAAATCCCTGCGGAGATTGCCTGCACGATTAGCTCACACACCAAGGGCGTCGGCGTTCCCAGTGGCGTGGCCAAGGCTTTGATCAACCAGCAAAGTGCCATCAAAAATTGCGTTAAAGATGGCGCCGCCTCTGCGCTGTTTGGTTACACCGTGAAGTCCGGCGTGAACAAGCTGTCGGAACTCATCCCCAGGAACTCGAGCAACGCTGCAGTGGCCAAGTGTTGGAACAATATTTTGCAGAAGCTCAGCATCTCTCAGACGGAGCAGACCGAAGTAAAGGGCAGCGTCCGTTTTGATTTGCAGCGCACCGATGGCGCGATGAAAAAATGCACGGTGAGGGTTGAAAAATAGACGCTGGCCCTGTTGTCGGCGCCGAAAGCCAAAGAGTGATAAATGGCCAAATTGGTAATTTTTGATGAGCACGGTCGCAGAGAAGTTCAACTGAAAGAGCACAACAAGATTGGGCGACTCCCGCAGCCACAAAACGACATCCAAATTCTCGACCGCATCATGTCGAAAGAACACGCCCTCATTACGTATGACCGGGCCACCGGATATTGGTTTCGCGATCTGGGCAGTCTGAACGGCAGCTACGTCAATCGCCAGCGGATTGCCGAAGAAGTCCGGCTGCAAGACGGCGACGAGATCACCTTTGGCGGCACGCGCTGTATGTTTCTCAGCGATGAGGTAGCGGCAGAAGTGCAGCAAGTGGTCGACATGAGCGAGGGCGCGCTGCAGAGCCATGTGCGCACCAAAATTGCGGCCACCCAAGATCGCTTTTTGCCCGAAAAAGAAATTCAGGACGAAAAACACCTGCGCGCGGACTACGAAAAACTGCGGGTTACTTACGAATTGCAGCGCGAGGTCAGCCTCGACTTAGACCTGGATAGCGTGTTGCAAAAAATACTGACGAGCACGTTTTCGTTTTTGAACTGCGATCGCGGTGTGATTTTGCTGGCCGATGAAAAGGGCGCGCTAAAACCCCGCGCCTACAAGATGAAAAAGCCCGAAGACAAACTGGTGATTTCGTCGACCTTGGTCAACCAAGTGCAAAAGGAAAAGGCGGGCGTTCTCTCGTCGGACGCGCAGATTGACACGCGGTTTAAAGAGGCCAAGTCGATGATCATGCAGGGCATCCGCTCCTCCATGGCCGTGCCGATCATGCACCAAGACGAATTGCTGGGCTGCATTTTGATCGACTCTTCGGTGGCGGTAAACGCGTACTCCGAAAAGGACCTGCACCTGCTGTCCAACATCGGCAACCAAACCGGGCAGTTCATCAAAAACATCTCCATGGCCAAGAAAATCGAAACAGACGCCATCACGCGCGAGCGTTTTTCGCGCTTGCTGTCGCCGGACTTGGCCGAGATGGTGGTCTCGGGGCAGCTCAGTGTGCAGAAGGGCGGCGAGGCGCGGGTGGCGACGATTTTGTTTGCCGATATCCGCGGGTTTACCTCGATGTCGGAGCACATGGCAGCGGCGGATGTGCTGCAGATGCTCAATGAGTATTTCGAAATCATGGTGGACATCGCGTTTAAGCACGAGGGCACCGTGGACAAATTTGTCGGCGACGAAATTATGGTGCTGTGGGGCGCGCCGATGTCGCACAACGACGACCCTGCGCGGGCTGTGCGCGCTGCCGTGGACATGCAGCGAGCGCTCGTCGACTTCAACGCGTTGCGCACCGCCGACGGCAAGCAGGCCATTCACATCGGCATCGGCATTAACACGGGCGAGTTGGTGGCGGGCTACATCGGGTCTACGCGCACCATGAGCTATTCGGTGATCGGCGACACGGTCAATACCGCGGCGCGTCTTTGCTCAGCGGCGGAGGCCGCCCAAGTGGTCATCAGCGAAGCCACCCGCGCCCACCTGGGGGCCGAGTTCGATTGCGTGCCCTTGGAGAACGTGCAGGCCAAGGGAAAATCCAAGCCCATCAATGTCTTCAATGTGTTGGGATACCGACATCAGGGCGATATGGACAAAACGCAACCACACAAAGTTGCGGCCATACGCACCATCTCCACGCCCAAAAAAGAGTAGTCCTCGCGGCGCATCGGTTTCGGGTGTCGCCACTTCTGACAACAAAATTCTTGACCGGCTTCGCGCGTGTCTTTATCGTTCGGACACTTCGCGCGGGATTAACTCAGTGGTAGAGTGCTAGCTTCCCAAGCTGGAAGTCGCGAGTTCAAATCTCGTATCCCGCTCTCGCAAAAGCTCGTTGCCTTCGCAGCGGGCTTTTTTAATTTGGCGGGGCCAGCAGCGATTTGACGGCGGAAACCAGCGCGGTGAATTCGAAGGGTTTGTCGAGGTGGGCGTTGGCGCCAAAGAGCGGCGACGTGAGATCATTCAAGCTTTCGCTGATGCCCGAGAGGGTGAGGATGGGCGTGTGTTGCAGCGCGGGATCGGAGCGAATGGCGCGGCAGACTTCCCAGCCATTCATGCCGGGCATCATGATGTCGAGGATAATGGCGTCGGGATGATTCTCTTGGGCAATGCGCCAGGCGTCATGGCCGTTTTCGGCGGTGACGACATCGTAATTGAGGAGGAGCAGGCGTTTTTTGAGAATGGAGAGGATTTTGGGGTCATCATCCACCAGCAACAAAAGTGGGTTTTGTTTCGCGGTTTTCATCGCTTTCACCTCGCGGCCTTGCGCAGTTGGCTCTTTTTTGTGTGTGTTGAGTTTTCAATTTTGCTGTATTTCAATGTGGTTGTCAACGCCTCGTTGTGTTGATTGACACGCCCCGATGACCCATTAGTATCCGGGCCGAGGTGAATATGGATTCTGGCGAACGATTCGATTTTATCAGCGCGCTGCCCGAGACATTGTCGCAGTATTTGCAATCCCAGGGCTTTCCGGCCTACCGCGGGATGCAGGTCTTTCAATGGCTGCACCGCAAAGGGGTTTTGGCGCCCGATGAGATGACCAATCTCCCCGCAGATGTAAAGGCCCTGTTGCATCGCCATGCGCCGTTGTTGCCTGTCACAGCGGGCCAGCACTTCACCTCGCGGGACGGCACGAGGAAAATCGAGGTGTGCCTGGCGGACGGACTGCGGGTAGAGACGGTGTTGATCCCCGAGGGCAACACGCTGACGCAGTGTATCTCATCGCAGGTGGGCTGTGCCGTGGGGTGCGCGTTTTGTCGCTCCGGCGCCTTTGGTTTGCTGCGCAACATGACGGCGGCCGAAATCATCGGGCAAATTTTTATCGCCCGCGCCTTTTACAAGCCGGAAGAGCAATTGCGCAACGTGGTGTTCATGGGCGTTGGCGAGCCCCTGCAAAACTTCGCCGCGGTCTCCCGCGCCCTGCAGTTGCTTTGCCACCAGGACGGCATGGATTTGTCGCAGCGCCGCGTCACCATCTCCACTGTGGGCATTCGCCGCGGCATTGAAAAGCTGGGCGAGTTGACGGGTGGCAAGGTGTCGCTGGCCATCTCGCTGCACGCCGCCAACGATGCGGTGCGCCGCCAACTGGTGCCCAATGTTTCGGTCTCGGTGGCCGACCTCATTCAAACGCTGAAGCGATACCCGCTGCCGGATCGCATGCGCTTTACCATTGAGTATGTGATGGTGCGCGGCGTTAACGACAGCGAGGAAGACGCGCGGCAACTGGTGCGTCTGCTGGCCCCCATACGCGCCAAGGTCAACCTGCTGCCGCTCAATCCGCACGACAAAACGGCGCTGCAGCCGCCTACGCCAGAACAGGTGCAGCGCTTTCAAGACATTTTGATCGCCAAAGGGTTGTCGGTGTTTTTGCGCAAGAAACGCGGGGACGATATCCACGCTGCCTGCGGGCAACTGCTGGCTTTGAAGGATGATAAGGCGCCGTGAGGGCTGCGCGCGTTTCGCCGGCATGCGCGTGTGTCCTGTTGTGCGCCACCGCGTGGTTCAGCGCCTGTGTGCCGTGGGTGTTGGGGGTGGAGTCCGCGTTTGAAAGCGTGGGCGCTCCCCATTGCGGCGCGCTCTCGTCTCCGGCGGTGTTCACCCCCACAGCGTTGTGCGTCGACTACCGAAAGCGCGGCCGGCATTTTGGAACGCATGAGCTCGTCGCGCTGTTGTCGGGAACCGCCGAGCGTTTGTCGCACGCCCATCCCGATGCGGTGTTGCACGTCGGCGATCTCAGCGCGCCCCACGGTGGGTGGATCAGCGAGCACGCGTCGCACCGCACGGGCCGGGATGTGGACTTGGCGTTTTTCTTAACGGACATGGCGGGGCAACCCGTGGCCGCCTCTGCCGCGACGCGCATCGATCGCTTCGGCCTCGGTTTGCGGGGCATGCGGGTGGTGCGCTTTGACACGGCGCGAAACTGGGCGGTGGTGCGCAGCCTGCTGCAGGGCGATGAGGCCGACATACAGTGGATCTTTGTCAGCGCGTCGGTAAAGGCCCGCTTGTTGTCGTTTGCGGTGCGTAAGGGCGAATCGTGGGAGTTGATCGATCGCGCGGAGCGCGTGCTGCACCAACCCACGGGGGCGGCGCCCCACGACGACCACTTTCACGTGCGGATTTTTTGTCCGCGGGGCGTGGCGGGGGCCTTTTGTCAGCCCCTGGGACCCTCTCGCCCCTGGCGCGTCTCCATTCCGGATGCGGTGTTGACCGACGACCGCCGCCTGGACTTGGCTTTGTCGGCGTGCATCGAGCCGAATTGATGGATTTATTTTGTGGGGTGCCCCTTGCGGGTGCCCTTTTCCTGCGTGCCCGCCGCTGCAAATGGCCTTATCGCCAGAGATTTTGGGCCTGTTCGCCCCAACAAATGGCGATGCGGTCTCCGGCGCGAATCCCGCAGTTGTAATCAACGCCCGCGGTGATGGCGGTGAAAACCCCATCCGGTGGACGGGCCTGACCAGCGCCGTTATTGCCAGCGCAATGGGCCTTGCCGTCCGTGTCCAGGGCGCAGGTGTGGAATCTGCCCGCAGCAATGGCGGTGAAGGTCAAATCCGGCAAATTGTTTTGGCTGTCGCCGTTGCTGCCAAACCAGTGGAACTTGCCGTCCGCATCCAGGCCACAGGTGTGATACGCCCCGGCGGCGAGGGTGGTGAAGTGCACATCTTTGGGCGGGGCAGCTTGTTCTTCATCGTTGTGGCCAAAGCAGTGGGCCACGCCGTCCTGATCGAGGGCACAAGTGTGGTGGTGGCTCGCCATAATGGCGCGGAAAATCGGTTGATACGGCGTGCAAAACGCGGCGTTGGGGCCCTTGCTGGTGGATTTGCCCGGGCAGGGTGCGCAGGTGCGGTCACTGGTGGCGCTGGCGGCGATGGCGGCGTATTCATTGTCGCCGCACACCGTCAGGGGCACGCACGGCGTTGCGGGATCGCCGTCGTGATCAAAGGTGCCGTCGGCGCAAAGCCCCGATGTGTCGTCGGTGTTCTCGGGTGCCGTTTCGGTGTCTGGGGGCTCGTCCCCGGTGTCTGGGGGCTCGTCCCCGGAGTCTGAGGGTTCGTCCCCGGTGTCTGGGTGTTCGTCCCCGGTGTCTGGGGGTTCGTCCCCGGTGTCCGTGGGTTTGCCGGGATTGTCGCTGTCGGGCGTGCCGGGCGCATCCCCAGTGTCTTGCGGCTCATCTGCTGTATTCGCCGGGGATTTGCCTGTATCCGAACCGCAGCCCGCAAAGCCCACAAGGCTCACCAGGGCCCACAATGGCCACCAATGCTTCACTGTGTTCACGGCGATCTCCTCTCATAAAAGTTGTGCCCTCATTTAAACACGAGATACCCATTGGCACGTAAAAACACCCACTGCGGCAATGTTTTTTTGCGCTTTGCAGGAAACATTTTTGCTCCGCCAAATGACCCAGAACGGCTCTTGCGGGCTCGCCCCTGGCGCGTCTCCATTAAGGGAAAGGGCAGACACGGGGGACAGGGCACCCGCAACAACGGGCGACCACAGGGGGCGCCCATGCAACGATTACATTAATGAAAACAGTATGTTGGGCGGTGTGCGCGCGGGGAAATAGGACCAGTGGGACCCGTGGGACCGGTGGGATGCCGCGCCAAAAATCAGCACAAAAAGAATCTTTTTTGCGCTCAGCAGGAAACTTTCCCGAAAAGCGGCCGATGTACCAGTAGCGGAATCACGCGCAGCGAAATGCACAACGCAACATGCGGCGAAATGCACAACGCAACATGAAGCGAAAAGCACGACGCAACGCGCAGCTACCCTTCCGCCAAAGGAGGCCACTTGTCCAACCACGATGCGGGATTCAAAAAAATCTTCAGCCAACCCGAGGCGATCGAAAAACTCATCCGGGGGTTTGTCAGTCACGAGTGGGTGGAAAAAATCGACTTCAGCACGCTTCGGCTGCTGCCGACTGAGAAAATCAGCAATCGCTTGGACAAGCGGTTCCACGACATCGTGTGGCGCGTGAATGTCGCCAACAGCGAGATGCTCGTGTGCTTGATGATGGAGTTTCAATCCACGCCAAACCGCTACATGCCCCAGCGCATGATGACGTACGTGGGATTGCTGATGGAACATCTGCGCGAAACCAAGCAGATGATCGACACCGACAGAGGCAGACTCTTTCCGCCGATTTTGCCATTCGTGCTCTACAGTGGGCAGCAGCCCTGGAATTATAGCTGCGAGGTGGCCAGCCTCATTTACGAGATGGACCCGGCGCTCTCGCGCTTTTCGCCGCGGATGGCGTTCTTCTTGCTGCAAATGAAGGACCTGAAAGAAAAGGACCTCGCGGAAATGTCGCCGGAAAATTTTGTGGCGGCGTTGTTTCGGGTTGAGCATGCGCGCACCGAGGGTGTTATATTGGAACGAGCGAT
>JAAYKL010000106.1 GCA_012522445.1 Myxococcales bacterium | reverse complement strand
AGGTCAATTTTTGCACCGCATGGCCGTGCCAGTGCGGGGGTGTATCTCTCGTCTCTTCAATGCGTTTTTTAGCGTTTTCTTTTTGCCAAATTTTCTTCTGCATCACCCGCCGAACGCGCACTCGGTCCATTTTCTCGGCCCATTTTCGCCCTTTAGCGCTTCTTTTGAGGCCGTCATAGAAAGTCTCTCAGAGTCGTTTGGAACTCTCTTAGAGAGATTTCGAGATTCTCTCTTAGAGAGATTTACGAGATTTAAAACTCCCTCAGAGTGAGTAAAGCCCAGAGTTAATCCAGCCGCGTTAGGGCTCGTTAACGCGCGCGGCTCGTTGGGCCTCGCGATAGCGCTGCACGTTGCGGTTGTGCGCTTCCAGGGTTTGGGCAAAGCGATGCCGGCCACCTTCCCCCGCAACAAAGTAGAGGTAAGGCGTGTCCGCCGGGTGAAAGGCCGCCTGCAACGCGGGCAGGGATGGCGCACAGATAGGTCCCGGTGGCAGTCCGGCGTGGCGATAAGTGTTGTAGGGATTGGCGCTGTCTGCGAGCTGCAGTTTGCCCAGCATGCCCTTGAAAGTGGCGCAAGAAGGCGCCCGGGGACGCACCAGCTCATTGCAACCATAGGCCACCGTGGGGTCGGCCTGCAGGCGCCCCAGGGGAAAGAGCGCGGGGTTGAGACGATTTTGGTACACACCGGCGATGAGAGGGGCTTCATCCCGCACCCGGGCCTCGCCCTCGACAATGGAAGCCAGAATAATGCGTTGGGCCGTCTCGCCGCGTGAGCGGAGCAATCCGTAGGCCAGGAGTTGATCGCGCAGGCGCTGGTGCAAGACCGTAACGATGTGAACCGGTGTCGCATCGGGCTTGAAAAAATACGTGTCGGGGAACAGGTAGCCCTCGGCGTTGGCAAAGGGGATATCGAGCTGCTGCATCAGCGCCGAGTCGGTGGCCGCCGCCAAAAAGTTCGCCGCCGAAACAAGCCCCGCCGCTTCGAAGATGGCGCCCATGTCCACCAGGGTTTTGCCTTCGGGCAAGGTAACCCGCACGCCGCGATCCCGGTCGCCGCCTGCCTGTGACAGCACCGCTACCACCTCTGCCGGACTCATGCCACCGGAGAGCGCGTATGTGCCGGCGCGAATGCGCGCATACTGTCCGCTCAGACGCAACCACCAGGCCAGGCGCTGCGGCGCCGCCGTGAGTCCGTGCGCCGACAATTGCTGTGCGATGGCCACGGGACCCGCGCCTTTGGCAACAACCACTTCGGCCGCCACCCCCTCGTTCCCCAAGGGCCGCTTGGGAAAGCGCCAAAACAACTCCATCCACGCCGCCCCAACCAAGACCGCCACCAACAGCAACCCCAACGCGCCCCCGCGATGCCAAGTGCGTTGCTGTTTCGCCCTATGCCTCTTCGCGCTGCCCATCGAGATACCTTTGCAAAATCAGGGCGGCGGCCACCTTGTCGACCACCTGTATTCGCGCTTTGCGGCGCACATTTCCCTCGCGCAATACGCGTTGGGCACCATCGGTGGTGAAGCGCTCGTCCACGTAAATGACCTCAAGCCCCAGGCGCTCTTCGATGGCAGCCCCCATGGCCCGCGCCCGCCGCGCCCCCACGCCTTGGTCTTCTCCGGAGAGCGTGAGCGGCATGCCCAGCACCACGCGCGTCACCTCGTATTGCCGGCACAACTCCGCGAGGGCGGGGATGAGGCGCGACGACTGTCCGCCCGAAATGTCGATGACCGCCAGGGGTTGCGCGGTCAGCCCCAGCGCGTCGGAGATGGCCACCCCCACGCGATGCGTCCCCGGATCCAATCCCAAAACGCGCATGTCTACAGAGGCCAGCTTGCGCGCGGAGAAGCACTCAGGGGAGTGCGCATGCCGTCGCGAAAGGAGAGCAGCCCCGCCCAGGCGATCATGGCGGCGTTGTCGGTGCAGCGGTGACGCGGAGGCATGAACAACTGCAGGTCGCGATCATCGCACGCCTCCTGGGCATGGGCGCGCAGGGCGCTGTTGGCCGCCACACCTCCGGCCAGCACCACGCGGGGAATTTGCTTTTCGCGCGCTGCCAGCACCGTCTTTCGCACAAGGGTCTCGACCACAGCGCGTTGAAATCCCCGCACGACGGCCAGCAGCTCTTCATCGGGAAGGGGGGCGTCGCCGTGCGCCTTCATCGCGTTGGCCACGTATTGGGCCACGGCGGTCTTGATGCCCGAGAAGCTAAACTCGTAAGAGCGACGCTGGCGCAGGGATTGGGGAAAGGTCACTTCGTCGCCCGGTGTCTGGGCCAGGCGATCGATGATGGGTCCGCCGGGATAGCCCAGCCCCAGCACCTTGGCCACCTTGTCGAAGGCCTCGCCAGCCGCGTCGTCGCGGGTTTGTCCCAAGCACGTGATGCGGTCGTGGGCGTCGACCTGGTAGATGCCCGTGTGCCCCCCCGAGGCCAACAACGCGATGTAGGGATACGCCGGAATGGCGTTGGCTTCGCCGGGAATGCGCGCCGCCAACATGTGACCCCGCAGGTGGTTGACGCCCACAAAGGGAATGCCGCGCGCCATGGCAATGGTCTTGGCCGCCTGGAGCCCCACCACCAACGCGCCGATGAGCCCCGGCCCTTGGGTGGCCACCACCGCGTCAATATCCGACCAGTCGCACTGGGCCTGGGTCATGGTCTCGGACACCACCCGCGAAATTTGGCGCATGTGATCGCGGCTCGCCAGTTCGGGCACCACACCGCCATAGGGCTGGTGCGTGGCGATCTGCGTCGACACCACGTCGGCGTGCACCCCGGCTTCGCTCACCACGGCGGCGGCGGTTTCATCACAAGAACTCTCAATGCCCAAAATCTTCATCGCGTCGTCTGCCTCAGTGTTTTGCAACGGGGTCACGTGGTGGGCAACACAATCACAAAGGACGTGCCGCGCTGGGGTTCGCTCGTCACCGCGATGGTGGCGTTGTGGTTTTTCAAGATGTTGCGGACGATGGGCAGGCCCAGCCCCGTGCCCTTGCCGATCTCCTTGGTGGTGTAAAAAGGCTCGAACACGCGCTGCAGGTGGGTGGTCGAAATGCCGCCACCGGAATCGGCGATGGTGATGGATGCGCGTTGGGCGTCCTCTTGTACCGCGGTGATGTGGATGTCGCCCCCCGTAGATGGCAAGGCGTGACAGGCATTGGCGATGAGGTTGACAAACACTTGCTCGAACTGGCTCGGCACGCCGTACACCGGGCGAATGTCGTCGGCCAGCGACAGCACCATGTTGGCGTGAGCGCTGTGCAAAGTGTGCTCGCAAAATGAAATCGCGTGCTCCAGGGTTTTCACGATGTCGACCAACTCGGGAGGCTCATCCGAGGGACGCGCGTAGGTCACCAGGTCGCGGGTAAACTTCTGAATGCGCTTTGCCCCGCCGTGAATGCGCGTCAGCTTTTTGAGGTCCTCGGCCTCCAAGGTGCCGGCGAGTTTGCTCGACAGATAGCTCGAGTACACCATGATGGAGGTCAGCGGGTTGTTCAGCTCGTGGGCCACGCCCGCGGCCACTTGTCCCAAGGTAGCGAGCTTTTCGGTGTGGATGACCTGGCGCTGCAGCTCGCGCACCATGGTCAGATCTTGTCCCACCAAGATGACCCCGGCCACCGCGTTGTTTTCGTCGCGCAAGGGCGCCGCGTTAAAGGCGATGTAGGCGACGTCCTCGCTGTTGTGCACCGGAAAGCACATCTCGATGTTGGCCGAGGGCTCGCCGCGGATGGCGTTGATGATAAAGGGCAAGAGCCGCGCCCGGTTGTCGCTGGGAATGAGGGACAGGAAGTCTTCGCCGGTGAAGGCGTCGCGATCGAGGCCCACCATGTCGGCGAAGGCGCGGTTCATCATGGTGATGCGCTGCTCGCGATCCACCACCACCACCGGCGCGTTGGCGTTGTCGAAGAGCTTGGCCCAGTACTCCTTGAGCCGCAGGGTCTCGGTCATTAACTGCGCGTTGCGCAATGCCGCCACCAGGTGGTGCACAAAGGGGAGCACCATCTGCCGGTCGGCCTCCAGGGAGAAGGCGTCTTGGACAGTGGGGTACTCAATGGTGAGGGCGCCGTAGAGCTGGATGCGATCGCAGAGCAGCAGGGAAAAGCCCGTGTGCGCGTTTTCAAACAGGGGCGCATACTCGGCGGTTTGCTGGATCAAGGGCGACGCAAAGATGTGGGCTTCCTCTTCGGGGAGCAGCTTGAGCCCCTCGGTGGCTCCCGCCGCGACCCCAAACACGTCGCGTCGATCGGCGCGCAGCTTGCCGTTGGCGTACACCAGGTTGAGGGCGCTGGAGCCGCGCACAGTGCGAATGCACACCAGGCGACCGGGCATCACTTTTTCGAAGACCCCCGAGAACAAATCGATGATGGCGTCCTCGGACATCGTGACGTGCAGGTGCTTGGAGACAGTGATCAAGCCGTCCAAAAAGGCGGCGTCCACAAATATGCGCTGGTCGTTCAATAGGGTTTCTCCGGGGCGCGAGAGGGGTTGGGGACATCGGTGGCGGCCTTGTCGAGATCGATGATGCGCGTGTCGCCCACATAGTCTTTGGTGGCGTAGTCGGTCAACTTGGAGAGCTGGCGGATAATGCCGGCCATGCGATCGGTCTCCTGTTCGAGGGTGGACAAAAGGCGTGTGGCCTCGGGCGGCGGCTCGTGCAAGATGCGGCGAAACATGGCCACGCTGGCCAGAATCACCGTGAGCGGTTGGTTCATCTCGTGGGCGGCGGCCCCGGCGATCTCCATGACGGCGCTTTGCTTCTCGGTTTCGATGAGGCGCTCCTGGGCGTCGATGAGGCGGCGCGCCGTGCGGCGTTCGTCGGTGACGTCGCGCAGGGTGAGCAGGATCATGCCGCCAGCGCCGATGGGCGCACACGAAGTGGAGATGGTGCGGTCCAGGCCGTCGGTGGCGGTGATGGTCAGGTCGATGGAGACTTTTTGCCCGCGCTCATTTTCGAAGATCAACGCTTCGAGGCGATCGCGCTGGGGCAAGGCCAAGAACCCCGAGAACGGCGCTCCCTTGATTTCGCCGGGGGTGCTGCGCAACATGGCGGCCCCCACGGGGTTGCTGAACAAGATGACGCCAGTGTCGCTCAACACCACCATGCCGTCCAGGGAGTGTTGGAAGAAGTCTTCGTAGGGCTTGAGCTGGGACAGGCGCTGTTCGGCCTCGGATCGCACCTGCTGGATGTGCGCGTCTTTTTCGCGCAGGGAGACGAGAATTTCGTGGTTGCGCAAGGCGATGGCCGTGGCGTTGGCCACGGTTTGGCAAAAGACCAAGGCGCGCTGTTCGAGGGAGGTGCGGCGGGTCAAGAAGCGCAAAAAGATCACGCCGAGCACCTCGTCGTCTTCGATGATGGGGAACAAGGCCAACGACGACACGTGGGCGGAACGCACGCGGGTGCGGACCCCTTCGAAGAGTGCTGAGCTGTCGACATCGGAGATAATGAGGGGCTCCTTGTTGTTCAGCACGCGGCGAATTTCGGGGTAGCCCGAGAGATCGATGGCGAGATTTTGCACGTCGCGATCGTCGCTGGAGGCGATGACCAATCCGAAGTCGCCCTCGGGGCGCACCAACACCACCGACACGCGATCGGCTTCGAGCACCTTGGACAGGATGGACACCATGTCGAAGAGGCTGCCGAGCAGATCGCTTTTGCCCACCAACTTGCTGGTGATCTCAATGAGGGTCCAGGAGTCTTGAATTTTGTAGGCGAGGCGCGCGGCGGTGTCGAGGCGCTGCATCTGCGCCTGCAAGCGCACCGAGAACGAGAGCGGGACAAAGGGCCACAGCAGCACGTCGTCGATGCGGGACTCCTGGGGCGACGCGGGCAGTTGGGTTTTGACTTCGGTGAGGGCGATGACCCCTGTTGGATGGGGGGCGTGCATTTTGATGTCGGCGCAGAGCTGCAGCATGGCACCGGTGGGGCGGCGCAGATCCACGAGGAAGAGCACCAGCGGATATTGTGCGAGGTGGGCGAGGGTTTGGGCCGGGGACTCGCTGTGACGCAACACAATATTGTGCTGCTCGCAGGCTGCTTGAACCGCGTCGAGAACCTGCGCATCAGACGTCGTGAGGGAAATGGTGCCAATCGGATGCATCGCACGCATTATAGGCGAAGGCGTGGGCAAATACCAAAGAAACCTGGCCCTGCTGGCCGCCGAAACGCCGCCCTGTCCGCCGCGCCAAACGGGCAGATTGCGCCGAAAAATTGCCTTCGAGTGGCACAATCAAATACATTTGACCACATGGAGGTGTCGCGATGAAAATTCTGCGCATTGTGTCGCTCGCTTTGTTGTTGGCCGCGGGGTCGTTTGCCACCCCGTCCCATGCCGCTGTCAGCCGCAACCTCACCTACGGCGAGTCGCTCATTTGGCGCTGCGCCGTGCGCCTCATCCGCGTAGACCTCGGTTACCAGCTCATCGAACGCGACATGGAGAGCGGCTACTTGCTCTTCGAGTACAAGGAGTCGGACCGGCTCATGACCGGCGCCATTGAGGTGCTGCCCATTGAGAGTGGAGACCGCCGCTACGTGCGCGTGCAGGTGAAGTTGAACCACCAGCCTTCCTATGTGGAGAGCGTGTTGATCAACAAGCTGGAGAAGAAGCTAAAGAGCGACTTCGGACCGCCCCCTGAAGCCGAGCGCATCACCCCCACAGCGGCAAAGGGAAGCGAAGCCCGGCCGTCGCAGAGCACCCGCCCGCGCCAGTCGGAAGAGAACATCGACGCCGACGATCTGGACGACATCGACGGCGAGGGTGAGGCCCGCGCGAGCCGACGAGGACGCGACGCCAAGGCCGACCGCAACCGCAACAACCGCCGCAACAACGCCCCCACGGATCCAGACGCCGAGTTCGACGGGGCCTACTGAAGCCCGCCCCCCTACAACAACGGCGGTATGTCCCCGTCCTGGTCCTGGGAGAACAGGCGCGCGCAGGTGATGAGCGCCAGGTGCGAATAGGCCTGCGGAAAGTTGCCGAGTTGGCGCCCGGTATCAAAGCAGATGTCTTCGGAGAGCAGCCCCAACCCATTGCGGTAGGAGAGCACTTTTTCGAAGAGCGCCAGGGCGTCGTCGGGCATGCCGATGCGGTGCAGGGCGTAGATGAGCCAAAAGGTACACACGGTAAACGCCGAGGAGGGGTAGCCAAAGTCATCGGCGGTCTTGTAGCGGTACATCAATCCCTTGTGACACAGTTGCTCGCGGCTGCGCATCACCGTCGAGACAAAGCGCGGGTCCTGCGCGTCGATGAAGCCGTAGTACTCCATGAGCAAATTGGCGGCGTCCAAGTGCGGCGCGCCGTAGTACTGAGAGAAGGCGCCGATCTGGGCATTCCATCCGTGTTGCAACACGTCGTCGTGGATGATGTCGCGCTGCACGCGCCACGCGTTGACATAGTGCGACATGCCCAACCGCTCGGCGATGCGCACGCCGCGATCCACCGCCACCCAGCACATGACCTTGGAGTACACAAAGTGCTGGCGGGTCCCGCGGAACTCCCAGATGCCGCTGTCGGGCTCGCGCCACCGCTCGAGCACCGTACGCACCAGCATGCGCACGATGGTCCAGAGCTCCTCGTTTTCGTCGAGCTTCAGGTCGAGGTATTTCAGGCTCTTGAACAGCACATCCAGCAGCACGCCGTACACATCGTTTTGCGGCTGCGTGTACGCGGCGTTGCCCACCCGCACCGGACGCGAATCCAGGTAGCCCGCCAAATGTTCGAGCACTTTTTCTTCGAGCTCTTTCTCGGAGCGGATGCCGTACATGATTTGAATTTTGCTCTCCTTGGTCGAAAGCAATCCCAGGATGTAAGAGATGTAGCGGCGCATGGTCTGGGCGTGATTCAAGTCGGTGAACACCGCAATGGTCATTGAGGCGTCGCGAATCCAACAGAAGCGGTAGTCCCAGTTGCGCGGCTCGCCGATGGTCTCGGGGAGCGACGTGGTAACGGCCGCCAACACAGCGCCCGTGGGTTGATACACCATCAGCTTCAGCACCAGGGCCGAGCGGATCACCGCGTCGTTGTAGTGCGCGGTTTCGCCGTTGCGGTCCACCCAGTCGAGCCAATACACCTCGGTCTTCTGCATCTTTAAATAAATGCGCTCAATGCGTTGCGGGTGGAGCTTCTGGTGATAGGAGAGCTCCAAAAAACCGTCGGACTCCAGGGCAATGGGGCGCCCGTCGAGGATGTCGTCGAAATCGAACGAGCTGTACAGATACGCCGACTCGTAGCTCCCGCTCGTCGAGATGGCCTTGATGTAGGTCTTGTGCTTTTCGAAAGCCGTCTCGCTGCGCGCGTAGTCCAGCGCCGGGGCAAAATGCACGGAGAACGTGGGGCGGCCGCTGATGTGGCGCACGTAGCGGATCAGCTCGGGCGGGGTGAAGTACTCGTTGCCCTTTCCCGCGTGCCGGTAGCGCGGCATGAAGTCGTGCACCTCAAAGATGTCGCGAGGCACCCCGGGTGCGCGCTCCTTGTTTTCGAAGCGGGTCACCAAGATGTTGGTCCGCGGCCGGTAGTGCTGCTGGATGTCCCACGCGCCGGTTAGGCGAAAGCCAAAGCGCCCGCCTTTTTCGGCGTCGAGCATGGCCGCAAACAGCGACGCGCTGTCGAAGTCGGGCAAACAAAGCCAGATGACATCGCCGCGGTTGTCGATGATGGCCGCGCTGCGACAATTGCCCACCACGCCCCAGTTGTAATTGCTTCTGTCCATGTAATGTCCTTACCTCGCCGTGTCGTGCGGCGACTGGCCCGCGCTCGCCAGCCCTTACGGCGCCTTGGCTGCGGCGATCAAATCGCTGAGAAACGCGCGCACCTTCTTGGGAGACGGAATGCGGTACGTGGCCGCCGTGGCGCCCTCCCCCACCTTGATGGGAAAGAAATTATCGAAGCGCAACTGCAGCATGGATTCATCGGTCTGGTCGTCACCGATGCAAACGGCGACGCCGCCCGGGGGCACCTGTTTCATCGCCCGCTCAACGGCGATGCCCTTGGAGATGTGCTGCGAGTTGACCTCGACGATGCACTTGCCGTGGTGGATCTCCACCGGCAGGTTGCTGATGGATTCGGTGAGCTCGCCGATGAGGTGGTTGGCCTTCCAGGCGCCGAACTCGGGGTCGGCCTTGCGGTAGTGCCACACCAGGGCGGAGCGCTTCTCCTCCACGGAGCTGCCCGGTGTCGACAGCGCGTGAAACTGAAAGATCGGCATAATCTGCGCCTTCCACGACAAATCGGCGTCGTTCTTCAGCAGGGTCCAATCCGCACCGGGGAGGCGCACCCAATAGCCGTGCTCCGCCACCAAGCCAAACCGATAATCGCCAAAGTGCGCATCGAGAAAAGACTGGCTGCGCCCGCTAACGATGAAGACGTGGCAGTCCGCGCAAGCGTCGAGTTGCCGAAACAAATCGCGCATCTCCGCGGTGGGCACGGCGTCGAGCGGGTTGCGCTCAAACTCACGCAGCGTGCCGTCGTAATCCAAGAAGAGGTGGAGGGACGTACCGGGCGGTTGCAAGGCGGCCAACACGTCGCGCCGCGCGCTCTGGTAACCGGCGGTGGCTTGCTGGTCATCGCTGGAGGCATCGAGGTGGGCCAAGAAGTCTTCGGTCCAGCGGTCGGCGTTGTACTCGAGGATGCGCTGGCGCATGGGCAGGACGCGCTCCCGTTGCTCGTCGATGTGCATCTGCAGACCGTCGGCGATGGCGCGGCTCACCCCGTCGATGTCGTAGGGATTGACCAACACCGCGCTGAAGAGCTCCTGGGCGGCACCGGCAAACTCGCTGAGCAGCAGCACCCCGTCGCCGTTCTCCCGACAGGCCAAGTACTCCTTGGCCACGAGGTTCATCCCGTCCACCAGGGGCGTGACCAGGGCCATGTCGGCGCGCGAGTACAGCGCCACCAGCTCGGCGAAGGGCACCGAGCGGTTGATGAAGTTCACCGGGATGTTCCGCACCGTGGCGAAGCGACCGTTGATGTGCCCCACGGACTGGGCGACGCTCTCTTTCAGGTCGCGGTAGGTGTCTACCTCTTCGCGGCTCGGCACGGCGATGAGCACAAAATTGATGCTGTCCACCAGCTCGGGATACAGCTCCAAAAACCGCTCGATGGCCTGGAGCTTCTTGGGGATGCCCTTGCTGTAATCGAGGCGCTCCACCGAGAGCACCATGCGGTGATCGGCGTACTGCGCGTCGATTTCGGTGCGGAAACGCGCCACCTCATCGCTCTTGACGAGCTTGCCGAATCCGTGGCTGTCGATGCCGATGGGGAAGACGCCCAGCCGCGCGCGGTGGTCGCCCCAGAGCACCTGGTTCAAGTTGGAGTCGACGTTGAGGATGCGCTGCAGCGAGCTGCGAAAATGGCGCAGATAGCCAAAGGTGTGAAAGCCGACGAGCTGCGCGCCCAGCACGCCCCGGAGCAACTCTTGGCGGCGCGGCTGACAGCGAAAGAGCTCGTAAGAGGGAAAGGGCGTGTGCAGGAAGAAACCGATGCGCAGCGTGGGGTTGGCTTCGGCGAGCATCTCGGGCAACAGAAACAGGTGGTAATCCTGCACCCACACGATGTCGCCGTCCTGGGCTACGCGGAGCACGGTGTCGGCGAACTTGCGGTTCACCTGCCAGTAGGCGTCGAACCACTCGTCTTTGTACTCCATGTAATCGGGCATGTAGTGGAGGATGGGCCACAGGCTGGCATTGGAAAAACCGTCGTAGTAGCCCTCTCGCTCTTCGGCGCTGAGGAACACCGGCTCGCACCCCAAATCCTCGCGCAGGGTTTTGATCATGGCGTCGCGCCCCTCCTGGGGAACGTCTCCGCCGGGCCAACCCACCCATATCAGTTCATTGTCGCGGCGCACCCCTTCGAGCGCAGACACCAGCCCCCCATCGCTGCGGATAATGGCGTTGTCTCGAAAGGTGACCGGCAGGCGATTGGCAACCGTTATCAGTTTCACTGTGTGCGTCCTTTTCTGGCTGCATTTGTGCAAAGCCGCAGCCATTGCTTCCGGCCACGATAACAGGCTTGCCACCGATGCCCAAGGGCCACGCCGAAATGCAGCGCCGCGAGAAACGCTGCGAAGCACCTATCATCGGCCCCAGCGGGTCATGCATTTTTTTGCTCTGCGCTCACCCAGCGCCCGAATGTTGGCAATGTAGATGATGTTGATGATGTGTACGGGCGGTTCGCGCTCCCGCGCATTTCCGGTTCACGTGTATGAATTGATTGAATTGTAGGGGTGCCCCTTGCGGGTACCCGGCCCAAAAATCCCCCGCCCCAAATCACTTCCATGAGAAGGCACCTCAGGGGCAACTGAAAACGGCGGTTCATTTTGTTTGCCGTTCACGGCATTTTTTGTTCTTCGCGGTTATGTTGTCATCGTCCTTATGCTCCTGCGGCACCGGT